>NZ_JAPJNQ010000107.1 GCF_030826625.1 Corynebacterium sp. | reverse complement strand
GTGGCGGATATCGTCGCCGATGCTGCTTTTTACTACGGCTTGGTGAACTTCCTCGTCGGCCAGACTCGGCCGGTGTGGTCGCGTTTGTCCTTCGACGATGCGGAGAACAACTTCTTCGCCGGTGCCCGCGATGGCATCCATGCAAACATGGGCTGGCCGACGCTAGGAACCATCCCCGTCGCCGAATTGGTGACCGATCACTTGTTGGAGCAAGCTGAGCAGGGCTTGAAGCAACTCGAGGTTGCTCCGGCGCTGATTCAGAAGCATCTGGGGATCATCGAAGGGCGTGCACGGAACCGACAGAATGGTGCGACCTGGCAGCTAGCAGCACTCGATAACGCGACCGCTGCTCTCAGGGCTGAGGCTGGTGCCGATGTTCCTGCCGCCGTTTCTACGGCCCATGCGCCTACCGATGTTTCTGCCGGGGATCATGACGGCCCGGATAGCGCACTGCGTCGACAAGCCATCGCTCGCATGCTCAGCGCTTATATCGACAATCAGAAGTCCGGCGAGCCGGTGCACACCTGGTCCACCGATGTCAGCTAAACCATAGCGCCAACAGTCAAAAACGCTGACAAACAACGGCCGCAGCGTCCGCTCGACTGGAGGCGAAATTCGCTGTCATTACGTGTCCGCGATTGTGGATAACCCCAGGACGGTGTAGCCCTCAGATTCCGCATTTTCACAGAACCAGGACGGCGTACTGCATGCGGAAGCAACTTAAGGGAAGATCTAAGTCATGAACGAGCCTGAAATAAGCAACGATGGCCTTGGTGAGTTTGTCATTTACACCACCGATGATGGCCGTGTCGAGATTCACCTGCGCCTGATTGATGGAAGTGTTTGGCTAACCCAGAAGGAAATGGCTGAACTGTTTGATGTTTCGCGCTCGAGTGTGAGTGAGCATGTGAAGCATCTTGTGAATTCTGGAGAATTAGACCGTGGTGAGGTTGTTCGGAAATTCCGAAAGGAACCAGGTCAGAGCGCCCACGGTAGAGCATTAGATCACTACTGCGGTTTACGGTGATATGCCGGTAGATAACGGGTTTTTCAATCTACGCTAGGAGACACGCGCGGATAGGTGGGCCGCGAAGTTACTAATCTCGCCTGTGGAGTTTGCGTTAGCCGCGCAGTGGCATGGTGATTGTTTGCCCGCGGTTGCTGACGAGTTGGAGGTTACCCAGCATCTACTTGAGGTGTGGGTGGAAACCCGGCAGCGGCGACAGCTGGGACAAAATAACTTTCGCTAAAACACCTACGGCGATGGAGAGCTCGACTGCCAAGCAACTGTTTCCAAATTGGAAAATGTTGCGAAACCTCTGCGCACAAAAATATTTAGGGGGATGCAGAACCGAGCAAATATTGAACTCTTAGACAATTTCTAATAGTTCAAATCCGCGGGTTCATACAAACAGCGGGCTAGAACAAGAGCTATGCGTAGATTCACTCAGCAAGGGTGTTAATCACGACCATCACTTCCTGAGATCCGTCTTATTCCCTCGCTATAAGCAGGGTTCCTCTCTAGGATGTCTTCAAACCCTGCCGCGAAATGCTTCGCGTCGTTACGACCATGCAGGCTTGCCAGATTATAGAAGGCTACCACCATAGCTTTTGGGTCGGCATCATTCATCTTCTTACGGAATAAACCAGATTTTGTAGGAGTATCCGCAGTTGGTCTCATCCACAATCGGTTGTGGTGCGCAATCTGGTTACGAAGAAACAATAGAGACCGACAAGCTACATCGAACCTCTCAGCCTTAAAATCGAGAGATTTAGCAATTCGTTTCCACAGAGGAGAAGTACTATCCTTAGGGTTCTTGATAGTCATTATTGCCCGGTTAAGATGCCCGAGCGTAAAACTGTCAACTGTCGCCCAGATCGGCAATTCTTGAACTAACTCGCGCATTGAGTTCAGCGCAGCCCTATCAGTGCCCCGAGGCTGGGCAATCCCCCTTTTGCCGCATTGCAATGCAATATGTTCAACGACAAATGCCTCTCGATACAAAGAAATATCCTTGACCAGCCCGTCAACAAGTATTTCTGGGGAGTAATCCATATCGAACAACTGATAATTATCTGGCTGTAAATAGTACCGGTATGGTGAAGCCACTCGACACAATTCGTCAACAAATAGTTGCCGCAGTCTCAATTCAACATTGCGGATACCGCGATAGATATAACTAGACATCTCAGCATCAAGATCGATAATTTCAAACACTTCGCTAGGTGACTTCTGCACGTTGAGAGCCCCTTTATCATGCAGAGCGCGAAAATTCCGAGCATAGCCAAGAAAATAATGAAAATTTATCTTGGCTAGTCTTTCTTCGTCGATCTCTTCTAGAAGTTCACGAGGGAAATAATGCCGTTCTGCAAGGTAGCGTATTTTCCCTTCAATCCCTAGAAACGGAACCCGTTGTTCAATATTATTCATCGAATGAATTATATTACACTTCCGTAATTTTCATGATTATAGAAAAGTACCCCTGACTGACGCCAAGGGCACTTCCAGGTCCGTGCAGCGGGACGCTTCCAAGAGAGGCGGCTGTCGGGGCTGTTAACAACAACTATAGATGATTGGCCCTTCCAATTCACCTTTTACCTGTGCCAGAACCATAGCTCCTGCACACCGGCACCTACGCTCCAACAATCACCCCTTTTCGGGGCTCTACTCCTGAAATCGACCAGCGTGATAGCCTTGCCCTCTTCCTGCCCTGATCGTGTTATTCGATCTATATTCACTGGTTGAGAGCACGATCCCCCGCCCATAATGCGGTGTAATACGCAGATCACCATACCCGGCGCGGGTTTTGCCTTGTTTTGTGCGGTTCGGTAGGTGGTGGCCATAATTGGCTCTCCTGGCGTGGAATTATCGTGGAAGATTTGTGGAAGATCATGGCACATATGGAACATTTATGGAAGATGAATACCCCCACATGCACGCCTATGCACGCTACTGCACAGTTAGCATAACCGCAGTACAAGTGGTAATTACATGAGAAAAGCCCAGGTTATCGCTAACCTGGGCTACCCCCATACTGTGGGGCCAGCGGGGCTCGAACCCGCGACCAATGGATTATGAGTCCACTGCTCTAACCGACTGAGCTATAGCCCCTTCCAGTTTTCGCACTCTCGAGCCCTCAAGCCCGAGCGCCAAAACTGTTGTTTAGTATAATGGCAATTCAACCGTCGGAAAGCACTACCCCAACAAAGCGTTAAAAACCTCGCTTGAGCTTGGGTGAGTATAGATTCCACTGCCGACGGTGCTCGCTGGAATATCCGCAGACATCGCCAATGCCAGCGTGTTGATCAGCTCTTGCGCATCCACACACAGCAGGGTTGCGCCGACGATACGATCAGTCTCACGCTCCACCAGGATCTTCGCGCGACCTTCCGGCTTCCCCAGAACCTTCGGACGCGGCATGATCGGAATGTCCTTAATATCCGCAGCCTTAACATCCAGCGTATTCCCACGCCCCTCGACTTCTTTGCGGGCAGCTTCTTCGCCCAAACCAACCGTCGCCAAGGGCGGATCGATAAACGTCGTCGTCGGAACCACACGGTTGTCCGTCGTCCGGGAGCCATCGCCCCAACGGTCCGACAGAATCACGCGATGATCATCAAACGACACGTAGGTAAATTGCGGCCCACCATTGACGTCACCCGCAGCGTAGACGCCTTCGACGTTGGTGCGCAGGTGCTTGTCGACGGCGACCGCATCGCGCTCAGTCAGCTCAATGCCCGCTTTGTCCAGACCGAGATCCTTCGTGGCCGGTTTACGCCCGACGGCGACCAACACGTGCGAGGTCTCGGCGGTCTGTTCATTGCCGTCGCTATCTTTCCAGACCGTCGTTACGGCATCTGTGCCACTCTCGCGGAATTCGGTGACCTGAGCACCCGTAACCCAGGTGATGTCAAGGGTGTCCATGATCGTGCCGACGTGTTCTGCAATGTCACGATCAAAGTTGGCGAATGGCTTGTCGACGGTATCGACCACAGTCACTTTGGTGCCGAATTTCGCGAAGTAGGTCGCGAATTCCATGCCGATCGGACCGCCGCCAACGATCAGGAGGGATTCTGGGCGCTCAGCGAGCTGCTGAGCCTTGGTGGAATCGATGACACGCTCCAGGTCGGCGCCTGGCAGTGGCAGGACGACAGGCTCAGCGCCAGTGTTGATGATCACGGTCTCGCCAGTGATCTCCAAACGCTCTTCGCCGCCGGTGACTTCCACCGTCTTTTCGCTGATGAAGCTGGCGTGCCCGTCGACGACAATGACACCTTTGCCTTCCGCGAGATCTAAGTTGGCTTGGTTCATCTTGGAAGTCAGCGTGCCGCGGCGTTGGATTGCCTCGGTAAAGGCGGTGGCACCATCGACGGTGGGTTTCGCGTGGTGACGTTCTGCGTCGGTAAGCAAAGCTTTCGTCGGCACGCAGCCAATGTTGATGCAGGTGCCGCCATACATTGCGCTGGATTGTTCCACCAGAGCCACCCGGTCGCCTGCTGCGGCACGTTTCATCGCGATGGTTTTACCGGCTTTGCCGAAACCAATAACGAGAACGTCGACCTTCATGTTTTCGCTCATTCGTTGTTAGGCCTTTCTTCGTTCATTCGGTCAAGCTGTCTGCTTGGTGCCAATTGGCGTTAAGTGGTGTCAATTGCTGACATTTGCTGCCAATTGGTTTTGACACCATCCGCAACGACAAGGAACCCCAGATAATTCCCGTCTGGCAGGTTACAGTCATCACAGCAGATAAGAACGCTACAAAAACCGCCAAAAAGCACACCTGAGCTGGCGATTTGCACTCTGCTAAATACACTTATATAGTTAATCATCGTTGCGCCGGAAGGCACAGGCCAAAAGGTTCAGATCGAATCAGAACCAGAGGTCAAGCCGGAAATCGCAGAAAATATTCCTCCATAGCTCAGTTGGCAGAGCATTCGACTGTTAATCGAAGGGTCACTGGTTCGAGCCCAGTTGGAGGAGCAATACAGCCCCGCTGGTTAGTAAATTACTGATCAGCGGGGCATCTTCGTGTTTAAAGTCCCCGGCAGATTCGGGGGTCGCGGCGGGTTTTGGTCGATGCGGCGGATTTTGGTCGATGCGGCGGGTTTTGGTCCCGTTTTGCAAATAGTGCCGCCAAAAGCGGCCTTTTTGTTCACTATTTGCAAAAGGGGTTAAACGACAAAAAGTGTGTTTTTTACGGCGTGTCGCCAATTCCCTAGATT
>NZ_JAPJNQ010000009.1:17281-40397 GCF_030826625.1 Corynebacterium sp. | reverse complement strand
CTGCAAAAGGGACCATAATCGACACCATCAACGCCAAAGCCACCATTCCCGGCGGCACGTTCCCCGTACGGCACCATCATCGGCCGCACGTTCCCCGTACGACAGGGTGCCTCAATCCCCACCGCGACATAAGAAAACCGCCCGGTACGCTACGCGCGTATCGGACGGTTTCGCTGGGTTCCCAAAAGAACCAATTATTCAGTGCCCTGCATAGTCACAAAGCTATGCAGAAGCGGAGGCGACCTATTTAGCGGTCAACGTTAAGAACCAGACCGTTCTGGTCGATGTCGATGTCGATGCCACCAACTTCAACTTCCCAGTAGCCGTCGTTGTCCCACTTGACCTTGCCTTCACCATTGTGGGCACGCTGCAGAACCTGAGCTACTTCGTCCTTAGTCAGACGCTCTTCGGTCAGGTCGCGCTCTGCTTCACCGGTGTAGCCGGTGATATCGGTAGGCAGGTCGTTGGTAGCAGCGTTGCCACCTGCCTGGCCAGCACCGGAACCAGCACCAGCACCAGCACCAGCATTGTTACCAGCGTTAGCGCCAGCACCTTCAGTTACGGTGACAGTAGCCTGTCCGCTGCCCTGGTTGTTCTGGTTATTCTGTTGTGCTGGTGCTGCGGTTTCAGTGACGGTCACTGGGGCACCATTGCCGCCATTGCTGCAGGCGGCGAGAGTCAGGCCCAGAGCGGCGGTGGCTGCTGCGATGGAAACGCGGCGGAAAGTATTCGATTTCATGTCTTCAACCCTTCTTGTGAGTCTTGTGAGTTTTCCCAGCGTTTACTGGGGAGGCGGTGTCTAGCCTCTGAGAACTCCAGCTCGACACGATAAGTGAGTATACATACATTGACACGTGAACTATGTGTCTAAACCCCAAATTGTGGGGCATATATCACAGCATGCTGCGTGGTGACCGTGGTTACGCTTGCCTTAACAAGATAGCCAATACCTTGAAAACCGGGATTTTAGGGCCGCGCTAGCTAGAAAACCCCGAAATAAATAGGCCAAGACAGCTAGAGCCACCGAAACAGGTAGGCCAAGAAAACTCAACCAAAAACTCATCCAAGACAGCTAGGCTGAGACAGGTAGGCTAGGGCACAGCTCATAGCACCCACTGCACCACAGGGTGCGCAACTGCAAAGAAAAGGGAAACGTTTCACCATGATTCAGTTCGTCGTCGGTGCCACCGCGGGATACGTCTTCGGCACGAAGGCGGGCCGAAAGCGGTACCACCAAATCAAAGATGCCTACGAAAAGGCCATCAACTCTCAGGTCACCAAATCAATGACGCGCTCTGCACGCAAGGCAATCGCCGACCGGCTTGATCCAGACCCTCGCATGCGTGAGGTCAAAGACCTGAGCGCTCGCAAAAAGCACCCGAACCAGGTCGACGGCAGCGACGTAGAAACAGATCGCAGCACCGACCGCATCTACGAACACGACGAAGACTAGCGCGGTAGCTAACTAGCGAAACGCCCGCGCAATCAATTCCCGGCGCGCCTGCTCGAGAGCCACCAAATCAGCAAACAGCGAATGGTAGGTTTGCTCATCATCACTTGGTCGCATGCGCTGCAATTGCGCCTTGAGCTGCGCAATCTGATCCCCCACCCGGGCTTCCTGTAACCGGGAAAGCACCATATCACCGTAAGCCTCGATCCCGGCGCTGGCGAAACGAATTTCTTCTACCGCCAGCTCAGACACCAGTGAACGCCCCACCAAGTCAGCCATGTGCTCGGCCACGGCCGCAATCCAGTCGACGCCATCGCGGGCGTTGGCGACTCCCCCAGCCTGATAAATCGCAGCCCGCACCGCGCGGTAGGCGTCGTTGGTGAATACATCCTCACCCAAGCCGTCGAAATACTCGCCGACTTCTTGGGGGTACTGCAGCGCCAACTTGAGAGATTCCCGCTGCGGCCACAAGTAGGTATCCCGCGGATTCGGCGCCACGATGCCTGGGCTGTCCTGCCGTGCACCGGCTGGGCTCTCACCATCAAAGCGACGTGCACGCTTGACAGAGTCTTGCGGGTTCGGCGCTTTCTGCGCTTCTTTGCGGACCTGGGATAAGACTTCATCGGGGCTTTCCCAGCCAACCCAGCCCGACAATCGACGCGCGTATTCCGTTTGCAATGGTTTATCGCGAATCCCCGCCACCACCGGCACGGTGCGTCGTAAAGCTTGCAGGCGACCTTCGACGGAATCAAGCTTCTGGGTCGCCAGAATCGACTGGATCACGAACTCAAACATGGGGATGCGGTCGGCGACCAGATCACGCACGGCTGCGTCGCCACGCTCTAAGCGCAGGTCACACGGATCCATCCCAGGTGGGGCGACTGCGACGAAAGACTGCCCAGAAAACTTCTGCTCACCCGAAAACGCGCGCATCGCAGCCTTCTGCCCGGCCTCGTCACCGTCGAAGGTATAAATCAACTCGCCGGTGAAATAGCTATCATCCAGCATCAGTCGACGAATCACCTGCAGGTGCTCCTGGCCGAACGCAGTACCACAAGCGGCGATGGCAGTTTTTACCCCGGCCGCGTGCATCGCCATGACGTCGGTGTAGCCTTCCACGATCACCGCTTGGTGGCCGGAAGCAATATGCTTTTTCGCCATGTCCAGCCCAAACAGAACTTTCGACTTGTGATACAGCATGGTATCCGGGGTGTTCATGTATTTGCCCAGCTTGTCGTCGTCGAAAAGCTTGCGGGCACCAAAACCAATCACGTTGCCGGCGATATCTTTGATCGGCCACAACAGCCGACGGTGAAAACGATCGATCGGGCCGCGCTTGCCCATCTTCGACAGCCCAGCTTTGTCTAGCTCGTCGAACTCAAATCCTTTGCGCAGCAGGTGCTTCGTCAGCGTGTCCCAGCCGGCCGGTGCATAACCGATTTCGAATTCGTAGATCTGCTCGCGCGAAAACCCGCGTTCCAGCAGAAACTCGCGGCCCGTGCGCGCCTGTTCGGTTTCTAATTGCTCACGATAAAACTCGTGTGCTGCGCGGTTCGCCTGGATCAGCCGCTGCCGGGTCCAGGGTTTTTCGCGACGCCCGCCCGTCGTGCCGCCCTGGTAGGTGATGTGATAGCCAATTTTTTCCGCGACCGCCTCCACGGCCTCCGGGAAACTCAGCTGCTCCATCTCCATCAGGAAACTGAAAACATCACCGCCTTTGCCCGACGAAAAGCAGTGGTAGTAGCCACGCTGCGGACGCACATGGAACGACGGAGTCTTCTCGTCCTTGAACGGCGAGAGCCCTTTGAGCGAATCATGCCCGGCGTTTTTCAGTTGGACGTACTCGCCGACGATCTCATCAATCGCGGCGCGCTCACGGATTGCCTGAATATCACTATCGGGGATCCGTCCTTGAGCCATGCCCCAAAGACTACCTTTTCCCGGCGCCACAGCGTAGCTGAGCTAGTCCCCTGCATCGCTGAACTCGCCCCCCCTGCGTAGCTGAGCTAGTGCAAAAAGCCCGACAACTGCGCTGCCTGCTGCGCTAGCCGCTCCAAGCGCGATTCCGTCATCGAAGCAATCTGATCGATGACCACCCGCTGGCGCCCGGCTGCCGTTTCCGCCTGTTTCCACCACAGCGCGAACATCGGGTCGAGCGAACCCGGCGCGCCCGCCACGAGATAGTCGTAAACACCAAAGATGCGCTCGCGCTGCCGATCTTGCCGCGCCAGATGCGAAGGCTCATCCATCACGTACAGCACCGCCAGGGTTTTCAGCAGCTTGACCTCAGCCTCAGCTTGGCGGGGCACAATCAGAGTGCCGTTGTAGCGCCCCAATTGTTGCTTGTCGACGAGGGCTTCATTGTGTTCCCGGCTTGCCGCGATCGTTGCTCCGACGTAGCGCCCCACCAGCTCTGAGGTCATTGTTTTCAGTTTGACGTATCCGTCCAAGCTGGGCGCAAAATCCACAGCGGCATTGATGACCGGCAGCTCTCGCAGTGAGCCGGCAGCGTCGAGAAGCTCCTCGGCGTCACCACCGAAGGCCTTCGCGCCCTTTTCTGCCAACGCGGCCAGCTCAACCAGATCCCACAGCACCGCGAGATTCACCCGGCCTGCCACCACCCCGTCTTCGACGTCGTGCACGGAATAAGCGATATCGTCCGACCAGTCCATGGCTTGGGCTTCCATCGTCGGCCGCGCGAGACCGCTGCGGTGATTATTTGCCGGATCGTAGGCACGTATCCAGTCCAGCACATCGGCTTGCTCGTCATAGCAGCCGTATTTTTTGTTCGTGGTGCCATCCGCATTCGTTTTCGTCCGCGGGTATTTGCACGCTGCATCCAGGGCGGCACGTGTCAGGTTCAGCCCGCGGCTGGCGCCGTCGTCGTCAAGAATTTTCGGTTCCAGCAGCGTGAGGATGCGCAAGGTTTGCGCATTGCCCTCGAAGCCACCGCATTCGGTGGCCAGCTGGTCCAGGGCCGTTTCGCCGTTGTGGCCATATGGCGGGTGGCCGATATCGTGAATCAGCCCAGCCATCTCGCAGAGATCCGGGTTCAGCCCCAGGCCTTCGCCGATGCCACGCGAAATCTGCGCGACTTCCAGCGAGTGTGTCAGCCGGGTGCGGGGCGTATCGCCATCGTGGGGCCCGACGACCTGAGTTTTATCCGCTAGCCGACGCAGCGCCGCCGAGTGCAGTGCGCGAGCACGATCGCGAGAGAATTCATCACGCTGTTCAGTGAATTTTGGTGTGCTGCTGGCACTTGTGCCGGAGCCGGCGGGCGTCGCCAAGCTGCTTTGTTTCGGTGCCTCGGCGTAGCGGCGTTGCATATCGGCTTCGCGATAGTGAAAACGGCCTGTGCTCACTGCGTGCTCCCCTATTCCGGCTGTTGTGCCTGCTCGTATTGCCGACGCAATTCCTCGTGCCGTGCTCGGCGCGACGGCCACACCGCGGATTGCACTCGGCGCAAGATGCTTTCCAGCCTAACCGCATGCGACGCACCCGCCAGCACATACACGTCGGCAACGCACAGGCCACCGATCTCATGGGCCAAGGATTTCCACCACGCTCGGCTTGGGTACCGGCTCGGGGAATGCGGCGTGGGAAAGGCCTGCGGAATCACCCCATAGCGACGGGCGATTTTTTCCGCGCGCAGGCTGTGGTTCGGGTCGGTGATCAGCATGACATCGCAGCCCGCGAGGTTCGGGTAGCGGCTCAGCGTCGCAGCGAGGCTAGCAGAGGTGTCAGAGCCTGCGCCGACGGCTTCTGCCGCGGCGATCCCCCGTGCTTGCAGATACCTCGCGCCTACCGCGCCTTCGGTGTCGTCGTCGCCAGGCAACGCACCACCGAGGCACAACACTTGGGCATCCGGGAAGATGCGGGAGGCGAATTTCGCCTGCTCAAGACGGGCGGCGAATTGCCGCGACGGCGTGCCGTTATATTGCGCAGTGCCCAACACGGCGATGGCTTCGGGCTCGTATTCCGGCAGATAGATGCGTCGGCGAGCGATGACCAGAACGCGGGTTGCCTGTACACCGGTGATCAGCAGTGGGGCTGCGATAGCAGCGGCGAATGTGCTGACGAAGGCGGTGGTGGTCAAGGTGGCACGGAGGTTTCGCAATTTCACGCTTTCTAGTCTGCCTTATGGGCAACGCGGGTATTATCGTCGCCATGCGGCAGAATTCAGTTTCAGCAACCCCAACAGTTTTCCGACGTCGGCTGCTTGGTTCTGGAAGCCCGCAAGGTTTCCGCACCGCAGCCGGGATCGCGGCCGTCACCGCTGCTACCGGCTGGGTGGCGGCCTTCGGTGCGCTCGGTGCTGGACCAGCCAACGCGGCCGAGGTCGACGCAGCCGAGGCCAGCACCAACGCGGTCGAGGCCACCACGGCATCAGCTGTCACGCTCGCCCAAGCCATTGATGCCGGGCGCTTGGATTCCCAGCTGGTCGATGGCGTCGGCATCCTTGACGACGAACAAAAACAAGCCATCACCGATGAACTGCAAGCACTGCAGCAATCCGACCGCATCCAGTTCTACATCGTCTACACCGACACCTTCGGTTCGATGAGCTCGCAAGAGTTCGCAGAAACCACCGCCGCGGCTAACGGTGGCGGGCAAGGCAGCAACGTCGGTGTGCTCGCTATCGCCGTGGAAGATCAGCAATATGACGTTTATGCCTCCCCTGGTGGAACTTGGAGCCAGGACAAACTCGATGCTGCATCCGCTGCGGCTTACGACGAATTGATTAACGACGATTTCGCAGCCGCGGGATTGGCCGCTGCGCAAGCGGTGCGAACGGGTTCTGCTGGTGGCGGTGACACGAGCAGCGGTGGCACGAGTAGCGGCAGCGGTGGCGATTCTGGTGGCGCAGGCTGGCTTGCTGCTGGCGGTCTCGCCGTCGTCGCTGGTGGCGGTGGTATCTGGTACTACAACCGTCGCAAGACCAAGCAGGATTCCACGAAATTGCTTGCCGACGCCCGGCAGATCTCGCCGGATGACACCAGCTCGCTGCTGCGCTTGCCGGTGGCCACGCTGGAAGAACGCGCCGATGAAGAAATTACCTCGACCGATGAATCCATCCGCCGCGCCAAAGAAGAACTCGACCTAGCAATCGCGGAGTTCGGCGCCGACCGCGCACGTCAATTCACTCGCGCGATGAATAACTCGAAATCCGTCATGCAGCGCGCCTTCCGCTCGAAGAACGAGCTGGATTCGCACAACACACTGCCTGAAGATCAGCGTCGCGCCCGCTTAGTCGAGATCATCTCCGACTGCGGGAAGGCCGATCGCGAGTTGGATTCGCAAGCCGAGAAATTCGCCGAAATGCGCAACTTGCTTGGTCAAGCTGGCACGAAAATCTCCGAGCTCACCCAGCGCAGCGTCGCAGCACGTGCGCAGTTGCAGCGTGCCCAATCCACCATGGAATCACTGCGGGAAAGCTATTCGGCCGAGGTGCTGCACTCGATAGCCGATAACCCAGAGATGGCCGAGGTGTCTTTGGAAGAAGCCGAGGATCTGCTCGGGCACGCCAACCAGCTGCACGATAAGCCTGCCGGCCAACAGCAGGGATTGGTGGAAACCATCCGCGAGGCAGAACACGCCTTGGAAGTCACCACCCGGCTGCTCGATGGTGTGGAAAATGCCCGCTCTGATATCGCGACCGCGAAATCGAGCATCAACGATTTGATCACTGAGGTTGAAGAAGAAATCGACGAGGCCAAGCAGCTGAAACAACGGGGCTCGCAGGACGGTACCCCGGCCGATTGGGATGCGCTCGATACCATCGTCGACAACGCGCGGCAAGCTTTAGCCCAGGCCAAGGAGAACAAAGACACCGACCCGCTGGGCAGCTACAACCAGCTGCTGGATGCCGATACTGAACTCGATGACAAGCTGGATCGCGTGCGCGAAAAATCCGCCGATCACCAGCGCACGCTGCAGCTTCTGCAGCAACAGCTGCAGTCTGCCAACTCGCGGATCCGTGCGGCCGAGGACCTGATTTCTTCCCGCGGCCGCATAGTGAAATCCGGGGCTCGTACCGCGCTTGCCGACGCCCAACGCATGCACGCCGAGGCCATGCAGTTGCGTGATACCGATGCGCGCCTAGCAATCGAAGCAGCCCGTGGTGCCGGACAGGCTGCCCAGGCTGCGATTAAGCGCGCCGAAGATGACGTGAAAGACCACCAACGTTCGATGAATTCGCACGGTGGTGGTTTCGGTGGCCCAGGCGGTGGCCGTGGTTACCGGCGCGGGCGCAGCTCCACCGGATCTTTGTTGACTGGAATGGTGCTGGGCTCGATCCTGGGTGGTTCCGGAGGCAGCAGTGGCTTCGGCGGCGGTTTCGGTGGCGGCGGAAGCTTCGGTGGAGGTGGTGGTGGCTTCGGCGGCGGCCACTCCGGAGGGTCGTTCTAAACGCTAAACCACAGCTAGAACAGAAACGCCAAGATCGCCACGACTGTGCACAGCAACAGCGTGGCGATAATACCGACTGCCGACGACGACAGTCGTGATTCTAGAATCATGCGAGCAGCAAAACTCAGCGCGATGATTTCATCACGCTGCAGTGGTTTCGCATCGGCTTCAGCATCAAATTCTAAAACGGCACGGCGCACACCACGGTTGGAACCGGTGAATTGTGCGACTTTGTTGCCGTTTTCGTCGTCAATGATCCAATTCTTGCCGGATTCATTAACAAAGCTAAACTCGCGTTCGCCAGCACGCGCCAGCAAACGCTTGGCGCGCGCTAAGTTGCCGTCGATAGTCAGACGGGACTCGCCGGATTCTGCGTCGACGGCTTTGATCCCGCGGGATTGCTCTACCTGCAGCTGCCAGCGAGAGCCGTCGAACTCGGCCGCATCGTCGCTGAATACCGCCAGGCGCTGCGGCCCGTCTTCTTCCAGCAATACCGGGGTATTGCGGTCATTACGGTCCCAACTGGTATGACGCATGTGCGTGCCTTTCTGTTGTAGCGCCTAACTGACAGCTTGGCAGCTTGCAGATTTGTAGCTTGCAGCCACGCAGCTTTAGCAACCCGGCTTTTAGCAGCCGAGCAGGCGTGCAGCCAAGTAGGATTCCAGATCCTCGATGGCCACGCGTTCTTGTTCCATCGTGTCGCGCTCACGCACGGTCACGGCGCCGTCTTCCAAGGAATCGAAGTCATAGGTCACGCAGAACGGCGTACCGATTTCATCGTGGCGACGGTAACGGCGGCCAATGGCGCCGGAAGTGTCGAAGTCGACGTTCCAGTGCTGGCGCAACTTCTGTGACAGCTCCTTGGCCGGGCCGGTGAGTTCTTCCTTCTTCGACAACGGAAGAACCGCAACCTTGACCGGTGCCAGACGACGATCCAGGCGCAGCACGACGCGCTTGTCGGTGCCGCCCTTGGCGTTCGGTGCTTCTTCCTCGTGGTAGGCGTCGACAAGGAATGCCATCATGGAACGGCCCAGGCCGGCAGCCGGTTCGATGACGTACGGGATCCAGCGCTCTTCTTTCGACTGGTCGTAATACGACATGTCTTCGCCGGAGCCTTCTTGGTGCACGCGCAGGTCGTAGTCAGTACGGTTGGCAACACCTTCCAGCTCTCCCCACTTCGAACCCTGGAAACCGAAAGCGTATTCCACGTCGACGGTGCGCTTGGAATAGTGCGACAGCGACTCTGGTGGGTGCTCATACAGGCGCAGGTTTTCTGGCTTGATTCCCAGGTCGATGTACCACTGGTGGCGGTCATCGATCCAGTACTGGTGCCATTCTTCGTCGGTACCCGGCTCAACGAAGAATTCCATCTCCATCTGCTCGAACTCACGGGTACGGAAGATGAAGTTGCCTGGGGTGATCTCGTTGCGGAAGGACTTACCGATGTTCGCGATGCCGAACGGTGGCTTCATGCGCGAGGAAGTCAACACGTTCTTGAAGTTCACGAAGATACCCTGCGCGGTCTCCGGGCGCAGGTAGTGCAGGCCTTCTTCGTCGTCGACTGGGCCCAGGAAGGTCTTCAGCAGACCAGAAAATGCACGTGGCTCGGTCCAGTTACCTGGCTGCCCGGTCTCTGGGTCATTGATATCGGCCAAGCCGTTTTCTGGCGGGTGGCCGTGCTTTTCTTCGTAGGCTTCCAGCAGGTGGTCAGCGCGGTATCGCTTGTGGGTATAGAGGGATTCCACCAACGGGTCGGTGAAAACTTCCACGTGGCCGGACGAGACCCAGGTCTGACGCGGCAGGATGATGGAAGAATCAATACCGACGACGTCATCGCGGGATTGCACCATGTGGCGCCACCACTGGCGTTTGATGTTTTCTTTCAGCTCAACACCCAGCGGGCCGTAATCCCATGCTGAACGCGAGCCGCCATAAATCTCACCAGCCTGGTAGACCAAGCCACGGCGCTTACATAGGTTTACGACGGTGTCGATGACATTCGCCATTGTAAAAAGGACTCCTCTGGTAGGGGATAAGTCGGTTGTCGTCCGCACCCGAATGATACGGGTCGTCGCAGGCTATCCTACCGCGTCAACGCGACCCTTCTAGAGTTAGGTAACCCAAGCCCGAACCCGGATGGGGGTAGGTTCCTAGGCAAACATGGAGTAAGCATAAGGCAACACTTCCTCGCATTTTGTTCAGGCGCCTGAAAACGTTTAAGATTGCACTTATTGAAGATTGCTCCCAATAATTCGGGAGCGCTATCCGTAGCAGAAAATCCGCTGTGGATATACCACTCACCAGGAAGGACTCGTGATGCCCACCGACGTTATCGCGAATACCACCGCAGCAGCGACGATCATCCGCGCGCTCAACTCTCCCCTACGCCTGCAAATCCTGCACTGCCTGAGCCAGCGCGACTGCTGCGTCTACGAACTTGTCAGCGAATTGGGCCGCTCCCAACCGCTGGTGAGCCAGCACCTGCGCATCCTCAAGCAATCCGGCTTGGTCTCGTCTCATTCGTGCGGGCGCGAAGTAACCTACCAACTCACTCGCCGCGAGGCTCTCAACATCGCAGCCATTGCGGCCAGCATCGCTCCTTAAATAGACTGGAAGAATGTCTTCCGTACAGTCCGCCATTCCCAAGCTCGGCGCCCGCAACACGCGCCAGCGCACCGCCGTCATTCAGGTGCTGCGTGACCTGGATAATTTCGCCTCTGCCAAAGCCATTCATCACGAATTGGTGCACCGCGACAACCAGGTCGGCTTGACGACGGTCTACCGCACGCTGCAGTCACTCGCCGAAATCGAAGCGGTCGACGTACTGCACATGCCTTCCGGCGAAACCCTATATCGCAGCTGCGACAACCACCACCATCACCACCACCTTGTGTGCACCAACTGTGGCCGCACCGAAGAAATCGACGGCGGCCCGGTCGAGGATTGGGCGCGCGAAGTGGTGGCAGCTTATGGTTTCCAACTCACCGGCCATGATGCCGAGGTATTCGGTGTGTGCGCGGACTGCCAAAAGTCGGATTAGCGAGCACGCGCTGAGTCTTTGTGCTCGCTGAGTCCCTGGACTGCTGAGTCCCTGGACTTAAGAAATTACCCCGCCGAAAACCAATCCCAGCGCATACGTCGCCCCAGCCGCTCCGAGCCCGATCAACAATTGGCGTGCGGCTCGCCACAGCGGCGGTTTACCCGACAAAATCCCGGTCACTCCCCCGGTGATCAACAAAGCCAGGGAAACCAATATCACCGCGACGACCGCACCAGTAGTGGTCGAGGCACCGAAAATAAACGGCAAGATCGGCAGCAATGCACCGCCGGCGAAAAATAAGAAACTTGAGACTGCAGCAGCCCAGGCTTCACCCGTGGAATGCACCTGGCCGACTTCTTCATCCTCAGTATCTTCAGTGCCCTGGGAAATTTGCGCAAATAATTGGTCTGCCTTGCGCTGCGCATCGTCTTCCGACATGCCACGAGCGCGAAAGACCAGCGCTAATTCATTAGCCTCCACATCCACATTCGCAGCCATCCGCGACGACGAGGTTTGTGGTTGCGAAGCCCCCAACAACTCATTCTGCGATTTCACAGAAATAAATTCACCGGCGCCCATAGATAAAGCACCGGCCAATAAACCAGAAACACCGGTGATCAACACCACCGAAGGCCCGACCCCAGAGCCCAAGACACCAAGAACCAGCGCCAAGTTCGAAACCAAACCGTCGTTGACACCGAAAACCGCAGCGCGGAACGTGCCCGACATACGCTCGCGCGATCGCGTAGCGAGCCCGCGCACCACCTCGGCATGGACTTGTTCATCCATCGCCAATTGATCGGAAGCATCCTCGTCGACAAGATAAGGGCTGCGCGATTCCGCTGACTGCATCAGCGCCAACGTGAACACGGAACCAAAAATCTTCGCCAAAAAACCCAAAAGCCGGGTGCTGAAATCAGCCTTACGCGGGCGCCCTAACTGATCACCCAACTTATCGCGCCAATACTGTTGGTGGCGCGACTCAGCCTCAGCAATCTTGGTCAGAATTTCCCGGTCTTCGGGGTTTTTCTGCCGGGCAGCCAAAGTCTTGTACACCGCAGCTTCCGAGCGTTCATTAGCGAGGTAGCGCCGCCACCGCTCTAGCTGCTGCTCCGATGGCTGCTGGCTCACTTGGTACCTCCGAAGCGACGATCTCGCCGGGCGTATTCCGCCACCGCGTCGTAGAGATCCTGCGGGGTGAAATCAGGAAACAGCTTATCCTGATACACCATCTCTGCATAGGCCGATTGCCACAACAGAAAATTCGAGGTGCGCTTTTCGCCCGACGGACGCAAAAATAAATCCACATCAGGCATCGTCGGATCATACAAATAACGTCCGATAGTTTTTTCGTTGATATCCCCCGCACGCAGTTTGCCCGATTCGATATCTCGTCCGATGAGCTGCATGGCGTCGGCAAGCTCGGCACGGCCCCCATAATTCACGCACATAACCAGCGTCATCCGCGTGTTGTTCTTTGTCAGCTCCTCGGCTTCACGCAACTCTTTAATCACGCTGCGCCACAACCGCGGGCGGCGACCCGCCCAAACCACACGCACGCCCTTCTCATGCAAAATATCCCGCTGCCTGCGCAAAACATCGCGGTTAAAGCCCATGAGAAAACGCACTTCGCTGGCAGAACGACGCCAATTTTCCGTCGAAAACGCATACGCCGACAAATACTCCACCCCGAGCTCCAGGCAGGCATCTACGGCATCCATCAACACGGCCTCGCCGCGCTTGTGGCCTTCGGTGCGCTCCATACCGCGCTCTTGTGCCCAACGGCCGTTTCCGTCCATGACCAGGGCAATGTGGCGTGGGATGAACTGCTGCGGGATCTGGTGGTCCGTGCTGAAAATACTCATCGCTGGATAGTTTACAGCGACTGCTCCATGATGCTCAGTGCTTTAACGTTGTGTTCCATGTGCCATTGCAAATGAGCGCGCACCAGACGGTGAGCGGCGGCAGAATACTCCGGGTGAGCTGCTGTGATAGCCGAGGCTTTGTCCCAGTAGCGACCAGCCAAAAGCCACATATAATGCAACACTTCTTCTGCGATATCCGCCGAACCGCTCGGGCGACACTGGTGACAACACGCACCACCCACGCCGGGGTGAAACGCGTGGTGCGGGCCGGGGCGCGAACACTGCGCGCACGCAAACAGCACCGGCGCCCAACCGGCAACTTCCATAGCCTGCAATAAAAAAGAATCGAGCACTGCCACCGGGTCTTCGGCGTCGGCAAGCACCCCAAGCGCCTCGATCAGAGCGCGGAACAGTGATTCATCATCCGGCTGTGCCAGGCGCTCGGCAGCTTCCAGCATCGCACAGCCGGCGGTATAGCGCTCGTAATCATCAATGATTCCGGTGGCGAAGAACGCGACCGTATCGGCGCCAGTGATGGTATCAAGGTTACGTCCCGGATAAAGCTGCACGTTCAGGTGCACAAATGGTGCAAGCCGCGAGCCAAAACGTGACTTCGCGCGGCGTACCCCTTTGGCCACTGCACGCACCACCCCGTGCTGTTGAGTCAGCAAGACAATAATGCGGTCAGCCTCGCCGAAATCATAAGTGCGCACAACGACGGCGTTTTCGCGATAAGGCTTCGAACGCGCCACTGCTGTATCCCCTGCTAGAACCCGAGCCGTCCCAGCGACTTCGGATCCGACTGCCAGTTTTTCAGCACCTTAATGCGCAGGTCCAAAAAGACGTTGTGCCCCAGTAGCTCAATGATCTGCTTGCGTGCAGTGTGCACGATGCGACCAAACCGGCGCCCATCTTTGCCTTCGATGATCTTCTTTTGCCCTGGCCGCTCAACATAAAGCACAGCATGAATATTGCTGACACCTGGGCGATCATCGTCGGGAAGAATCTCATCAATTTCCACCGCCACCGAGTGCGGCAGCTCATCGCGCAGACCAGACAGCGCGGCCTCGCGAATCAATTCGCTAATCCGGGTGAAATTATCGTCGTCCGTGACGTGATCATCCGGGTAAAACTTGTGGCCTTCCGGAAGTTTTTGCACGATCACATCGGTCAGCACGTCGATCTGCGTGTACTCAGTCGCAGAAACCGGCACGACTTCGCAATCGCCACCGAGTAGCTCATGCAACGCGAGCAGTTGCTTGCCGACGGCATCGCGGCCAACCTTATCCAACTTCGTGACGATTCCAATGATTGGTACATTCGGCGCCACGTTGCGAATATTATCCAAGATCCAGCGATCGCCCGGGCCGATCTTCTCATCGGCAGGAACGGTAAAACCGATCACGTCGACGTCCGAATAATTGTCTTTGACCAGCTCATTGAGTCGCTCGCCGAGGAGAGTGCGCGGACGGTGCAGACCTGGCGTGTCGACGACGACGATCTGCGCATCCTCGCGGTGAATCAAGCCACGAATGGCGTGGCGGGTGGTTTCTGGCTGGTCCGCCGTGATCGCGATTTTCTGCCCCACCAGGGCGTTGGTCAGCGTAGATTTGCCGGTATTGGGCCGGCCCACAAAGCTCACGAAACCAGAGCGGAAGCCTTCAGGAACGTCAAGATAATTGTCGATGCTCATGGTTTAGTTCTCACCTGCAGTAACAGCGCTGGCATCGAAGTGTCGCTTCGGATCCACGAAGCAATCCTGTGCCGCAATCAAATCAAGCTCAGAGGAACCACGCTTGTAGGTAGTCTCCAGCAGCTCGTAAACCGAAGCCGCCGTAGCCTCCAGCGCCTTGGATACCTCACCATGGTAGGAATAGTGGCCGCTGAACAGCGCAGCAGTCACATCACCCGAACCATTGCGCTTGAAATCCAGGTACGGGGTTTGCACCAGGAAGACTTCGTCGCCGTCGGCAGCCAGCATCTCGATGACATCGTCGTCGTTGCCCGGGCGTACCAGCGAGGTCACCAGCACCACGCGTGGGCCCATCGCCTGTAGGGCGCGCACGGCTTCGAGCACCTGCTCGAAAGTCTCAACGGGTTTGTTCGTCAGGTAACCGAGCTCGAATTGGTTCGGGGTGACGATATCGGCAACCGGCACGACCTTATCGCGCAGCAGCGGTGGAATGGAATCGTCGACAAAGCACCCCGATTTTGCGTTACCCATTACCGGATCACACGCATACAGCGCATCCGGGTTAGCCTTTTTGATCCGCTCAACAGCATCGATAATGACATCGGCGATCTCCGGGCTGCCCTGGTAACCGGACAAAATCACGTCGATCTTCTCGAATGCTTCGCGTCGCTCCAAGCCATTAATAACATCGCCTACCTGGTCTGCTGGGAGCAACGGACCACCCCAGTCGCCGTAACCGGTGTGGTTGGAGAAGTTCACGGTGTGCACCGGCCACACCTCATAGCCCGCGCGCTGCAGCGGGAATACAGCAGCGGAGTTTCCAACGTGCCCAAAGCTCACGTGTGACTGGATGGACAATACGGTGTTCATATTCATGGGTTCTTACCTCTTAACCTGGGACTCGTCAGTAGTGGATTCGCCATCGTTGTGCTGTGGCTCGCCAATCGCCGGGATCTCGCCGTCGGCAAGCTGCCCACCTGCTAGTTGCTCATCCAAATCAGCACGATCGGCTGCCGACGGGAAGGCCTGTGGGCCGGTTGGCTTCGGCGGGAAGTTCATGCCGCGGCGCTGGATGTCGTCGTACCAGTCCGCGAGAATCTCGTTTTGTAGTGCGAACATCTCTTTTTCTTCTACCGGGGTCCCGTGATCATACCCCAACAAATGCAAACACGAATGCGTCGTCAACAAAGCCAACTCATGTGCCAAGCTGTGCCCTCCGGCATCGGCTTGTTTTTGCGCGAATTCTGGGCAGAGCACAATATCGCCAAGCATCGCCGGGCCAGCCAGCTCTGCATCCGGGCGGGTGGTGTGGAACCCCGGGGTGAGCTCGTCGATGGGAAAGCTCATGACATCCGTCGGGCCCGGCAGATTCATCCAGTGCATATGCAATTCGGCAATGGTGTCCTCGTCGACGCAGGTGATCGTGGCTTCCGCCTCTGGGCTTAAGTCCATGGCCGCCAGAGTGAACGCCGCGACATCGAGCAGCATTTCTTCGTTAATGCCGTCGAAACCAGATTCATTAAAAAATTCAATGCTCATGAGCGGTTCCTGTCTCGTTAGTGTCCGGATTGCTGATGGTGGTTTTGCTCACGCCTGTGCTGGCTGTTTTGTTGGCGGGTTTCTTGATGCTCGTGCTCGTAGTAGTCATAGGCGTCAACGATGCGGCCGACCAGCGCATGACGAACCACATCACCAGCGCCCATCTCAGCGAAGTGAATGCCTTCCACACCGTCGAGAATGCGACGCACCGTCTTCAGCCCAGAGTTTTGCCCACGCGGAAGATCCACCTGCGATTCATCACCGGTGACCACAAACGTGGTACCGAAGCCCAGGCGCGTCAAGAACATTTTCATCTGCGCCGCGGTGGTGTTTTGTGCCTCATCGAGAATCACAAATGCGTCGTTGAGCGTGCGCCCACGCATATATGCCAGCGGGGCAACCTCAATGATGCCGGCTTCCATCAGCCGTGGAATGGCTTCTGGATCCAACATGTCGCGCAGCGCATCATGCAACGGACGCAAGTACGGATCGATCTTGTCGTTCAGCGTGCCTGGCAAAAAGCCCAGCTTCTCGCCGGCCTCGACGGCAGGACGCGTCAAGATAATGCGCTGCACCTGCTTGTTCTGCAAAGCTTGCACGGCCTTCGCGACTGCCAGGTACGTCTTGCCAGTACCCGCCGGACCCAAGCCAAAGACAATAGTGTTTTCATCAATGGCGTCGACGTATTCTGCCTGCCCGACGGTTTTCGCACGAATCTTTTTCCCGCGCCGCGAGACGATACTGCCGCCCAGCGCTTGCGCCACAGCAATGGGAGAATCCTCGCTCAACAGCGACAACACGTGCTTGACGCCGTCCGGGCTGACGGTATGCCCGCGCCGCGCCATGGCTTCGAGTTCACCAAAGGCTTTGACTGCTCGTGCGACCTCATAATCTGGGCCGGTAATTTTCACCATGGTTCCGCGGGCAAAAATATCCGCGTCCAAGTGATTGTCTAACACGCGAAGATTTTCATCGGTGGTGCCCAACACTGTGCGTGCGTGGGCGGGATCCAGGTCAATTTTCCGGGTTTGAATGTGCACGCAGCCAGCCTACCAACTGAAACTGATAACCAACGAAGTTCTGCGCCCGACAACCAAGATTCAGGCCTCGAGCACAACTTCGGCGAGCATACGACCACTCGGCAACTCACTACCGTCGGCAGGCTCTTCGGTGACCATGACCTTGCTGGTTGCCGCATCAAATGGCATCCACACACCGTCGTGCGGGTCTTGCCCGATCACGCCTGCCGAGCGCACCACACCATTCTTGTCGACGGACCACACCTGCGCGCCCATGCCGTCGGCAAGCTCCGGCTGGCCATCGACCATAGCGCCGGCTTTGCCCATCTCCGTTGAGGAGACGATTTCGAGTCGCGCGCCTTCCGCAGAAGTCGTGCCGCGAACCATGTCATTTGCCGACATGATCTCATGCATCTGCTCGTGACCATCAGCCGCTTCCTGTACACTGCCTGCGGGTTTGTCCTGCACACTTTCTTCGGCGACGACGGTACCATCATCAGCGGAATCGGAATCACTGTTCACCACAGGTGTGATCACCGTGATTCCCACCAACAACGCCGCAGCAGCGGCAGCACCAAATGCCCACATCGGCTTACGCGACTTACCAGTACGCGCTCGCAGAGGAACGACGTTACCTACTTCTCCGGCGCTCATTTCTCGAGAGCTGGTTTCAGTAGCTTTTTCACCGGTTATCTCTGCCCCAGAAACATTCGCACCGGAAATCTTCGCACCGGAAATCTCTGCCAGCACCTTGTCTTTCACATGGCGCGGCGGAGTGTGCTCCGGAACGGAATCGAGGAAGGAGTCGAATGTCTCGTCATCGAATTGTTCTGTATTACTCATGGTGCGACTCACCCCTTCCCCAGACGGCTGCTAGTTTTCGTACTCCATCACGCACCCGCGTTTTCGCGGTCCCTAATGGAACATCAGTTGATTCTGCCAATTCCGCATGGCTGAGCCCGTTGAAAAAGGTCAACAACACGGCAGTTCGGTGCGGCTCGCCAATCGTGTCAACGGCGGCACGCAACCGCGAGGCCTCCACGTTCGACAACGCTTCACCTTCCACATCAACGCCGCGGATGCGTTCGTCGAGTGCAAAATCTTGATCATCACGACGCACACTTGCATGGTATGCACGCAACTTGTCGATCGCGCGTGAATGAGCGATCCGGCCAACCCAGGTGCGGGCATGGCCGCGGTCCGAATCGAAGTTATCCGCCTTATTCCAGACTTCCACGAAAACTTCCTGCAAGACTTCCTCGGCTAAGGAATTATTGCCCAAAACCTGGATGATCACACCAAATGCCAACGGCGAGAGAGCATCATAAAGCTGTGAAAAGGCGCGCTGATCCCCGCGAGCGACGCCTTCGACGAGCGCGTCGAGACGAGCATGTTCTTCGGGGCTGCAACTAGACACAGCTTCAGATACTACTTGTTCATCTTGTCGCCTTCCATTTCGTCTTTCTCCATCTTGTCGTCGTGCTCCATCTTGTCGTTCTTCTCCATTTTGTCGTTCTTCTCCATTTTGTCGTTCTTCTCCATCTTGTCGTTCTTCTCCATCTTGTCGGAGTCAGACATCTTTTCACTCGTCATCTTCTCGCTGCTCATCTGCGTCGAAGTTTCCGAGGTAGTGCTCGGCGTCTCCGCAGAATCATCGTTGCTGCAAGCAGCCAAACCAACCGAACTGATGGCAACAGCAGCGGCGGCAACAAAGAACTTCTTCATAGAAATGTGTGCAGACACGGGGTTTTCTCCTTCGAGATAGCGGTTAGGAATCACTGTGCGAAGCCAGCCCTACATTGTTGTGGGTCAACTGCCTTCATGTACTACTGCGGAGCCATCACGAAACCGGATTGGAAAATTTAAAAAATTTCCAAACCTTCAGCAAATTTTCAGCGCCTCAACCAATCCAGCACCACGGTTGGTTCCGAAAAAGCACATGACTAACAAAACAGCGCGCCGCGATCTGCGCGCCGTCGCTGCGGAAATTCAAGAAAGGTCACACAACTATGCTCAGCACAATCGCCATCGGTTTCATCGGTGGCCTCATCACGGGCATTTCACCGTGCATTTTGCCCATCCTGCCGCTGGTATTAGCGGTATCCCAAGGCTCCAAAGCGCGGCCGTGGCTCGTCATCGGTGGCTTAGTCACCAGCTTTACCGTCGTCACGCTTTTTGCCACCACGCTGTTGAACGCGCTGGGTCTGCCCGCCGATATTTTGTGGAAGATCGGCATCGCGCTGCTGGTACTCGTCGGCCTGGGAATGATCTTCCCAAAGTTGCAGGAGCTGCTGGAATGGCCTTTCCAATTCCTGCCACGTGCGCACAAATTGCAGGCAAAAGCCCGCGATAAGGGTGGTTTTGCGGTTGGTCTGGCGATGGGCGTGGTGTTCGTGCCGTGTGCCGGACCTGTCCTTGCCGCCATCACCGTCGCGGGTGCCACCGGGGAAATTGATGCCCGTATCGCTGTCTTGTGTGTTTCTTTCGCCATCGGCGTTGCTATTCCGCTGTTGGCTTTTGCACTCGGTGGCCAGCAGGTCGGCAAGCGCGTCGACTTCTTCCAGTCCCATCAAAAGGCTTTCCGTGCTACGGCTGGTGTGGTAGTCATCGCGATGGCCGGGGCCCTAGCGTTGGGCGCACCTGCCTGGATCCAGCAGAAACTACCCAACTGGACCGGCGATGCAGAAAAATCCGTCACCGCGCAGCTGGCTCACAACGACGGCGGCTCTGACTCGCTTGAAGATTGCCGTGGCATCGGCGAGTTGGGCAGCTGTGGCACGGTGCCGGAATTGGTGGGTCTGGAAAATTGGATGAACACGGACGCACCGATCGACCCGCGCACCTCCGGTGATGTCACGCTGATCGATTTCTGGGCTTATGCCTGCATCAACTGCCAGCGCGCGAATGCGCACATCACCAAGCTTTATGATCACTACCGTGATTACGGTCTGACCGTCATCGGCGTCCACGCACCGGAATATGCCTTCGAACGCGAAACTGAAAACGTGCGCCAAGCGGTTGCCGAGCAAAACATCAACTACCCCGTCGCCCAAGATAATTCCTTTGCGACGTGGAAGGCCTTCAACAACCACTATTGGCCTGCGCATTATCTTGTCGACGCCGACGGCACCGTCCGCGAGATCCACGAAGGCGAAGGCGCCTACGCCCGCACCGAGCAGCTAGTGCGCGAGTTGCTACAAAAACGCGACCCATCCGTCGAGCTTCCTGCACCGTTGGAAGATGCTGACGACGTCACCACCCAGCAGCGTAACCCAGAGACCTATTTGGGCAGCCAACGCGCACGCTACTACGCCAACCCCGCATATAAATCCGGCACCTTGTCTGGGCCAGAACCAGAGATCGGCCAGTACACGCTGGAAGGCGATTGGACGATCGAGCAAGAAAACATCACCGCTGGTGACAACGCAAAGATCCGGCTGAACTACCGCGCATCACGCGTGCAGGTAGTGGTATCTGGCAACGGCACGATCACCGCCGATGGTAAGCAGTTCCCGGTGGCAGCCGACGGCACCGTCGACTTGCTCGATACCGAGGACGCGCAAGCCGGAATCTTGGACATCGAAGTCTCACCCGGTTTGAGCTTGTATTCGTTTACATTTGGGTAGTTTAGCGACACACGAACACATGTTCGTCAGCGTTTCCCCACTTCAGCGCATAAATTCATAAACTTCATAAAGTTCATAAGAATTCATAAGCGTATGGGTTATGATGACGAACATGAGCACCAGCGACTGGTGGCTGCACCGATGACGGACAACGCCACCATCGCCGCAGAAGCCGTGCGCAACACCTGTGGCCCCAGAACCACTGGCTGCGCACCGGCGCTGCGCAGTAGTGCTACTTCTTCATCGCCGATGCCGCCTTCTGGCCCGACGATAAGAAACACTGTCCCGGAAAGCTCTGGAGCCAGCTGGGCTAGCGGCTGACTTGCTTCTTCGTGCAACACGACGGCGGTATGTCCATCAATCAGCTGCGCCAGCTGCGCGGTGCTCACCGGCTCCCGGACTTCCGGTACCGTCACCCGGCGCGATTGTTTCGCCGCCGCAGCCGCCGCGGACTGCCATTTCTGCACGCCTTTGCTGCGTTTGGCGCCCTGCCATTTCGCAATACAGCGGGCGGCTTGCCACGGGATGATCTCGTCGGCCCCGGCTTGCGTCGCCAAGTCCACGGCTAGCTCGCTGCGTTCTGCTTTCGGCAAAGCCTGCACGACGACAACGTACGGTTCGGGGCGGTCGCATTCGCCGACCGCGACGGCTTCACCAGCCAAGTGGTCTTTGCCGCTGGTTTCAGTCACGGCAATTTCTGCCCAGCGACCCGCGCCGTCGATAAGCTGAATGTGCTCACCTGCCGCGATCCGCTTCACGGTCACCGCATGGCGTGCTTCTGCCCCATCCAAAGTGGTGTGCTCGCCGCGTGCGGGCAGCGGCGCGGAGGCAAAAAATACCGGGAGTGACATTGCGACAACCTCGTGCGCTAGAAGCCGAAGCGTCCGCGCAGACGGCTAAACAGACCATCGGAGTTGCCGTCGGACTCGGAGTTCACACGGGAGGATTCCTCGCGCTTGTCGCGAACTTCCTCCAGCAACTGGCGGGTCTTCTTATCGAGATCCGTCGGCACGGCAACGTCGACATGGGCAATCATCTTGCCCTGACCATCGGTACGCACGCGTGGCATACCTTTGCCATCTTTGACGATCTGGCCACCCGGCTGGGTGCCAGCGGCGATTTCAAATTCGATGTCCTCGCCGTCCAGGCCTTCCACGCTGCAGGTGGTGCCCAGTGCGGCGTCAACCATCGGCACGGTGATGGAAAGATGCAGCGTATCGGCGTCGCGGGTGAAGATATCGTGCTTTTTCACGCGCACTTCGACGTACAAGTCACCGGCTGCGCCACCGCCGTGGCCGACTTCTCCCTGGCCAGCCATGCGGATGCGCATACCGTCGTCAATGCCCTTCGGGATGTTGATGGTCAGGTCACGGCGCTTCTTCACGCGACCATCGCCACCGCAGTGGTTGCACGGATCCTTGATCACTTCACCGAATCCCTGGCAGTTGTGGCAGGCGCGTGAGGTCATCACGTTGCCCAAGAAGCTGCGCTGCATCTCCTGGATTTCACCAGCACCGTTGCAGACCTCACAGGTCACCGGCTTTTCGCCGTCAGCAGAACCCGAGCCGGTACAACGGTTACACAGCACCGCGGTATCGACGGTGACTTGCTTCTTCATGCCGGTGTACGCCTGGTTCAAGGTGATCGAGGTGCGCAGCAGGGCATCGTTGCCCGGCTGTACGCGCGAACGCGGGCCACGCGAACCGCCCCCGGCACCGCCGCCGAAGAAGGCTTCAAAGATATCGCCGAATCCCCCGGCACCACCGAAGCCGGCTCCGCCACCAGCGCCGCCGCCTTGCTCCATCGGGTCACCACCCATGTCGACGATTTTGCGTTTTTGTGGATCCATCAAGACGTCGTGGGCGTCGGTCGCTTCCGAGAACTTCGACGCGGCCTCGTCGGATGGGTTCACATCCGGGTGATATTTACGGGCGAGTTTGCGGTACGCCTTTTTAATCTCCGCCTCGCTGGCGTCTTTGGATACTCCCAAAATTCCGTAATAGTCACGAGCCACTGTTGTATCGATTCCTTAGGTCAGTTGGTTTAGCTATTGTCAGTGCTGTATTAGAACTGCTTCAGTTCCAAGCCAGATCTGTTTGCTGCAGGATATGCAGTTTTATGCATTAGTCGATCTACCAGAATACAGGCTAATTCGTGCCTGCCAGAATCTGACTGACATACCGTGCAACAGCGCGTACCGACGAAATTGTTCCCGAATAGTCCATAAATGTCGGACCGACCACACCGAGGCCTCCTAGCGTGGCGGATTCATTGCCATAACCTGCGGTAACGATCGACGCGTGCTGTAGTTCTTCGTCTTCGTTTTCTTGGCCGATCAGCACATCGACGTTGCCCAGCTCAGGGACGTTCGCTAAGAGCTTAAACATCACGACTTGTTCTTCCAGCGCATCGATAATCTGCGGCAGCCCTTGCGGGAAATCCCGGACACCACGAGTCAGGTTCGATGCACCCGCCA
>NZ_JAPJNQ010000009.1:15783-17271 GCF_030826625.1 Corynebacterium sp. | reverse complement strand
GCCATCAGCAGGCGATCGTTCGGCTGTTCCACCAGGGTTTCGATAAGCACCGTCGCGACGCGAATCATGTGTTGCCGTAAATCAGCTGGCGAATGCTCCAGCAGATCCGCCACGGCACCAGCAGCCCGGCCCACCGGCACCCGCGCCAGCGCCCGGTTGAGCAATTGCCGCAACTCGTGCACTTCGGCCTCCGAAATCGGAGCTGCGAGCTCGACGTTGCGCTGATCGACGCGGCCGGTATCCGTGATCAGCACCAACAACAGGCGCAGCGGCGTCAGATCGACCACCTCGACGTGTTTGACGTGCGAAACATTCAGCGTCGGCAACTGCACCACTGCCGCTTGGCGGGTGAGCTGCGCGAGCAGACGCACGGACCGGCGCAGCACGTCTTCAAGGTCCACGCCGTCTTCCAGGAAGGTGCGGATCGCGCGTTTTTCCGCTTCCGACATTGGCTTAACCTCGCCCAAGCCGTCGACGAAGCGCCGGTACCCCTTTTCCGTCGGTACCCTTCCCGACGACGCATGCTGCTGTGCGATAAACCCCTCTGATTCCAGCACCGCCATGTCGTTGCGGATCGTCGCTGAGGAAACGCCCAGCTGGTGCCGCTCCACCAATGCCTTGGACCCCACCGGTTCTTGCGAGGCAATATAGTCTGTGACGATCGCGCGCAGGACTTCCACCCGCCGCGCTTCAGTTCCAGCAGCCATCACACCCTCGCTTTCACATCAGCTGTAATGTCATCTTCGGCCACCAAAATATCGGTGATGATCCCGCCGGCAAGCAGCCTTCCCGCGTCGGTGATCGCCAGACGCCCGGGGCGGGGGAAATGCAGCAACCCGCGGTCCACGAAATTCTTGACGACGCCTTCCGCGCCACGCCCGACCGCTGATTCGGCAATGCCTTCTCGCAAACGCAGCCCCAGCATCAGCAGTTCGGTGTGACGGTCAGCCGCATCCAATTCTTCGACGTGATTGATCGGCAGCTGGCCGTCGGCAAGCAACGCCGAGTAGCGATTCGGGTGCTTGACATTAGAAAACCGCTGCATGCCCAGGTGTGAATGCGCGCCCGGGCCAGCGCCCCACCAGTCGCCATCGCGCCAGTAGATCAAGTTGTGCTGGCATTCGCCACCTGGTCGCGCCCAGTTCGAGACCTCGTACCAGTCCATGCCCGCGGCGGCCAGGCGCTCGGCGATCATTTCGTAGCGGGTGGCCATGACTTCTTCTTGCGGTGCCGGGATTTCGCCGCGGCGAACCTTACGCGCCATGGCGGTCCCGTCTTCCACGATCAGCGAATAGGCCGAAACATGGTCGACGTCGGTTTCGATCACGCGGTCCAAGGTGTGGGCGACGTCGTCGTCAGTCTCGGTCGGGGTGGCATAGATCATGTCCAGGTTGACGTGGTCGAAACCAGCCGCGCGGGCTTCACGAGCTGCCGCGAAGGCGCGGCCGGGGGTGTGCGCACGCTCCAGCACTCGAAGCACATTCTGCG
>NZ_JAPJNQ010000009.1:0-15773 GCF_030826625.1 Corynebacterium sp. | reverse complement strand
CGGTTGTAGCCGGCTTCACGGATGCCAGCGAAAAACTCGGGCGAGGTCGATTCCGGGTTCGACTCGGTGGTGATCTCCGCGCCGTCGGCAAGCCCGAAAGTATTGCGCACCGTCGTCAAGATCCGCGCTAAACCATCCGCTCCCAGCAACGATGGGGTGCCGCCGCCGATGAACACGGTCTCGGCTGCGCGTCCGACGCGTTGGGCTGCCAGGTCGAGTTCGATATCGAGCGCATCCAGGTAGCCAGCTGGGTTTGCGCCGCCCGCTTCGCGCGGAGTGTAGGTGTTGAAATCGCAATACCCGCAGCGTGTAGCACAAAACGGGACGTGGATATACAAGCCGAATGGGCTTGTCGACGACGAAGACAACTGCGATTGCATAGCACCAGCCTAATAGTTGGTCGTGCCACCAACCAAGGTGTACGCTGGTCGTATTTATTGCATGTTGTGCAGCTTGTTTCGTGCATGCACGGTAGCGTGAATGCCAGGTAGCACAGGAAGGATGATGGTGGAGCCTCCGAGTCGAAGTATCGACACCCCGCACCCGCAACTATCTGATTATCGAGCTGATTGTCTCGCTAATTATCAGGTTCGGCAGGTGATGAGCTGATGCTCAGTGCGGTAGCTTTCCTCATTCTCGGCCTGGCGGTGATTTTCTTGATCATCGTGGCCAATGGCTATTTTGTGGCCCAAGAATTTTCCTATATGTCGGTGGATCGCGCTTTGTTGCGCACCAACGCTGCGCGTGGCGACGAAGCCAGCCAGCGCGCACTGAATATCACTGATCGCACGTCATTTATGCTTTCCGGCGCGCAGCTGGGTATTACCGTCACCGGTTTGTTGGTCGGTTATGTGGCAGAACCGCTGGTCGGGCAGTCGCTGGGTACACTGCTGGGGGCAACGGGAATTTCAGTCACCGCTGCTGTCGCGATCGGCACCGTCGCTGCGCTGGCGGTATCGACGATCGTGCAGATGATTTTCGGTGAGCTGTTCCCGAAGAACTACACCATCGCCGCGCCGATGAAATCCGCGCTGTTCCTGTCGCGCTCTACTGCCTGGTACCTGCGGATTTTCGGCCCGCTAATCAAATTCTTTGATCTTTCTTCCAACGCTCTGCTGCGGTTGTTGCGCATCGAACCGGTCGCCGATATTGATGCATCGGCAACGACGAAAGAATTCGAGTCCATCGTCGAAAACTCACACGAGACCGGCGACATTGACGACGAGACCTTCATGGTGCTCGACCGGCTACTGGACTTCCCGGACCACGACGTCGAACATGCCATGATCCCGCGTTCGCGCGTCGACGTGATCGACCCCGAGACTACTCTTGGTGAGCTGCGGGAGCTCATGGCGATTGCGCATACTCGCTACCCCATCATCGACGACGAACACACCCCGATCGGTGTGGTGCACCTGGCGGATATCTTGCTGACAGACAAGCCGGATACCACCTTGGCCACGGAGCTGATGCGCGAAGCTTTGGTCGTACCGGAGCTGATGCCGCTTCCCGACGTCGTCGTCGAACTGCAAGAAAACGACGAGAAGCTGGCCTGCGTGATTGACGAGTACGGCGGTTTCGTCGGCATCGTCACCCTAGAGGATCTCGCCGAGGAAATTCTTGGCGACGTCACCGACGAGCACGATATTGATATCGAGGAATCCGAAGAGATCACCGAAACCGCCGAGGACCATTGGACTGTCGACGGCGATACCCCGCTGGATGAGGTGGAGCGCGCCATTGGGCACGACCTGCCCGAAGGTGATTACGAGACCGTCGCCGGGTTGTTGATCGCGCAGGTTGGTTCGTTGGTTGAAGAAGGCGAAACGCACACCATCGAGTTGGAAGCAGAACCAGAAGACTGGATTGATGCCGATGCCGCACCGAACCGGCAGTTGATCATCACCGTTGATGAGGTCGAACGCCACGTGCCGTCGAGCTTGTCGTTGGAGTTGGTGGAAGAATTCGACGGCGAGGACGCTGATGAGGACGCCGGGCGAAGTGGTGGTTCCGGGCGAGCAGGTGGTTCCGGTGGTTCCGGAAGAACTGGCGGCAGCCGCAGCGGCAATTCGGAGAGGGGCTAGAAGATGCAGGAATGGTACATCGCTGGACCGTTGAGCCTGGCGATCGTGATTTTGTCTGGTTTTTTCGTCATCATCGAGTTTTCGCTGATGGGTGCACGCCGGCACCGTTTGGAAGAAACCGCGGAAACTTCTGCTGCCTCACGCGCGGCATTGCGGAGTTTGAATGAGCTGACGATCATGTTGGCCGGCGCACAATTGGGCATTACCGCTGCGACGTTTGCGCTGGGTGCGATCGCGAAGCCTTGGGTGCATCATTTGCTGATGCCCGTGTTTGCCGCTGTCGGCATTTCGGGCGGGGTGGCAGATACCATCGCGTTCATTGTCGCTCTGCTGATCGTGACGTTTTTGCACCTCGTGGTTGGTGAGATGGCTCCGAAGTCATGGGCAATCGCGCACCCAGAGCTTGCTGTACGGGTGATCGCGCTGCCTGCTCGCGGATTCATTTGGCTTTTCCGTCCGCTGTTGAAGTGGATCAACGTGATGGCGAATAAGTTGGTTGCCGCCGCTGGTGTCGAGCCCGTCGACAGAGCAGGTGCGCAAGGCTATGACACAGATACTCTGCGCACGCTGGTACAGCACTCCGGGCAGACGGGTGCGATGGATCAGAAATCCGCACAGCAGATCAGTGGCGTGATCGAGTTGGAAAATTCGACTGTCTCTGCTTTGGCGCGGGCACATGGTGTGGAGATCACTCCCCTGCCCCATGATGCGACGGTGCGTGATGTGCAGGAGGCCAGCCGTTCGATGAACCGCTTGCGCGTGGTGGTTGCGGATGAGGAATCCGCGGTGCCACGGGTAGTGCACGTGCGCGATACCTTGTTGCATGACGCTGACAGCCCAGCTTCCGATCTAGCACGCCCGGCATTGTCTTTGGCTGGTTCCACGAAAGTGCAGCACGCCATCGAGCACATGCGAGCACTGGGCGAGCAGATCGTGGTGGTCGGCCGCGGAGACAACAGCGAGTCGCTGTGGATTCTGAACTGGGACGACATCATGGGCCAGCTGTGGCCAGAGATCACCAAACAGCTGGAGCGCTAACGCCGCAGCTGTGGCACACCGTAGTTGCGGCCTAGTAGTCTCAGCCTATTTACCTTCACGCATCTGCATTCAGGAACGGCCACCCCTCTGCGTGCAAGAACGGCTCAAGCAGGTGCACCTTAGAACGGCGGCTCATCCGAATTCTGCTCGTGCGGGCCGCCACCTACCTCGGCACCGGGCCCCTGTTCCTTCAATATCGCCACCGCTGCCCGAATCTTTTCCAGCTGTGCCCGGCACTGCGGAATCCTAACCGTAGAAAAACTCCGATCTGCCAACGCAAGTTCTAACCGCCGCATATTACGCGCCCACATCTCTTCTTCCTGTGTTTTGGTCAGCCACGTACAACGGTCTGCAGAATTTTCCGCAGCAAAGCTCGGTGAAGGACAGCCTGCTTGTTTGCCTTGTTGTTCGCCGCGTTGCTCACGCTGCTGTTCTTCGTCCTGCTGATTTTTGCGCTGTTCTTGACGCTGTTCTTCGCGCTGCTGTTCTCTACGATGCTGTTGCTCCGCGTTTTCTCGGCTAGCTTGCCGGTAGCACTCGATTTTCTGCGCCACGGTTTGCGCCCACCGTCGATTCGATCCAGCGAGAGGGCCTTCAGCCTCTGTTGACTGCCACGAGCCATCGGCATGCAACCACACCACCGTGCCACTGGCAGGATCCAAGATCGGGCGGATCCGCCTATCAGTTTTAATATTGTGATGATGCTGGCACAACGCCATGAGGTTGTCCGGTGTGGTGGGGCCACCACGATTAAATTCCACAACATGATCCATCTGGCACACAGCCGCAGGTCTATTACACCCTGGGTACCGGCAGTGTCCGTCCCTTCCTGCGACTGCACTACGCATCGCTGGGGTCGTCACGTACCCGGTAACTTCTGAGTGCATAGTCGCATCCATATCGCGGTGCTTCGAGGCACGAGAAGCAAGGTCGTTCGCGGCATCACCGAACAAGGTCGCTACCCCAGTACCTGTAGAAGTCTCCACGAACAACGGTGCACCGGCAATATCATTGGCGCGATAACAATTCAGAGTGAGAGTAGTCGTCTCACCTTTGCCCAGTAACAACTCCACTGCAGCATCGCGTAAAGAAATCCCTGCGTCCTGTGCGTGCTGCCGAATTCGGGCGTCCACTTCGATAGCGGTGGCAGCATTGGTGTCAAACCGGAATTCATGGCTGTCATCACCGTTGGCGATAACCGGAGAAAGATCGTTGACGGTATAAGTTTTCCGGGAGTTCTTTTTCTCGTTGACCCGCAGGCTGGAATCATATGCATCAATCTCACGAGTAATGCGAGAAGTGATGGTGCGTTTCGTCGCCATGCGCTGGGCAGGCTTGGTGGGGGTGAGAAGTTTCACTAGCATCTCATCAACCACGTCGAAAAGCAGCGCGTTGTATCCGCCGGCCTTACACAAAGCTCGGTCGATAGCGATCCAGTGTTCTACATCCAGGTGCCATAGCGTGGTAGCTAATGCATGAAGTTTTGGCAGCTCACTCATGCGGTAATAGGCTCCCATGATGGCTTCGACGCGCTGTTTGCCTTCCCCGCTATCTTTGGTAAGTAGGGATTCGAGTTCGTCGTAGTCGTCGCAGTCGAAGTCAATACCACGGTCCCACACGAGATATTTGTGACGGCGCAGTTCTAGCATTGCCATTGCCTGTTTGCTGTGCGGATTGCAATGCGTGAAATACGCTTCCACGCTACTACCAACATCACCACCAACGTTATCGTGGCTGTCGGGTTCTTCGGGTTTATCGTTGTGTGCGCTGTCCGGCTCTGCCATGGTTCCCCCTGCTGGCATAGTCTCTGTTCTTGCTTGGTTAACAAGGTATCGAAACCATCTCACACACAGCCTTAAAATTCAGCCAAACTTAAAACATATGTTCGAAAACCCAAAGGCTGAATCGCCCCGAAATTTACCCCACGCTGGCGGCACGCAACCGCGCGCGCTTTGCCGCAACCTTGGCGACGATGCGATCGATACGGGCACGCTCTTCCAAAAACTGCGGTGGTTTGCGCCCGCGCATGCTCCGCGCGAATGCTGGGTGCGCGGACACAGCCGTCGTCTCCCACGCGTGCGCCGCGGTAGCAGCCATCCGTCCGACCTTGTTATACAAATGCGGCAGGGAGACCGCATCCAGATCACGTGCCACCGCCTCGGTTTGTTCGAGCACGTAATCCACCAGATCGTGCAGGAAATCCACGGTATGGGTGGTGCGCTCATGCAGCGTATGAACTAACTCGTTGACCACAACCGGCGGGCCCGACAACGGGAAAAATGCCTGCAAGCTTTCCGCTGTCACCGCTTCTGGCTCGCACACCCGCTTGGTCTCATCGGCAGCCGCCGACAGGCTCCCCGAAGCCACCCCGGAAACCAGTGCCTGGCGCAGACCGATCAGCTCGCCGACGACATCGCGCGAATCACGGCGTGCATCATCGACGATTTCCGCCAACTCTGCCAGGCAATCCTCGACGAGTTCCGCGTCGTAATCCTCGATCGCTTCGATCACGTGCTCGATGTATTCGGCCACCTCGTCGCCAATGTTGTACACCTCTTGGGTGAGCTCACGATGGCGCAGCTCAGCAGCGATTTTGCGCATAACGGGGCTGCCTCCTTCTAGACCGTCGCGACCGAATACCCTTCCCCCGACAGCACCTCCTGTTCGGCGCGCAACACCGCCCAAGGCAGCCCGCGGACCTCACAACCTGAAGTGCTAGTTGAGAGTTTCTCTGCGCTGTAGCCTATTGCAGAAACCACCCAAAAATGGTTCGACTCGCCGGAAAAATTTCAGCTGATTATCAGCTTGACGACGGCCCACTAGATACTAATGCACCTGCCAAGGTTTCCGTTTGGCATTACCGCGAGTACAGCTGCTCCAGCGCGTCTGCATAGCGCTCGACGACGACATTTCGCTTGACCTTCATCGTCGGGGTCAGCTCGCCGGATTCTTCGGTGAAATCGTCGGTAAGAATGTAGAACTTCTTGATCGCTTCGGCATGCGAAACGGTGGCATTGGCGGCGTTGACCGCATCTTGTACTTCCGCGCGCAACGATGCATCATGCACCAAATCGCTCACGCTACGGGAAGCATCAATATTGTGCTGCGATTTCCAGCGCGCCAACGCTTGTTCATCCAGCGTCACCAGCACGCCGACGAAAGGCTTGCCATCGCCAACTACCAGGGCCTGTGAGATCAGCGGGTGCGAGCGCAATTCATCTTCCATACCGCCCGGCGCGACGTTTTTCCCGCCGGCAGTCACGATCAGATCCTTCTTCCTACCGACGATTTTTACATGGCCTGACGGCAGGATCTCACCCAGGTCACCCGTGCAGTACCACTGCCCGTCGAAGGCTTCGTCGGTGGCTTCTGAATTGCGCCAGTAGCCATCGAAAACCAGGTCGCCACACAACTGCAATTCCCCATCGCCGGCGATACGCACGCGCATACCACCCAATGGCGGGCCGACGGTGCCGATTTTCTGATCTTCAAAATCCACCGTCGCAGCCGCTGCGGTTTCAGTCAGACCGTAACCTTCATAAATTGGCACCCCGATGCCGCGGAAGAAGTGCATCAGTTCGGTGCTCATCGCTGAACCACCAGAAATGCAGTAATCGACCTCGCCGCCCATGCCTGCACGGATTTTGGACAGCACCAGTTTATCCAGCGCTTTATGCGCGCTACGTAGCGCAAACGACGGCCCGTCCTCAGTATCCAATGCACGAGAATAAGCGATCGCGGTAGCCTCAGCGCGATCGAACAACGCGCCCTGGATCGTCCCAGCATCATGGGCTTTCGCACGCGCACCGTTGCGCACCTTCTCAAACACGCGCGGCACGCCCAGAATCAGGTTCGGTTTGGAGCGCTGGAATTCCGTCGGCAAAGTCGCGAAATCTCCCCAAAAATTCTGCGTCGGTCCGCTGATCATCGTGGCTGCAGAGACCGAAAACGCCAGCACGTGCGCCAGCGGCAAAAACGTCAGCACATGCTTTCCGGCGTGCGCGATACCGCCAATCGGGTTGGTCAGCAGGCCCAGAATCTGTGCGTTCCAGTTGCGGTGGGTGAGCATGCATCCCTTCGGCCGCCCCGTCGTCCCCGAGGTATACACCAGCGAGGCCACGTCATCGGTTGCGGTGGCAGCGATGCGCTTGTCGACGAGCTCATCAGCAATGTTTTTCCCAGCTTCTGTTAAGGCTGCAACCGCGCCGTCGTTAATCTCGTAGACCGCACGCATCTGCGAGCTGGAGTCTTTCAACCTGGGCTGCCCGTCGTCGGCAAGCTGCAGCATGCGCAAGATTTCGGTGTGCTCTTGGGTCTCAGAAATGCCTAGCACCGCTCCGGAGTTTTCGATGATCCACTGCACCTGCGAGAGCGACGATGATGGATACACCGGCACGACGACACCACCGGCCGCCCAAATCGCATAATTGATGAGCATCCACTCGTAGCGGGTATTCGCCATCAAAGCCACGCGATCTCCCTGCTCAACCCCGGTGTTGATGAGTCCTTTGGCTACCGCGTAGACCTCATCGAGAAACTCTTGGCGGCTCACCGGAACCCAGGTGTGGTTTTTCGGGCGGCTAAACATCTCGGCCTTGGGCTGGGCTTTCACCGCATCAATGGTCAGGGTTAATAACGTCTGGCCAGGTTCGATGGTGTATTTCGCGGGGCTGAAGGCTTCTCGCACAGTTCTCCTAGGTGGTTACGTGCCGTTCCACTTACTCACTGGGTTACTGTACTCCCCCAACTCCGCGTTTGCCCGAAGTCGGACGTGCTAATGCGGGCCGACGCCCACATGCCGGGCGTTCGCGGTGAAGCCTTAAGCTAAAAACAACTTAAAAACGACTAAACAAATACACCAGGACAATCAGTACCAGCAAAGTAATAAGCGCAAAACGCACTCGGGAACGCGGGTACTTCTTCTGCTTCGCCATGCCACTAGCCTAATCTGTCGGATTGTCTTGCGCACCACGCAACCGCTTCCACGCCGCAACCAGCCAGTCCAGGCCGCGCACGATTACCGTCGCCAAGACCGCTGCCACGATTCCTGCGACCACCACGACAATCGGCATCTGCAGCCACGGCGATAGCGATACCAACATCTGCGTTACTCCTGCTAGCGATCCCTCTGCTAGCGATGTGCTGGCTGTCAGTGCATCGTCCATTGCGTTCATTCTAGACACAGTGCCCCACAGGGTGAAAGGGCGCAATGCCTCCAATTAGACCCTCGCCAGCATTACGGCTTCACCAAACAGCTGGCATAAATCTGTAAGTTTCCACACCAAATGTGTTTCATCTGGCATACTTGAATAAACTGAGATACAGATAACAAACAGACATGAGGGATCACATGTTAAAACGGCATCTTTTCACAACGTTCGCGGCGCTCGTAGCGCTTATAGGGTCTGCAACAACGACAAACATCGCTTATGCGGATCCTTCGGCCCCAGCTAGCCAAGCCCCAGATGCGCATGCCCACGAAACCAAATGTATAGGAAGAAAGTAATTTCCATGTCTACTTCTGCAAATTACCCAGATTTTCGCACTACGAAAGATATTCAGGCTTACACGAGCAAATTTCTGGATCGGAGCGAACGGATTTGCGTCGTGGATTTAGCTCCGCGATGGACATCCAGTCGGTGCATGTTCGAATGCGGCTATACCACACGTGCCCAAGGTCACGCACTGCTCGATGAGGAAACCCCTGATTCAGATTTCCTCATCGAGCTAGGCGAATACATCATGATAGTTGCGCCTCCAACAGCTTGCGAGAAGCAAAACAGGGAAAAACAGGAAATTTCTTTATTGTTACGCGCAGGGGCTCTGGGCAAACAAATACAGGAAGAACGGATTGATTACTTACTGGAACGATTCAACCAATCCTTACAAAACATAACCACCCTCGACGAATTAAACGAGAGAATTTATAATCGGTCAGGTGAAGATTTCGACCTATGTTCGTTAGCGCCTTATGCTGCATCTTTCGATGAGGATTATATTAGACATCTATTGCGGTGCTATAAACGTGGAATAATTTCTCCACGAGAGACCTCTTATCACCAAGATCTTGAAGGAAACATTACTCAACATTATTCTCCGCAGTATACTGTGCGCAGTAGAGATATGTTTTACATCAAAGTAAAGCTCCCCTGGAAATCTGACTTCTTGCAGAATAATTTTCCTTATTCCCCAATCATTTTCCCGGAGAAGAAAGCCATCCAGGACGATCCCTCCCACATCGCTAACGATCCTAACTGGATAAAGCTAGTGTCTTAGTTTATGACATCACAACCACACGTCGTTACTCCCACTGGCATGATCACCGGGGCCTGGAGCAACAACCACACGGTGCGGCGCTTTTATTCCATTCCGTATGCGAACTTCCTCGGGGAATTTGACGACGCCGAACTGCGCACTGCCAACGGCGATGTGGATGCCAGCACACCCGCCCCAGATGCTGTGGCATTGACGGTCGCAACCCCGGCCGATGCCCACGATCGCGACGATCTTCCGGTCATCGTGTTTATCCACGGTGGATCATTCGAAACTGGTTCGCACGATGACCCGCGCCACGATGCCACCGCCAACGTGCAGGCTGGCTGCGTGCAGGTCAATATTGGTTACCGTAAGAAACTGCCGGGGTTTGCACGCTTCAATAACGATGCCCCCGGCCACTACCGTGGGGTGCACGACTGCCTGCTTGCTCTCGAGTGGATCCAGCGCAATATCGAAGCATTCGGTGGCGATCCCACCAATGTGACGCTGATCGGTCAATCCGCCGGGGCCAACTTAGTGCTGTGGCTCTGCCGGCCAGATCATTACCGGGGTGGGTTCCGTCGAGCAATTGCGATGTCGCCAGCCTCGCCGCGCGAACCAATCGAAGCCCGCACCGCGACCCTGCGCATGGCGATGCAAGTACCACTGACTCGCCGCCGTTTGGCCGAACTGCCGCAGAAAAAACTCGACCGCGGCTACCAGCGCTTCAAATATTTGCATATCAATGATGTCGCACTGGGCCCGGACTTGCGCGAATTAGGCGAGCTTGCCGACGTCCCACTGTGGGTATCTACCACCCACGATGAATTTCACCACCACCCGCTGGCGGCCACCGATAGCAAACCGTGGGTGCGCAGTGTGCCAGGTTCGAAAGCACTGTTTAAAAAGACCGCACGGGATCTGCAATTATCCCGCAATTTTGACGCGTGGATGGAAGGTGCGCTCGCGCTGGATCCTTACCGCCCAATGGGCCGGTTGCTCACGGATGCTCTCATTGGACGCTGGGCGGCCAGCGCGGTCACCAAAGCCACCGGGCCAGTCTGGCTATCCGAGTACTACCGCAGCACCCCAGGTGGTGTGCAGCATTCTTCTGATATCGCTTATTTGTTCGGCGTCGGCACCGGGCAGACGGAACGATCCGCACGCAACAGATTGCACAAGGCTTTGTTGTCTTTTGCCCGCACCGGTGAACCTGGATTCGAACGCTATTCAGCCGAAGGGCGCACCTGGCGGCTGGATTTCGGGACTGGAAAAGCCACGATGGCACAGTCCCGCATCCCGCGGTTGGCCAATCATTTCCCGACGGAATCCCGGCACTAGTAGGTAGCCAGCACTAGCAGGAATCCGGCGCTAGCGCACTAATTGCTCAGGTTGCCCTCATAGACCACGTTGCCGATGGTCAGACGTGCATTCCACAATGCCCCTGGAGTGGTGTCGAAAACGTACTGCAGGTTCGTCGTTGCCCCCACACCGAGTGGCAGGTCAAGGCCACCGAGCACACCGCTTTCGTTGCCGTCGCTCGGGTCGGACTGCAGCAGATCTACCTTGCTGTAGTTTCCGTCGCCGCTGCCGGTTTCCAGGGTTGGCTCATCAAAAGCATCCGGCGGCAGGGTCACGTCGTTATCGTTGCGCACAGCGATGGTGATCACCGTGCCGCCTTGGCTACCCGATACCGCACCTTGGTAGGTAAAGCTCACGCCATAGCCTGGGTCTTCTACCTGAGCGTTGATGTTTTCTGGTTTGACCGGATCAACGGATTTCGATTTATAATCCGGCTCCTCGGTTTCTTCCACCTCAATGGTGCTGGCGGGGTCCGCGGTTGAACCACCATTCGTGTCTCCGCAGGCTGCCAGGGTAAAGGCTGCGGTCGCCAGCGCGCCGGCTGCCCACGCCCGCTTGGTTGTGCGCGGTTGCACGATTGGTTTCACCATGGTTGTTCCACTGCCTTTCAGCATCGTTGCACATCATCAAACGTCATCGAACTTCTTCAAACAAAGAGAGAGGTGCCGAGTACGTCGTCGTCAAGCACTTCATTGTAGTTGCTCACCGTAAAAGTCATGGTAATCGAACACTCATCTGTGGCAATACCACTTCCACTCGTACAGCAACGCAATTTCGGTGTTAGAGCGTTATGGCACAATGGTAGGTTCAATACCTTGACTGATTAACCTTTATTTATGGATTCCGCACTCGCTGCGATCGAATCCATATTTTTGAGACCTTGTGAGAGCGTAGTTTCGTGTCTTCCCTTTTCCGCATCATGCGCAGCGCGTCTGCCCTGTGGCCGCTGTATTTAGGCGTCATTATCTCGGCCACCGTCGTCGCTATTTTGTCGATGGTCGGCCCGTTTTTGGTCGGACAAGCAACCGACACCATTGCCGACGGCATCCGCGAAGGAGGCGATACCTCGGCGGTCTTGACGACGGTACTGTGGCTCGCTGTCGCGCTGTTTGCCGCCGATGCCCTGCGCGTTCTCGTGGATAACCTCGGCGGCTACTGGGGCGATGTGATGGCCGCTCGCCTGCGCCAGATCTTGTCGACGCGCTACTACGCGAAACTGCTGGCATTACCGCAACGCTTCCATGATAACCAAAACACCGGCGCGATTATCGCCCGGCTGGACCGCTCGATTCATGCAGTCACGCAGTTCATCCAGTATTTTTCGAACAACATGTTCACGATCTTGATGCAGCTGGTCGTGATTTTGGCCATCACCTTCTTTTATTATTGGCCGCTGGCGGTGCTGCTGGCGCTGCTGTTCCCGACCTATCTGTGGCTGACCGCGCTGACTTCGAATCGTTGGCAGCGCTATGAGCACGAGAAAAACGAACAGGTCGATACCGCAAACTCGCGTTTCGCTGAGGCGATTGGCCAGGTAAAAATCACCAAGTCCTTTGTTTCTGAGGTCCGTGAGCTGGCCAGCTTCGGCAAGCACTATCGTCGTACGGTCTCGATCACGCGCCCGCAATCGCGCTGGTGGCACTCGATGGATATCGCCCGTGGGCTCAGCACGGCGTTGATTTTCTTCGGCATCTACGCCCTGATTTTCTGGCGCACGCTGGAAGGCCACTTCTCGCTCGGTGATATGGTGATGCTGATTCAGCTGATGAACATGGCCAAAACCCCCGTGTTCATGCTGTCGTTTCTTGTCGACGCCGCACAAAAAGCCATGGCCAACTCCCGGGACTATTTCCAGATCATGGACGAAGAACTCGACGCTAGTTCCAACCCACAGCTGCTGAAAACCATTGCTGCGCCCGATATTCCAGACGTCGATACGTCGATCCCAGCACCGGTGAAACAGGAAAGTTCTGAGCCCGGCTTCGAGCTGCGCAATGTTTCTTTCGCCTATGAAGAAGGCAAGCCCGTGCTCGATGACATCTCCTTGGCCGCGCCCAAGGGCAGCAAGATCGCGCTGATCGGTGAATCCGGCGGCGGCAAATCCACCGTCGTCAACCTGCTGCTGGGCTTGTACCAGCCACAGGCGGGGCAGGTCTCTGTGCTGGGCCACGACACCTCGCAGCTAGGGCCAGAAAAACTGCGCGCCTCCGTTGGCGTGGTGTTCCAAGAGCCATCGCTGTTTTCTGGCACGATCCGGGAAAACATCGCCTACGGCAAACCCGAGGCCACGATGGAGGAAGTCGTCGCGGTGGCCCACCGTGCTAACGCGCATGAATTCATCTCGGCATTCCCAGATGGCTACGACACCGTCATCGGTGAGCGCGGCTTGCGGCTTTCCGGCGGGCAAAAACAGCGGGTAGCTGTCGCCCGCGCGATGTTGAAAGACGCCCCTTTGCTGATTCTGGACGAAGCTACCTCAGCGCTGGATACCAAGGCCGAACGCAGCGTACAGGCCGGGTTGGAAGAGTTGATGAAAGATCGCACGACGCTGATAATCGCGCACCGGCTGTCCACCATCGCAGACGTGGACACGATCTTCACCATCGAAAAAGGCCGAGTGGTCGAATCCGGTTCCCCGGTGGAATTGGCGCGCAGCGGTGGAATATATGCACAGTTGTTGGAGCTTTCGGAATCTGTTTCTGCAAACCCAGATAAGCAGGTCACAGAGGAGCAACGCCAGCATTTCCAGCGCTATGGCATGGTGCACGACAGCTCTAACTAGGTTGTGGCGGCGCATCCGGCCTGAGCGCACACGTGACTGTCACTAGGCTGGGGCGCATGAATGCTTTACAGTTTCCGACCTTAGAACAACTCCGCGCCCGCGGAACCCGCAAGTGGACCGTTTTCGACGACGACGTACTTCCGCTGTGGGTTGCCGAGAGCGATTTCCCGACCGCGCCGCCAGTTCACCAGCGCATCCGGGACGCCGTTGACGAAGAAACCTTCGGCTATTCGCCAGCGCCGCACACCACACACCTGGCGGAGTCCGTCGCTGATTTTTATGCAGACTATTTCGGTTGGCGCCCGGATCCACACAATATTGTGTGGTGCCCTGACGTAGTGCGCGGCCTCTTATTAGGTCTGCAGTACTTCACGCGCGAGGATTCCGCGGTCATCATTCCTACCCCGTCGTACCCACCGCTGCTGGAGCTGCCGGGTACTGCTGGTCGCGAAAAAATCGAGGTGGATGCCTACGGAGGGCTGAATCTCGACGAGATCGAGCAGGCTTTCCGCGCCGGCGCTGGTGCACTCGTGCTGTCGAATCCGTATAACCCGCTCGGCGAGGTCTTTTCCCGCGAGACCCTGACCCGCTTGGTAGAGCTTGCCGACGAATACGACGCACGGCTGCTTCTCGACGAGATCCATGCTCCGCTGGTCTATGACGGCGAGCATGTACCAGCAGCTTCGCTCTCGGAAAAAGCCGCACGGGTATGTTTCACCGTCACCGCGGCCTCCAAAGCCTGGAACATCGCTGGGCTGAAATGCGCGCAAATCATCTTTTCCAATGACGCTGACCGCGAGAAATGGTCACAGCTGACTGGCGTCGCCAAAGACGGCACCGGCACGCTCGGCATCGTGGCTTCGCAAACCTGCTACCGCGATGGGCGCGAACAACTGGATGCACAAGTGCAATACCTGCACGAAACCCGCGACTGGTTGCTCGAGACCTTGCCCAAGGCCGTCGACGGCCTGAAAGTGTCCGCGACCCATGCGACGTACCTGATGTGGTTGGATTTCCGCGATACCGCATTGGGTGACCTGGATACCCCGGCGCAGTGGTTGCGTCGTCACGCGAAAGTCGGGCTGAACGAAGGCACCGACTTCGGCACCGGAGGCGCAGGGCACGCACGGCTGAACTTTGCAACCTCGCGGGAGATTTTGCAGGAGGCTGTCACCCGAATTGCAGAAGCCGTCGACAAGCACGCACAAGGTTGATAGCTGGGGCGCTGACGTCGTCAGGCAATCGAGCCGGGCATATCTGAATAAAAACTGCTAAAATGTTAGGCTCATCACCGCATACTTATTAGGGTCTGTGTACAGTATTCTGAATATTCTGTATTACTTCTCACCAGAAAAGTTAAGGTGACTCACTATGGCGACAGCCGCTACACAGGCCAACGCAGGCACGGCTACGGGCTCTGCTAAATCCGGCCCTGGCATCAGCATCATCATTTTCAGCTCGTTGATGCTGTTTTCGATGTTCTTCGGTGCCGGAAACCTCATTTTCCCACCGATGTTGGGCGTCAAGTCAGGCGAAAACTTCTGGCCGGCGATACTCGGGTTCGTTGGTTCCGGCGTGGTGTTGCCGGTTTTGGCAATCATCGCCATCGCTATTTCCGGTAACAGCGTGCGCGACCTTGCTTCCCGCGGCGGCGCCATCTTCGGCCTGGTCTTTTCGCTGTTGGCCTACCTGTCAATCGGTGCGTTTTACGCGTTGCCCCGCACTGCTGCCGTATCTTTTGAAACCGCGATCACCCCGATCCTGGGTTTTGAAGGCACGGCCGCGAACTGGATTTTCTGCCTGATCTTCTTCGGCATCGCCCTGGCTCTGGCCTGGCGCCCGACCACCATCATGGACACCCTGGGTCGTATTTTGACCCCGGCGCTGACGATTTTGCTGATCATCCTGGTGGTTTCTGCGATCACCAATTTTGAACCGCAGACCTTAACTGCTGCTGAGGAATACTCAGAATCCGCATTCACCTCCGGCCTATTGGAGGGCTACCTGACGATGGACTCCATCGCGGGTTTGGCCTTCGGTATCGTCATCATTTCTACACTGCGCACCAAGGGTTTTGCTGAAGGCGGTCAGCTGGTTCGCGGCACCATCACCACCGGCATTATCGCTGGTGCATTCTTGGCAGCCATTTATATCGGCTTGGGTTATATCGGCCAGACGCTGCCGGGCGCTGCAGATCATGATTCCGGTGCGGCAATCTTGTCTGCTGCTGCCGAATCCGCGCTGGGCACCCC
>NZ_JAPJNQ010000008.1 GCF_030826625.1 Corynebacterium sp. | reverse complement strand
CTTCCGAGCCAACAACAATAACCACGGGATCTGTGCCTCCGTCGTAGGTATCCAGAGTGTGCTCTCCGCCAGCTTCCAGCCCAACAACCTGGTAGCCGTTCTTCTGGAATTCCTTTACCGTGCGCGTCAGGTTCGTCGCCCGCGCCACCGGCAACTGCGCGGCCGTACCAGCAGAAGTACGCCAAGCCACAGCCGTGACCGAAGCCGAGCGACGCTCCGGAATAATCACACCGTGGCCACCAAAAGCAGCCGCCGAACGAATCACCGCACCCAAATTCCGCGGGTCAGTGATGTTATCCAGAATGACAAACATGCCGGTCTCATTGCGCTGCTGCACATCAGCAAGCAGATCCTCTACTTCCGCGTATTTAAACGGCGGAATCTGCAAACCAATGCCCTGGTGCATGCCGTTGCCGGTTTTCACGTCCATCTCATGCCGCGGCAGTTCGGTAATCGGAATACCACGACTGTTCGCCATCTGCACAGCTTGCGTCAGCCGCTCATCCGAACCGGTGCCAGCCACCACAAACAACATGCTCGCCGGAACCTTCGCATTCAAGCATTCCACCACCGGGTTCCTGCCGACAACCAGCTCCGTCGTGGCCTCATGCCGACCCGAGTTGGAACGCTCACGCTTGTTTTTCGCCTTGTGCTTCGCGTGATAGACGCGGTCTTCTGCCTTCGGGGTAGGCCCTTTACCGGCCAGCCCACGGCGGCGGACTGCACCGGAGCCTTTGGTGGCGCCCTTTTTGTTGGTCTTGCGGATTCCCGCTCCGCCCCTACCATGGGTTCGTGCCATAACTATTCACTATCCTTGCTCTAAAAATCTAAAATTCTGTATTCCCAGCACTACGCTGCGCAGGCTAGCGCAATTACGCTAATCCAGTTTGCGCCAACGCAGTACTAGCGCAACGTCTGCTAGCGCAGCTTCCACTCCGCGCCATCCGGGGTATCGATCACTTCGATCCCAGCAGCGCTCAAGCGGTCACGCACTCCGTCGGCTGTTGCGAAATCTTTGTCTTTCCGCGCAGCCGCCCGCAGCGCGAGTTCGTGTTCCACCAAACTAGCAAGAGCCTGCTGCACACCACTATCCGTAGATTGCGCGGCGCTGCCCGACCACTGCGCATCGAACGGATCGATGCCCAAAATCGCCGTCATCGACCGCACCAGCGAAGCTAAAGCGACGGCCTTGGTGGCAGCTTTTTCGGCCAACGCATTATTACCAGCTTTCACCGTCGTGTGAATCACCGCAAGTGCCCGCGGAACCGCAAAATCATCATCTAACGCCGCGGCAAACTTCTCCCAGTGCGCGCGCAATTCAGCAGCATCATCACCCGTCGGCAAGCAATCGTCGGCAAGCTCACCACCCACGATGCCAAGCTTGTCGACGTTTGCGCCCGCCAGCTTCGACGCCCGTGCCACGAAATCCTCAATCCGGCGGTAGCCCGCGGCTGCCTCATGCACAGACGGCTCAGAATATTCCAAAACGCTGCGGTAATGCGCACTGCCCAAGTAATAGCGCAGCTCCACCGGGCGGACCTTTTCCAGCAACGCATCGATGTCGAGCACGTTGCCCAGCGATTTCGACATCTTCTCGCCGGCCATCGTCACCCAATGGTTGTGCATCCAGTAGCGGGCAAAGCCGTCGCCGGCGGCATGCGATTGCGCAATCTCGTTTTCATGATGTGGGAACTGCAAATCCAACCCGCCACAATGCACGTCGAATTCCGCGCCCAAGTAATACGTCGCCATCGCCGAACACTCCAGGTGCCAGCCAGGGCGGCCATCACCCCACGGCGTCGGCCACGACGGTTCACCGGGTTTCGCAGCCTTCCACAACGCGAAATCAAGCGGGCTTTTCTTCGCGGAATTTTCCGCCTCACCCTGCTCCATGTCTTCTGGGCGATTGCCGGAAAGGTGGCCGTAATCCGAACCTTCTGCCTGTAGCCAAGCGGCGACATCGAAATACACCGAACCGTCGACGGCATAGGCAAAGCCGTTATCCATCAGGCGCTGCATATAGGTGATCATTTGCGTCACGTGCCCGGTGGCGCGTGGCTCCACGCTCGGAGGCATCACGCCGAGGGACTGATAAGCGCGGGTGAATTCACGCTCGTGGGTAGAGACCCATTCCCACCAGGGGCGCGAGTGGGCTGCGGCTTTGGTGAGGATTTTGTCGTCAATATCGGTGACGTTGCGCACGAAGGCGACATCATAGCCTTTTGCCAGAAACCAGCGGCGCACAATATCGAACGCCACCCCAGAGCGCAGATGGCCGATGTGTGGTTTCGCCTGCGGGGTTGCCCCACACAGGTAGATCGAAACCTGGCCAGAGCGCAGGGGTTGAAAGTCGTGGGTCTTGCGCGTCGCGGTGTCAAAAATCCGTAAGCTCACAGGGTACTAGTCTACGCACTGCCGCGCGCACTAGTTAGCGCGCCATACCACCGCGTTCGCGATTGCCGCGCGGCCTTCTTCGCGGCCGGTGAATCCCAGGTGGTCCGTCGTCGTCGCTGATACCGAAACTGGTGCGCCGAGCAGCTCGGACAATACTTGTTGGGCTTCTTCACGACGCGGGCTGAATTTCGGGGTTTGCCCGATCAACTGCACGGCGACGTTGCCGATCTGGAAGTCGTTGTCGTCGAGAAGCTCGCGGACCTCGCGCAAAAGCTGCGCCCCGGAGACGTTGGCATATTCTGGCCTGCCGACGCCGACGAAAGAGCCGAGATCGCCCAGGCCGGAAGCCGACAGCAGGGCATCAACCATCGCGTGCGAGACGACATCACCGTCAGAGTGCCCCTCGCAGCCGTCGACGCCGTCGAAAAGCAGCCCGGCGATCCAGCACGGCTTGCCCGCTTCAATTTGGTGGGCGTCGCTGGCGATACCCACGCGCGGGACGGGCATCGCAGCGGGTTGAGATTGCTGTTGCTGCGCAGTGGTTTGCTGCGGTTGCGCGCTGGACTGCGCGGCGTCCGGGTGCTGCGCCGTGGATTGCGCGTCGTCAAGGCTCTGCGCAGCTTCCTGCAGATACGCCTGCGCCAACAACAGATCCTTACGCGTAGTGATTTTCAATGCCTGCTCATCACCGGCAACACAAGCCACCGGCACGCCTTGCCACTCCAGCAAAGAAGCATCATCGGTAGGCACAAAACTTCTCGCTCCAGCTTCTTTATCTGCCTGCACGCTGGCGAGATAAGCCTGGTTAGCGGAAAGGAGCACGCTATAGCGGAACGCTTGTGGGGTTTGTGCGGCTCGCAATTCACTGCGATCCACAGTCTTGCCGACGACCAACTCATCACCGGGTTTGCCGTCGGTTGCGCCATCGGGTTCGCCGCTAGCACTACCTGCGACGGTTTTGATGGTATCGACCACCGGCACCACCGGAATCACTCCGGCAGCTCCGTCAACGACCGCCCCGATCACGCGAGTGATCATCGCTGGTGGGGTCAACGCGCGAGCGGCATCGTGGACCAACACCACTGGATCACTCGCAGGCGCAGCACCAGCCTCCCCTGCCACGGGTACTGAGATGGCTTCCAATCCAGCCATCACGGAATCAACACGCTCGCCCCGGCCAGGCACCAAGCGCAGCTCCGGGGTTTTAGCCGTCGCCCCGCCGCCGACAGCAGCACTGGAGACCGGCTCGGCAGGGTTGGACTGGCAGCGTTCGAGGACCGCGGCGGCGTCGTCAAGCATGTCTGGGGCCGCAACCGCAATGATTTCGTCGACAAGCCCGGTGGCCTGCAGCGAATTAATCGTGCGCTCAAGCAGCGTTTTGCCAGAAAGTTCGACAAAAGCTTTTGGTTTTTCCGCGCCTAAACGATGACCCTGCCCGGCAGCAGCCACGATGGCAATTACTGGGGCAGGGTTGTCGAACACAGCGGGGTTATTCACTGCAGGGTTGATCACTGCGGGGTTGATCACTGCGGGGTTAATCTTCGTCATCAAAGCTGAGGTCATCCAAGTCGACGTCAACCTTGGTATCCACCTCTGGGCCAGAAGTGCCAGTCAATCCAGCGGCACGGTGGCGCTCGATGGTGGCATCAACCTCGGCGATCATCTTGTCGGCCTTGTCCTCATCAACCGGGCCCGCCAGCGCGAGCTCACCGACCAGAATCTGTCGAGCTTTCACCAACATGCGCTTTTCACCTGCGGAAAGGCCCCGGTCTTGGTCGCGACGCCACAGATCGCGCACGACCTCAGCAACCTGGTTAATATCACCGGAAGCCAGGCGCTCCTGATTCGCCTTATAGCGACGGGACCAGTTGCCGGCCTCTTCTACATCCGTCTCGCGCAGCACGGAAAAGACCTTCTCAAGGCCTTCTTTTCCAACGACATCGCGCACGCCAACGCGCTCGACGTTTTTCGATGGCACGCGAACAACCAGGTCAGATTGGTTGATGGAAAGCACGACGTACTCAAGCGTCTCCCCGCCCATCTCGCGCGTTTCAATGGCTTCGACCTTCGCCGCGCCGTGGTGCGGGTAGACAACAACCTCGCCGACCTTGATTTCCATTCCCACTCCTCGCTTAACAGGCAGACTTCAATCCGTCAGTTTAACACGCCACACATGCTTGCCGACGGAGGGAGCACCGACCGGCGGCGCCGAAGAGCAGCCGAAGAGGAGACGAAGTGCAGCCGGAGAGCAAACCAAGAACAGCCGTCGACAAGCACCCATAAAAAGTTTGCCCCCGAATGCCCCTCCGGTATTCGCCAATAAAACCGCAAACTGTGTGCGCGCGGGGGTAAACGGCTAAGGTAAAGTCTGAAAATTCTTTGTGCTCGATGAGTTGTTGGAGGACCCCACAGTGACGTCCCTGAAATCTGTAGTTCGTCGCGGCGGAACCATGTCCGCTGCCGCCTTGGCCGCCTTGACGCTGGCCGCCTGCTCGGCTGGCCACATCACCCAGACGTCTTCGCAGGTAGCGACGGTCGACGGCCAGAGCGCCAACAGCGAAAACGGCGAGCTTTCAGTACGCGATGTCACCATCACTGTGGACGATAATGCCGCTGCACTGAAGTTCACCGCCACCAACCAGGACCCATCAATGAAGGCTCACACCCTGGAATCGATTTCGGTCGACGGCACCCAGGTTTCTGTGGGTTCCCTCGAACCAATCGAGTCGGGATGCTCAGTCTTTGGCGATAGCGCCATGGCTCTGAAGGAAGTCCCACAGGCTGAAAAGGCCTGCATCCAGTACATCGAAACCACCCTGGAAAACGATGATTTCGCACCGGGCGGCAGCCGCGAAGTCTCATTCGTTTTCGACTCAGGCACCATCACCGTCGACGCTGCGGTTGCTGCTGCTCCACTGGTTACCGGCGAGCATGACCGCGAATGGGAAGACGGCTACGCCCCACGCGGTGAAGGCTCCATCAGTGGCGATTCGCACGGCCACGATCACAGCCACGGCGACGATCACAGTGGCCACTCCCATGACCACGGCGATCACAGCGGCCACAACCACTAAGAATTGACTGCCGGCGCCAGGCCTTTGGCGCTAAGCATTGTCTGCTAGCGCCACACCTTTGGCGCTAAGCATCAAGCACCCAATCCATTCGATTTATTGTTCGAATTTAGCCCCGCTGGTGGGTTGAGTGTGAGGCCACTGTCTTAGGATGAAGACATGGCGAAAAAACAGCGGGCTATTCACACTTGTTCCGAGTGCGGCTATTCCTCCCCGAAATGGTTGGGGCGCTGCCCGGAATGCGGTTCGTGGGGCACGTTGGAAGAAACGGCCCCACTTTTTTCTGCCGGGCTTGCTTCCGGCCTCGGTTCAGGCGCCTCGGGTGGTGCAACGCGCGGGGGCGGTTTCGGCGGTGGAGCTAGTCGCAGCAACAGCGGAAAGAACTCTCGGGGCGGCCTTACGCCCAGCAGCGCGGCGGTGCCGATTACGCAGATTTCTGCGAGCTCAGCCCGCAGCATGCACACCGGCATCGGGGAGTTGGACCGGGTGCTTGGCGACGGCATCGTCGCCGGTTCTGTGGTGTTAATGGCCGGTGAGCCTGGGGTGGGTAAATCTACTTTGCTGTTGGAAGTCGCCGCACGCTGGAGCCAAGAACCAGAACCCCAGGCAGATAGCGGAGAAAGCTCCGCTGCCGCTACCGAAAGCGCTGCAGACCAGCAAGCTCAGCCTGCCACCCGCACGGCGTTGTATGTGACGGCAGAAGAATCCGCCGCGCAAGTTTATTCCCGCGCTAAACGTACCGGCGGGCTTTCTCCCACGCTATACCTGGCGGCAGAATCAGACCTGGATGTGGTCTTTGCCCAGGTTGAGGCGCTTCGTCCGTCACTCATCATCGTCGATTCCGTGCAAACCATGCAGGCCAGCGGCGTCGAAGGCGTAGCAGGTGGGGTCGCCCAATCACGTGCGGTAACCGCGGCGCTGACCACCCTGGCCAAGACCACGGGCATTCCGATTTTGCTGGTCGGGCACGTAACCAAGGACGGCAACGTCGCCGGTCCCCGCGTGCTGGAGCACCTGGTGGATGTCGTGCTCAACTTCGAAGGCGAACGGCAATCCAGTTTGCGGATGCTGCGCGGAATTAAAAACCGTTTTGGCGCTACCGACGAGGTCGGTTGTTTTGAACAAACCGCCGACGGTATCCGCGAAGTCGCCGACCCATCCGGCTTATTTTTATCCCACCACGGCGCGACACCCAACGGTTCCGCGGTCACCGTCGCCATGGATGGGGTGCGCCCACTGGTGGCAGAGGTGCAATCGCTGACGGTAGATCCCGTCGCCAAGAACCCCCGCCGGGTGGTCACCGGACTGGATCAAAACCGCATCCCACTGGTTCTGGCTGTGCTGCAGGCGCGCGCTGGTGAGCGCACCAATGAAAAAGACGCCTACGTCGCCACCGTCGGCGGGGTGCGCATCACAGAGACCGCCACGGATCTAGCGGTGGCGCTGGCGACGTGGTCATCGCTGCATGAAACACCACTGCCGGCCAAGACCGTGTTCATTGGAGAAATCGGTCTGGCCGGCGAGTTGCGCACGGTGCCGAATCTAAAACGGCGCCTGCAAGAAGCCGCGCGTATCGGTTATCGCTGCGCCGTTGCCCCAAGCCTCAACGAAGCCGAAGACCGCGCGTTGGCAAAAGATCTTGCAGCCGACGGGCTGGATCTGCGCAGCGTCAGCACCCTGCACCAGGCACTGGCCGTGGTGCGTGAACTGCGCGGTTAGTCGCTACGGAGAGGCCTCCTGGAGCTGGTCCTGCTCCAGGGAGGGTCGGCTGGTCATGGTTCTCACTTCGTCACGCAGATAAGTTAGGTGGTCAACACGGTGATGCTGAACATGCCACCAGTAAGCTTAGAAGAAGAACCAGGAGCCGGTAGACTCATATCGATAAATGAAAATCTTGAGTTTCCCAAGGGGCCACAACATTCATTTAAAAAGGTAATGCTTATTTCACATCAAAATAAACACGGCAACAAACGCTGCTATTGAAATTGCCGATACAACAGATAGTGAAATCAACTTTTTTGCATTGGTAGAACCAGAGATAAAACGACTCACCGTGAACAAAGTAAAGAAAAGGGCGAAAAACTTAAGCACGTAAGCCCAGTAAGGAACGTGATCTTCACTAAATAAGGAAAAGTCAATAGTGAAGATGCCAGCAATAACTAAAGCAAACGCCCAGCCCATTCCTTTATGGGCATGCAGATCTCGATCACGACTCTTTTCCATCTAGCAGCTCACAGCCGTAACTAGACCAGAGCCAGCTCCATGACATGCCGCCGCCACTCCTGCCTGTCCAATAGGAGTTAATGGAGTTGCAGCAGCAGTACCTGGAACACAAACCAATCCATCCCAAGCCGCTTGAAGTCCCCACTTCACCCATTTATTAGAAGTACATCCCCTAAACGAGGTGCCAGCTTGAATAGCAAACACCTCATTGTGTTCCTTATCAAGCCACAGGGTCATGCCTTCGGGAAGTTCAGGAGTAACATCAAGAAGTTTTTCTCCGGCTTCATCAAAAACTTGAACGGTATCGCCGTCCAAACGAAGTTCGTCCGTATTCTCCAAAGTGAAGGCAAGACCATTGTTATCCGGAATAGTTTTAACCTCCCTTGCTGATTCCCCAGGACGGCCAAAGAGCACAGAATCTTCATGCATTTCATTGGATTGAGCTGTTTCATTAGTTACGGTACCACTGGCAGTCTCAGCTAGCGCTGGCGAACTACCAATTGCTGAAATCAACGCTGTTGCCATAACGACAACAGAAAAAAGGTTTTTCTTTGACATAGATTCCTACCGTCCAAGGTCAGGGGTTTTCTCTTTCGCTTCAATCGTAATTACGCCTTTGCCTTATAAGGAAGAGAATTGGAAAATAGTATACGCATGTATACACCTCAATAGGTGTGCCGAATAACTCTCATAGCCAGGACGAACACGCACGTCCTGAGGAATGAGGTTTTCGGCTACACGCCAGCATGACCATTCCTTCAAGAATTTTCTTCGCTCCCGTACACCATGCGTTTCAAAGGGCGGCATAGAACAGAGCAGGCTGCCAATAGGGGCTGGGCAGCACTATCAACCCACATACCGGCATCCTCCAACGCAGCGAAGACTCCTGCGGCCTGCTCACGCTCGGCATCCACTGTCGGATTCCATGAGCGGTAGTCTAAAAGACATGCTTGCCCAGCGTTTCACCACCACACTGGCGCTGCCAGCACTCGCACTCATTTTCAGCGGTGCCAGCATCATCAGTGGCACCAACATCACACCACTGATCACCACCCTAATCATCCTCCAAGCCCTCAGCCTCATCACCTCCCCCAACCACCCACGCACGAGTGCCGCTACCTTCACCGCATCCTTCATCGGGGCTTTATTGGCAGGTCATTCGACAGGCTTGGAACTCTTCCTCGGTATCTTCCTCATCACCACCATCACCGCCATCGGCGACCATCTTTTAGCAGCCCTAATCGCTGCCACCATCACACTCGGCGGCTTCTACTCGCCAGCCAACAGCCGCGTCGAATTCGACATTGGCGCAGCAATCATCTTCCTCACCATCATCACCCTGGCCTACCTCCTTGGCTTCTGGATCCACCACAACCGCCAACAACACTTCCAAACCCAACGCAAACAGCAAACCCGCCAGAAACAACTCACCAGTCTGCTCCACGACACCATCGCCGCCGATCTGACATCCGTCATCGTGCGACTGGAAAAGCTCGCCATCACCACGCCAGAACGCAACGCAGAGCTAAAAACCACCGCCCACACAGCCCGAGAGGCCCTCAATAAAATCCGGCAACTACTCACCACCCTGAACACCCAACCAGAGACACACCCTGCACCATCCTTGCCAACCACACTCGAAGCCATGACCCAACGCCTACACGACCACAGTTTCACCGTCACAACCACCACCGAACTGTCCACGCCTGTGACAAACACGCTGCACACCACCGCCCTAGAACGCGTGCTCAGCGAGACAGTCACCAACATCATCAAGCACGCCACCCCACAATCCCGTGTCATTATCTCAGCAACATCCAATGATCAAGGCGTCACACTCACCTTCACCAACGCCCGCACCCCAACAAAGAAAACCTCAGCATCCACCAATCTTGGCCTCACCAGCATGTCGAACACTCTCCATACCGTCGGAGGAGAACTGAGAACATATAGCGCCAATAAAGAATGGGTCACAACTGCCCACATCCCCTTTTCTAGAAAATAACGGTGGTATATACCTACAGATATGACTAAAGCCATCGCACTCGCAGTCATTGGCACACTGTTGCCCCTGGCCCCTGCTACCACCACACCACCGACAGACGAAGCGAACGCACCTGTGTTCTACAACATCACTGATTGGTTGAGTTGCTCGAAGAAACCACAACTGCCCTGGTGTAATTAATGACGGCACGCATTCTACTCGTTGATGATGACCTCACCATCCTCGAGGCGTTTCCCGTGTACTTCTCGACCGCCGACGATTTGGAAGTAGCAGGCACCGCCACCACCGGCCAACAGGCATTGCAGTGGTTAGAAAACAATACATGCGATCTTGTGTTGTCCGATATTCAAATGCCAGATATTGACGGCATTGAATTGCTCCAAGGCATCCAGCAGTTTCCTCAACCACCACTGTTCATTGCAATGACTTCCTTCGACACTGATGAAACAATGCTCAAGTGCCTCAGTCTTGGCGCAGTGGGCTACATCACCAAAGGCCAGGAGAGTGAATCAATCATCCACTCTCTACGCGATGTAGCACACGGGGGAACAGTTCTCTCTCCCGACTGTCTCAATCGACTCATTGCCAGCAAAACTGCCGTAAACAGAAACGACGGAAGTGAGTTTCGAATTCCAAAGATCAACAACCGTGAACGAACTATCTTGGCCCTAATCTGTGAAGGCAAGACAAATGGAGAAATCGCCAAGTCACTGTGCCTGGCAGAAATCACAGTCAAAAAAGCGATCGCAAACCTTTTCATCCAATTCTCTGCTAGGAACCGCGTAGATCTCGCAGTCAGATACCAGGCAGTCAAGGATTCAAACCAAGGTGCCACGGTGCGCCTACCTTCAGAAAACTAGACACCTAGTGACTCACCGATTGGCCACCTCTTCAGGGGGAATCGCATCCGCACTGCAGCTTTTGATACGCCGACATTAATCCACTCGCGAGGCTGTTTGTCAGCACCCTGCGGCAGGCATGCCGCTATCCCCTAGGCCCGCAGCGCGAAGGTAAGAGCGTCAGAGGCGTTATCGCCAACGACTGCGTGCAGGAAGTAGTTGCCTGCCGGGGTAGCTGGACGGTGGTTGCACTCGCCCGGCGCGGAGTTGGTACGCGACCACACGGCTTCGAAGTGGCGGGTTTGCCCAGCCTTGAATTCCTGCTCACCGGTGATCACCGCTGGGTAGCAATCGGTATCTGCCCACATGCGGTGGTTGGTGTTGAGATCATAAACCTCGAAGCGCAGTGGGTTCTCGTCCAAGTTCACCGTGCAATCATGCTCGGTGGGGTTTTCGATGGACATGTAGAACGAAGGTTGATCCCCCGGGCCGTAGTATGCCTTGTTGCTGTTGGCCGTCACGCGCAGATTGTGCAGGTCGCACGCATTCGCGGCAGCGTGTGCCTCATCGGCTTCGGCATACGGCGAAGGACGCTCATCGGCTGAGTTTTTATCCTTATCTTTCTTCGGGCGATCGGCATCCTTCGCCTCACCAGCACCGTCGATATCATCGGCTTCCTGTGCCGCGCTGTCGTTGGCTGCATCATCGGCGTCGTCAGCATCATCCTTGGTCGCAGAAGCTTTGCCATCTTTGTCGTCGCGCGCAGCAGTGGCAGTGGCGGTCGCGGTCTGGTTAGCAGCAGAACTATCTGCGGCAGACTGCGGGTTCTCGTCGCCATTGCCGCCAAAAACGGCGCTCAAGAACCAGACCAGGATGAGCACCAGCAACAATAAAATTGCGAATCCAGCGATCCGGCGGCGCCGGTAAATTTCTTCCGGGAGGCGTCGTTGTGGGTGTTGAGGGGAAGTCACAGTTCCTAATTTATAACGAAACACTGCTGGGCTGGGACAACTACCGCGCGTGTCCTACGTCATCCGGCGGGTAACTACAGCTGCCGCGCCATGCAGCTAGCCAGACGTCGGCACGCCCCTGTTAGTGCACACCGTTGAGCACAACCGGCTCTACCCGGCCCTCGGCCAAGTTATAACGCAGGCCGACGATGCCCATCGATTGCCGAATCAGCCCCTGCCCCAGTCCTGGTGCACGCGCCATCAGCTGGTAGACGGTTTCGGTGATGTGCTGGCGTTCGACGTCCTCACGCGTAATCAGTCCACGCTTATTCGCTTCCGTCACCGACATCAATACACGCTCGACAATGGTGCGTTGGAAGCCGTTTGGTGCAGAACCACCTTCGGCGAATTCCATCGTCGCGCGGACCGCACCGCAAGATTCGTGCCCCATGACCACCAGGAGGTTCACGTCGAATTTCTCGATGGCATATTCCACCGACGCAATGATCGAGCTGTCAATGATCTGCCCGGCGGTGCGGATCACGAAAGCGTCGCCAAGCCCCAGGTCGAAAACCATTTCGACGGGCACGCGCGAGTCAGAACACGAGAAGATGACCACGCGCGGCGACTGGCCAACACTCAACAACGAACGGTATTCCGGGTCCTGATTTGGCCGCTCGGAGCGGTTCGCAATAAACCGCTCATTGCCCTCCCGAAGGGCCTCCCACACTGCCTGCGGAGTCTTGGCCACATTCTGCATACTCACAACTTCTATTTTGTCCTAAAATATGCGCGATGACGAATCACTCGGACGCGCACACGGAATCAAAGCGAAGCGCCCAAGCATCCACCGAACTGAATGCCACCGCGCTTCTACCTGACCTGCGGGGTTGGTACGAAACCACCGGGCGCGACCTGCCGTGGCGCGCTGCCGAAACCACCGCGTGGGGTGTGTTGGTCTCGGAGGTGATGAGCCAGCAAACCCCCGTCGCCCGTGTTGCACCACAGTGGTTGGAGTGGATGGATCGCTGGCCCACCCCGCAGGATTTTGCCCCGGCTAGCCAGGCTGATGTGCTGCGCGCGTGGGGCCGGTTGGGGTATCCGCGGCGGGCGTTGCGTTTGTGGGAGTGTGCGCAGGCTATCGTTGCGCGGCACGGCGGGACGGTGCCGAGTGATGTGGATGAGCTGCTAGCGCTTCCAGGCATTGGCGATTACACCGCGCGGGCGGTGGCGTGTTTTGCTTTCGGGCAGAATGTCCCGGTGGTGGATACGAACGTGCGCCGGGTGTATGCCCGTGCCTGGCAGGGGCAGTTTCTGGCGCCGCAGCCAGCGAAAAGGCAGTTGGCTCAGGTGGGTGAGTTGCTTGCCGACGGCTGCGGGCCGCAAACTTCAGTGGCTTTGATGGAGTTGGGCGCTTTGGTGTGCACGGCTCGCTCGCCGCAGTGTTCGGTATGTCCGTTGCACGCCGGTTGCGCGTGGGTGCGGGCAGGCTCGCCGGCGCCTAGTGAGACGGAATTGGCGCAACAGAAAAAGCGAGTGCAGAAATTCGCGGGCACCGACCGACAGGTGCGCGGCAAGATCATGGCAGTGCTGCGGGAGGCTTCCGAGCCGGTGCCGAAGCCGGAAATCGACCTGGTGTGGCCGAAGGATGAGCAGCGGGAGCGAGCGTTGCGGTCCTTGCTTGCCGACGGCTTGGTGCGCGAAGTTCCTGGTGGTGACGATATTAACAGCACAGACGAAAATGGCAGACGCATACGAGATGATCACACTACGCGCGGCCTGGAGACACACCGTGTGCCGAAATTTTGCCTTCCAGAGTAGTGATTTCGGCAGTACGACCTTTAGCTCCGGCGAACTGCCAAGATATATCCAAACACACAATTTTGCTTTTCGTATGTTTTGCTATGTCCACTGCAAAGACGAATAGTCCCACGTTAAATTCTCAGTGCCGATCTCACAGCACAAAATCGGGTCGACCAACAATCCGGCTATTTGCAATGCCAAATCGATGCTTGTGAGGTCCGCATACTTAGCTCCAAGTTTTTGGACGGTAATGGGATACCTGGTTTTCCAATTTTCATCTGGTAGCGCAATCTGGCTGGCAATCGGATATGAACTAATTTGAAATCTGGACGGTAGAAACTCGGTCTGCACCTCGTAGGTCTTCTCTACGACCAGCCGCTCTTCATGCCCAGTAACCTCGAGGTCTCCGCTCACATCAACCCCAAACTCAATCAGCTGGTTATTCACACCATGCACGACCTTGACAATAATGCGTTGGCTATCAACGGTCCGCTGGGCGGCTGCCGGCGGGGAACGGAAGACTGGAAAGGTATAGGGGCCTTCTCTGTGACCGTTCATCTGGGCAACGAGCGCTTCAGCAGCCCCTACTGATGAAGTAGGTTCATGTTGCCGATAAAAATCTAAATCTTTGGTCTGGCGCGCCCCTGGGATACGACAATAAATATTCGATCCTCCCTTGAGAACCCATCCGCTTTGTTTGTTCATCAATGCATAGAGAAAGGTCTCCCGAAAGAATTGATTGTAGACATCATTTGGATTTTCTCCGCGGGTCTTCGCCTCATTCTTCAAGGCTGTGGCGATCTGACCATGAGATTTTTTAATCGTTGAAGGCTTTTTCTTCACTACGATCAATCCCTCCCCGTAACTTGGTCTGCTGCAATTCTCGTGGCTGGCATTCGATCGATGGCGGAACGACTAAATCGACCATCGCCAATGTGCTCAGTCTCGCCATCAATGCAGCAATCTGGGTTTGAAGCGGACGCAAAGCCTCTTCAATGCGGAAATTTATGTGCTTAACATCATTGACCTCAGGAAAATAGTCTTTTACGAGCGCATCGAATTCCTGCCTGTCTCCCTTACTAGCTCCAAAAGCATCTTCAAATCCGCTGAAGACATCAATTAATTCCTGTTTATCCAGTAAAAACTTATTCCCAGCATCAGATATCAAAGCCAACAAATGCTCTGGCTCGTGCCCGTCTTGTGCCAAGTCATAGATTGTCCGGGCAACTGTCGTTATGGGAAGTCCAGATTGCGGGTGGACGGTCCAATCGGAATCAGCTAAGTCAGCTCTGTGAAACTGAACATCTATTTGTCTGCTGCGTCGCCGTCGTCTCACGGTGAAGTGAACACCATCGGGCCAAAGATCGCCGATTCCCCACATTTCAGCTGCAGTCGTGTGCGAGACTATGGCTTCAGCAGCCAGCTGAAGATTGTTAATACGGTCTGCAGCCATCAGCTCTGGGCGCAGCGCGAGCCACTGAGCCTGGAGCTCCAGTACTGCAGATTGGGCGATCGCTGCACTCGCATAAACACCGTGACGGATACGAGCGAACATGCCGCGCTGTTCCAGACGAGATAGCGATGGAAGGTCAATTCCACTTTCTTTCGCTTGCGCTGAAGTGACCAACCCCCACTGTTGAGAGGCTAAATCACCAATAATTTCTGCTGCCTCAACACCTTTCATGACTCAAAAATTACTATATACGTAATTTTTGTGCCACTCACCCAATTAGTGCAGTGAAACTACCCCTTGGCAAGGCAACGGGCCAACCCCGCTGGGCAGCCGTATCTGAGCACCAATGCTAACTACGAGCTTCCGCTGCAATACCTCGCGAACCTCACCGGCATCCGCATTATCAGCACCGACTACATGGGCATGGGAACTCCAGACCACACCACACTTACGTGAACTCAGTCGAAGAAGCCCACGCGGTCCTGGATGCCGCCAGGGCTGGGTTGCAAGCAGCCGGTGTCCCAGCAGATTCTCCGGTTGGCTTCGCCGGTTATTCCCAAGGTGGAGGCGCGGCTGCAGCAGCCGCAGAACACAAAGCCAGCTACGCGCCAGAGCTGAACCTTGTGGGCACCTTCGCAGGCGCCCCACCGGCGGATCTGCGCCACGTGTTGGAAGCCTTCGATAATTCGTCCATCGTGGTTGCCTTGGGTTACACGCTCAATGGATTGGTAGACCGCTACCCCGCGCTGCAACGGATCATTGACGAAGAATTCAACGAGGAAGGCAAACGCTTTTTACAAGATGCAGAAATCAGCTGCATTGGCGATGCCACCATAAACTGGGGTTTTACAGATACCCGCACGCTGACCAAGAGCGGCGACTCCTTCTCAGAGGTGATCAACCGACACCCGGAACTCAAGGCAGGCGTTAACCACGCCCTACCGTTATTCACGGATATGCCCCAAGGCTTGCAGTATCTGATTGGTCGTTTTAATGGCATCGCACCGCACAATGATTGCGGGAGTTTTTAAGCCACGGCCGTGGGGCTCGCACTCCGGCAATACCATGTAGCCGTAGCAAAAATAGCAAAAGCTGGCCTGCGCCTCATTGCGAGGTAACAGGCCAGCTTAAACGCGCTTACTTAGCCGCGCTTATGTGCTCGGCTCGCAGCCGTGTTTGCTTAGCAACGGTTTCTAGTCGCGCTGCGGCTGTGGCTGTGGGCCAGCTGGACCATCCGAATCATCAGAGTCATCCGAACCACGCTCGTCTTCTGGGCGTTCCAGCAAGGCGCCGGAACCACCGTTGTTTGGCGTGTCTGGGCTCAACGTATCTGGCTGACCATTCGGTTCACCGACGGTGCCCGGCTGATCATCTGGGTTATCCCCATCGGAGCCAGAGCCGCCACCCTTGCCGTCGTTACCGTCCTGGTCATCGGAACCAGCGGCGTCATCAGACTCGGTTGGGTTTTCTACTTCACGAACGTCATCCTCGTCCAAGTCGCCGAATTCTTCTTCCGGCAGTGGCTTCGGACGTGGGCTGAAGGTGAACGTGCCCTTCTTCTTGTTGTCTTCGTCGAAGTCTTCCACGTCGACAGAAACAATTTCGCCTGCACCGAGCTCACCGAACAAGATCTTCTCCGACATTGGGTCTTCGATCTCGCGCTGGATAGTACGACGCAACGGACGCGCACCCAATACTGGATCGAAACCACGACGTGCCAGGAGCTTCTTGGCGTTCTCAGAAAGCTCGATGTCCATGTCACGATCACGCAGCTGCTTGGCAACGCGACCAATCAACAGATCGACCATCTCCACGATCTGTTCCTGGGTCAGCTGGTGGAAGACAACGGTTTCGTCGATACGGTTCAAGAACTCTGGGCGGAAGTGCTTCTTCAGCTCTTCATCGACCTTGTTCTTCATCCGCTCGTAGCGCGAATCTGGGTCCGTCTCTGATTCCGAGGAGAAGCCCAAACCGACGGCCTTCGAGATATCCGAGGTACCCAGGTTCGAGGTGAAGATCAGCACGGTGTTCTTGAAGTCAACCTCACGGCCCTGGCCATCAGTCAATCGGCCTTCTTCCAGCACCTGCAGCAAGGTGTTGTAGATCTCCTTGTGTGCTTTTTCGATCTCGTCGAAAAGCACCACGGAAAATGGCTTGCGACGAACCTTTTCGGTGAGCTGGCCGCCTTCTTCGTGTCCGACGTATCCCGGAGGGGCACCGAACAGGCGGGATGCCGTGAAGCGGTCGTGGAACTCCGACATGTCGATCTGGATCAGGTCATCGTCGTTACCGAACAGGTAGTTCGCCAGAGACTTCGACAGCTCCGTTTTACCCACACCGGATGGCCCGGCGAAGATGAAGGAACCGGATGGGCGGTTTGGATCCTTCAAACCTGCACGGGTACGGCGGATCGCACGGGAGACAGCCTTAACGGCTTCGTCCTGCCCGATGATGCGCTTATGCAGCTCTTCTTCCATGTTGAGCAGCCGGTTGGACTCGGCCTCGGTCATACGCAGTGCAGGGATACCAGTCCAGTGCGACAAAACGTCTGCGATCTGGTCTTCGCCGACCTCGGCGATATCTTCCAGATCGTTTTCACGCCACGCCTTTTCCTTCTCCGCGCGCTCTTCGTTCAGCTTGCGTTCACTATCGCGCAAACGTGCAGCCTTTTCGAAGTCCTGGCCATCAATGGCGGCTTCCTTGTTGCGGCGTACCTCCGCAATGCGCTCGTCCACCTCACGCAGGCTATCCGGAGCAATCAGGCGCTTGATGCGCATGCGTGCGCCGGCCTCATCGAGCAGGTCGACGGCCTTATCTGGCAAGAAGCGATCATTGATATAGCGGTGCGCCAGCTTCGCAGCTGCTTCCAGTGCATCGTCGGTGTAGGAGACCCGGTGGTGCGCTTCGTACTTATCGCGCAGCCCCTTGAGGATCAGCACGGTATCTTCCAATGAAGGCTCTTCTACCTTCACCGGCTGGAAACGACGCTCCAGCGCAGCATCCTTTTCGATGTGCTTACGGTATTCCTCAAGCGTGGTAGCACCGATGGTCTGCAGTTCACCGCGAGCCAGCTTCGGCTTCAACAGCGATGCAGCGTCGATGGCACCTTCTGCGGCACCAGCACCAACCAGGTTATGGATCTCGTCGATGAACAAAATGATGTCACCGCGCTGGTTAATCTCTTTGAGAACCTTCTTCAGGCGCTCTTCGAAATCACCACGGTAACGAGAACCAGCAATCAGCGAGCCGAGATCCAGCGAGTACAGCTGCTTATCTTTCAGCGTTTCGGGAACCTTGCCGTTGACGATATCCAGGGCCAAGCCCTCGACGACGGCGGTTTTACCAACGCCAGGCTCACCGATGAGCACCGGGTTGTTCTTCGTGCGGCGCGAAAGCACCTGCATGATGCGCTCAACCTCAGAATCGCGACCCACTACTGGGTCTAGCTTGCCTTCCTTAGCAGCCTGGGTGAGGTTACGACCGAACTGATCAAGCACCAACGAGTTGGAACGATCGCCCTTGCCGCCCCCGCCGGAGCCGCCACCCATGGAAGGACCAGCACCGGCGCCTGCCAGGCCACCGCCGCCAGGTGCGGACGAAGAACCGCTACCAGATCCGTCCTGGTTACCGCCTTCATAACCAGACAGCAGCTGAATAACTTGCTGACGCACGCGTGGCAGGTCAGCACCCAGCTTGGTCAATACCTGGGCGGCAACTCCTTCACCTTCGCGGATCAGACCGAGCAGCAAGAACTCAGTACCGATGTATTTGTGGCCCATCTGCAGACCTTCACGCAGTGAAAGCTCCAGGACTTTCTTTGCACGTGGAGTAAATGGGATGTGCCCACTGTGTGGTTGGGAGCCCTGGCCGATGATCTCTTCGACCTCATTGCGGACATCGTCTAAGGAGATCCCCATGGATTCCAGGGCTTTGGCTGCCACCCCTTCACCCTCGTGGATCAGACCAAGCAGAATGTGCTCGGTGCCGATGTAGTTGTGGTTAAGCATGCGAGCTTCTTCTTGCGCCAAAACAATGACGCGGCGAGCTCGGTCCGTAAACCGTTCAAACATGTGCTCTTAGTTCTCCCTAACCGATTTGCGTTATGTTCCACCCACCATAACGCGCAACTATCACCAACCCTTCCCGTTTTGCGAACCAATTCAGCAAATAGCCGCGTTAGTGCAGCTCAAGGGCCTGTTCGCCAATAGCGAACGGGGCTCTTACCTGATTTCTAGCGCATTTTTCAGACGCAAAAACGGCACCCGGAAGGAAAATCGTGGAGATATTTCCGGGCGCCGTGTGCGCTAGTGCGAGCCATACCTAGCGAGCGATGGTTGCTGGTTCCTCACCCAAGCGTGGCTTGTTCACGTAGCGGGTCTCTTCATCCAACTCTGTGGCCGCGCCACGACGTCGGGAAGCATAGATGACTAGAGACAAGCCCGTCGACACGAGTGCGAACACAAGCAAGCCGCCAATGCCGCCCCAGAAGGTCGCGTCATACAAACCGTCGGTTGCGCGGATGAACGCATCGCGGGCGTAGCTCATCGGGTGGAAATTATGCAGCATCCGCAGTGGGCCTGGGGTGGTATCTAATGGCCAAATTCCACCGAATACGAACAATCCGAGCGCGAACAATCCCAGTGAGAACACCCCGCCGTACATCCGTCCGAACAAAATACGCAGGAACTGGAAGACGGCCGAGCCTGTCACCGCAGTCAGCGCGAGTACCCCAATGGTGGCTGCCCAGTTCGCCGGCTGCCAGCCCAGGGCTGCAGAGAATCCAGCGAAGAATCCCACGACCGCCATGTTCACCAGCGAGATCAAGCCCAAGGCACGCAGCACCGGCCCCAGCACGGTATAGCTATTGGCCCGCTTGCCGACGATGTGTGGCAGCAGAATCGACAGCAGCGCCATCGCCAAGAATCCAAAGACGACAACGATCAGGATTGCTGCACCGGCAGTCACGTTTTTCACGGTCGGGTCAGATTCATCGACCACAGTCTGCACCGGGTGCACATTCGACGATGTGAAATTGATTGGTACAGCAATATTCTGCGCAGAATCTTCCGGCTTCGCGATGTTTGGAGCCTTCGCAGCACCATCAGCCAGCTTGGTCGAAAGCTCGCTGGTGCCATCTTTCAAACGCTGCATGCCGTCCATCAGTTGGCCACCGCCGTCGGCAAGCTGGGTGGTGCCATCTTTCAAACGCCCGACGCCGTCAGTCAGATCACCAGTACCTTTATTCAACCGGCTCGCACCGTTATCGAGCTGGCTAGCACCATCAGCCAAACGTCCAACACCACCGTTGAGCTGGCCAATACCGTCATTCAGTTGGTGGGCACCATCCTGCAACTTCAGCACACCAGCACGGTAGGGCGCGTTCGGATCAGCCAAGTTGTAGTACAGCTGCCCCGTGCCGTCGCGCAGCTTGTTCAGCTGGGCGACCATGTTTTGCTGATTCGCCGGATCCAAACGATTGACGATTCCAGCCAATTTCTCTGCTTCCGCGTGGGCGCCGACAGAACGCAGCAAATCAATCGCTGGTTGCATGTCTGGCATCGTGCCCTGCACCTGTTCAAGCATTGGCAGCAGCATGCCGGTCAGCTGATTAACGCCGGCGTCGATCTGCCGCGCGCCGTCGGCAAGCTGATCCGTACCAGAAACCAAGGAGTCAGTACCGTTGGCCAAGCGCATCGATCCATCCTGCAGGCGGGCCGCACCATTCGATAATTCCGCAACACCGTTCTGCAGGCGAGTCGTGCCAGCCTTCAGATCCGTGGTTCCTTGATGCAGGCGGCCAGCGCCGTCCTGCAAGTCAGAAGCGCCGTTGTTCAGGCGATTGATGCCGTCGACCGCGCGGGCACCGCCATCTTTCAGCTGGGTGGCACCATCATCCAAACGCCCAGCACCATCCGCAGCCTGGTGCAGACCTTGGCCCATCCGGTCCAACCCGGCAATCACTTGGTCGGCGTATTTCTTGGAGATCGCATTCGCGACACTGTTTTGCACCTGCGGGATCAAACTGTTGGTGATCACTGCACCGTTGGTGCCGTAGAAGTCGTTTTTTGCGAAGTGGATGTTTGGCTGCCGCGGGTTGTCACTGATGACGGTCACCGCATCGCTGGAGAATTCTTTCGGGATCGTGACGACGAAAAGATAATCGCCACGGGTCAAGCCGTCCTCACCCTGTTTTTCATCGACTTCGGAGAAATTCAAATAATCAGTTTCCAGTAGGCCTTTAACCACCTGGTCGCCGTAGTTGATCTCTTTTCCATCGCGTTCGACGCCGGCGTCCTCGTTGACAACGGCCAGCGAGACTTCGCGCAGATACTTCGACGGGTCCCACATCGCCCACATGAAAGTAGCCGCCCCGGCGAGCGGCAGGACCAGCGTGAGTACGACGAGGATTCGCGGAATCGTTGAATTCGGTCGCCAGTCGAGCATGCGATGCCACAGGTTTTTATTGCCCGCGGTGTTTGTGCTGGATGTTGCAGCCGAGTTCGATGAATTATCCGGCATGCCTGATGATGCCGCGGCTGTGTTATCTGCAGTACTCACGGAAAGACACCTCCACTAAATGTCTAATACAGCTCAGTTCCTGGGCGACGCGACCGCAATAAACCTGCGATATACCGGTTTGGTGTGTAGCGACTGGCACTGACCCGTGCTTGGTTGGAAAACAAAATAAAGAGGCTCGCAAGAGCAAATTTTCGCGAGACTTTATTAGTATAGTTTTCCTAGCAAACGTGCTTGGTTTTTATAAGGCATCACACCTAAACAATTAGCTATGATATGGAACACCACAGTATATGACGATTAACTGTTTGCCCAATTTCTGCGAAAAATTAGCGCATACCCAGGCACGAAAAACGCCCACCCCCTACCCGGCGGCAACCCAGGTGAGGATGGGCGAAGATGAGCACTAGCGGAGCACTCCAGCGCAGCGACGTGCTACGGCACTAGCGGAATACTCCACCACAGCGACATGATGCTACGGCGTAGCAATATAACGAGTATCCAAGTATTCGAGGATGCCTTCGGTACCGCCTTCACGGCCGAATCCCGATTCTTTAATACCTCCGAATGGCGCCGCCACATCAGAGACACCACCACGGTTGATAGCCACCATGCCCGCGTTCAGCTCATGCGCCAAGCGCTCTGCGGTATGCACGTTTTCGCTAAAGCCATACGCTGCCAAGCCAACGGAAGTATCGTTCGCGGTGGCAATGGCGTCATCAAGATCCGAGTAGGTAGTGATTGCCACTACCGGCCCGAAAATCTCTTCGCGCAGAATCGCCGCATCCGCTGGGATCTCAGACAAGACAGTCGCCGGATAGAAATAGCCCTCACCCTCTGGGACCTCACCGCCGGTGTGCACGGTAGCACCACCCTTGCGGGCTTCGTCGACAAGCTCGGCAATGCCATCGCGCTGGGCAGCAGTAATCATCGGGCCCAAGCCAACCCCCTCGTTCAGACCATGACCAGCCTTCACCTGCGCGAGCTTCTGGGTAATGCGACGCGTGAATTCTGCAGCCACATCCTCGTGCACGATAAAGCGGTTCGCCGAAACACACGCCTGCCCGCCATTGCGCATCTTGGCGGCATAAGCGCACTCCAGCACGCTATCGAGATCCGCATCCTTGTGGATCACAAACGGCGCATTACCGCCCAACTCCATCGAGGTGCGCTGCAGATTCTTCGCAGACTGCTCCACCAAAATCTTGCCGACGCCCGTCGAACCAGTAAAAGTAACCTTGCGCAGCCGCGGATCTTCCATCAACTCACGCGACATCGCAGAAGACTTCGTCGTCGGAACGATAGAAACCACACCGCTTGGCACGTTGTGCTTGGCAAATACGTCTGCGATCACCTCACCGAGCAACAGCATCGTCAGCGGGGTTTCCTTGGCTGGTTTGACGATCATCGTGCAACCGGCCGCCAGCGCCGGGGCGATCTTCCGGGTAGCCATGGCGAACGGGAAGTTCCACGGCGTAACCGCCAGGCAGGGGCCGACCGGGTCGTGAGTAACACGAATTGTGCCAGCACCAGAAGGCGACTTGCCATAGTGGCCATCGATACGCACGGCTTCTTCGGCAAACCAACGCAAGTACTCGGAACCATAGGTGACCTCACCTTTAGCCTCGGCAAAAGTCTTGCCCATTTCCAGGGTCATAACCTTGGCGAAATCATCCGCGCGGTTCTGCACAGCGTCAAAAAGCGCCATCAGCACATCAGCGCGTTGGCGGGCCGTAAAATCTTTCGCCCACGTATTTTGCACACCGTCGGCAAGATCCAAGGTTTTCTTCCACTGCGAAGAATCAGCGTCAGCAACCTTGGCTAAAACCTCGCCGGTGGCTGGATCCTCGACCTCAAAATAAGCCCCGCCGACGGCGTCGACCTGCTCACTTCCCATCCAGATCTTGGTGGGCAGATTGTTGATCAATTCGGTATATGGTGCGTAATCGAAACTCATACTCACACTCTACGCGGAATGAACGCGCTAGTTGTGTGATCCAGGCACAGATTCCGGGCGTTGCATGAAAAAAGTCACTGGAATGATTACCGTAACCATCAACGCCCCAACGAAAAACGCCGAACGGATGCCATCGGCAGTTGCGGCAGCCTCACCCAAACCAGCCGACAAACCGGAGTCGGTGCCCAAAGTCAGCACCGCCATCAACAACGCCGTGCCTGCCGCAGCAGCGAGTTGCTGGAGCGTCGTCAAAATCGCCGAACCATGGCTGTAGAGCTCGCCAGTCAACGAACTCAACGCGGTCGTCATCATCGGGGTCATCAACAAACCGAAGCCAAAGGCGAAAATCATATGGTAGGCAACCAGCTGCCAAATCTGTGCGTCGACAGACAGCATCGAAAATAGCCAGGAACCGGTCGCCATCAAAATCGCACCGGGAATCATGATCGGCTTCGGGCCAATGGAATCGTAAATACGCCCAATGATCGGCGACATCACTGCTTGCAGCACCCCACCGGGCAGCACGATCAGCCCGGCAGTACGCGCGCCTTCGCCCAAACCGTTTTGCACGAAGATCGGCAGCATCGTCACGGTGCCGATCAACATCGAAAACGATAGCAACGCTATCAGCACGGCCAGGCTGAAATTACGAATTGTGAACGGACGCAAATCCAACAGCGCTTTTTTCTTTTTCCCCAGGCGCAATTGCCGAAGGACGAAGACCACCAGCGCGATCACAGCAACGATCAGCATTGCGATCAACAACCCGACGTTATTCCCGCTAGCCACCGCAGTTTCCAACGACGACAGCGAGTACACGATCCCGCCGAAGGCCACCACGGAAAGCAGCACCGAAATCACATCAATCGGTTGCCGAATCTCTTCACCCACGTTGGACAGCAGCTTCGCACCCAGCAACGCCACAGCGCCCAACAGCGGCAACATGCACAAGAAAATCGCGTGCCAGCTAAAAGCCTCCAGAATGATACCGCCAACGGTGGGACCGGTCGCCGGCGCAACCGCGATGACGACACCAATAAAGCCCATCACCGTGCCGCGTCGCTCCAGCGGCACCAACTGCAGCATCACCGTCATCAGCAGCGGGACGATCATCGCAGTGCCAGCTGCCTGCACGATACGGGCAAGCAGCAGCACGGAAAAAGCTGGCGCAACCGCCCCCATGATCGTGCCAACAATAAAAAGCCCCATCGAGCTGAAAAAGATCTGCCGGGTGGTGAACCGTTGAATCAAAAACCCAGTGGTGGGGATAACCACGGCCATAGTCAACATGAACACAGTGATCAACCACTGCGCGCTGGCGGCGTTAATACCAAAATCCCGCATAATCGCAGGCAGCGCAACCGAAAGCGAGGTCTCATTCAAAATCATGACCGTCGCTGCCGATACTAACGTGGCAAGCACCGCGACCACCTGCGAAGAAAGCTTCCCGCTTGAAGTATCTGCCGCGGAATTCAGCTGCGCGTGACCACCGTTCGCACCACCGTGTGCATCACCGTTGACTTTGCTCATGCTTTTGTGGCGCCCGCTAGCTTTGTTCTGGCTTCACGATCGGGAAAAGCACCGTTTCGCGAATACCCAAACCAGTCAGCGCCATCAACAAACGGTCGATGCCCATGCCAGTACCAGCTGTTGGTGGCATGCCTTGTTCCATGGCAGCCAAGAATTCCTCATCCAAGACCATGGCTTCTTCATCGCCACCGGCAGCCAAACGGGCCTGGTCTTCGAATCGCTCACGCTGGATCACAGGGTCGATCAACTCGGAGTAGCCGGTCGCCAATTCGAAACCACGCACATAAAGGTCCCACTTCTCGGTGACCTTCGGCTTCGAGCGGTGATCGCGGGTCAACGGCGAAGTCTCAACCGGGAAGTCCTTGACAAAGATTGGGCCGTCCAACTGGTCTTCACACAACAACTCCCAGATTTCTTCAACCAACTTGCCGTGCTGCCAGCCGCCGTCTTTCGGAACCTGCAGGCCGATGACATCGGCGATCTCTAGCAATTCCTCAACAGACGAGTCGACGGTAACTTCAGGCTGGCCCGGGAACTTGCGCGCCAGCGCCTCGTTCAACGAAGGATACATTTCGATTTCTGGCCATTCGCCGGAGAAATCATACTCAGTACCGTCGGCAAGCGTGACCACCTGAGAACCGAAAACTTCCTGCGCAATATATTGCACGGCCTCGCGAATCATCGTCGCGCCGGTGTTGTAATCGCCCCAAGCCTGGTAGGTTTCCAGCATCGCGAACTCCGGCGAGTGCGAGCGGTCAATCCCCTCATTACGGAAGTTACGGTTAATTTCGAAAACGCGATCAATACCGCCGACGACGGCGCGCTTCAAGAACAACTCTGGGGCAATACGCAGGTAGAGATCAAGATCCAGCGCGTTCGAGTGGGTGACGAATGGGCGCGCGGCCGCTCCACCGTGCTGGGTTTGCAGCATCGGGGTTTCGATCTCGACGAAATCCTGACCTTCCAAGTAATTGCGCAGCGCACGGATGACCTTGACGCGGGTCATCGCATTCTCACGGGCTTCTTTGCGCACGATCAGGTCGTTATAGCGCTGGCGCACGCGGGTATCTTCCGCCATCTCCGCGAACGAGACCGGCAACGGGCGGATCGACTTCGACGCCATCTGCCAAGACTTCACGAACACGGACAGCTCGCCGCGTCGGGAAGAAATAACCCGACCTTGCACGGCGACGAAATCGCCCATGTCGACGTCAGCCTTCCACGCATCCAGCGCTTCCTTGCCTACCTCAGCCAGCGAGAGCATCGCCTGCACCTGGGTGCCGTCACCGTCTTGCAGGGTGGCGAAACACAGCTTGCCGGTATCGCGCTTGAACAACAGGCGCCCGGCGATAGCCACCTCGTCGCCGGAATCTCCACCCGGCTGGATATAAGTCACGCCGTTTTCGCGGGTGACCTGCGGCTGCTCGCCCGCCTCTTGGTTGTTGGCTGCACCGTTAGGAGCGCTAGCACCGTCGGCGTCTGCTTCCGGCTGCACCACAACGTAGGCCTTGCGCAACTCGGCAAGACTCATGGTGCGTTCTACTGCAACCGGGTAAGCCTGTTCACCACGGTCAAGCAAACGTTGGCGCTTTTCCCGCCGGATACGCAACTGTTCCGGCAGGCTATCAGGGGCATCGGGGGAATTTTTCTGCTGACTCACCCGGCCCAGGGTAGTCGAAAACTGCCGCAAAAGATAAGCCCAGCAACCCCGAATAACAGTATTTTGCTACTCTCATGCGACAATATCTGTGATGCGATACACGGGTAACTCTTGGCGTGATGGCCGAAACAGGCAGCCCGGTATTTTTAGCACGATTCTCGCGCACGAGCGCAACCTTGAACTGCGCGCACGCAACCTTGAACTACACAGGAGGCTACAGCGGTGAACTCACTGTATTTAGTTGTCATCGGACTCGCGATGATCATCGGTGGATACCTCATCTACTCGAAATTCCTCGGTAAAAGCATTTTCCAGCTTTCCGAACGATATAAAACCCCAGCTCACGCCATGAACGACGGCGTGGACTACGTGCCGACGAACAAATTCGTGCTCTGGGGTCACCACTTCACCTCCGTCGCCGGTGCCGCCCCCATCGTCGGTCCTGCCGTCGCCATCATCTGGGGCTGGCTGCCGGCCTTCTTGTGGGTCACCCTGGGCACCATCTTCATCGCCGGTATGCATGACATGGGTATTTTGTGGGCTTCGCAGCGTCACCGCGGCCAGTCCATCGGCACACTATCCGGACGCTATATCGGTAAACGCGGGCGCAACTTATTCCTCGTCGTCATCTTCTTGCTGTTGCTGATGGTCGTCGCCGCCTTCGCCGTCGTCATCTCCAACCTGCTCATCGCCAACCCTTCTGCCGTCATCCCCACCTGGGGCGCGATCGTCGTCGCGCTACTGATCGGCCAGGCCGTCTACCGCATGCAATGGAACCTGCCGGTGGTTTCCTTGCTCGGCGTAATTGCGCTGTACGCACTGGTTCTCATTGGCGACCGTTTCCCTATCGCACTCCCGGAATCCGTCTGGGGCATCCCTGCTAACGGCGTGTGGATCATCCTGCTGTTCGTCTACGCCGCCATCGCCTCACTGCTGCCAGTGTGGGTCTTGCTGCAGCCACGCGACTACATCAACGGCCTGCAACTGTTCATCGCACTGGGCATCCTGTACGGCTCCATGCTGATCTCCGCACCGTCGATCGTTGCTCCGACGCTGAACACAAACGTGCCTGAAGGCACCCCCTCGATGTGGCCGCTGCTGTTCGTCACCATCGCCTGCGGTGCCATCTCTGGTTTCCACGGCATGGTCTCGTCAGGCACCTCGTCCAAGCAGCTGGAAAAAGAAACCGATTCTCGCTTCGTCGGTTACTTCGGCGCCGTCGGCGAGGGTCTGCTTGCGCTCGGTACCATCATCGCGGTCTCGGCCGGTTTCCAGTCGCTGGCGGAATGGGAAGAAATCTACAGCGCATTCAACGAAGGCGGCATCAACGCCTTCGTCGAGGGCGGCACCAACATTGTCAACGCTGGCCTGGGCATTCCGGTGGGCATTTCGACGACGATCTTGGCGACGATGGCAGTGCTATTCGCCGCCACCACCATGGATACCGGCGTGCGTCTGCAGCGCCTGGTGGTCCAAGAAATCGCCGAAGTCGCCGGGGTACGCCTGAAAGCATTCTCCGCCACCATCATCGCGGTCGGCATCGCCCTCGTGCTCACCTTCTCCGCGGGCGCCGACGGCTCCGGCGGCATGACGCTGTGGCCGCTATTCGGCACCACCAACCAGATCATGGCGGCGCTGTCGCTGTCGATCATCGCGATCATCCTGGCACACCTGCGTCGCCCATCCTGGATGGTGGTCGTCCCGGCGATCTTCGTCATGGTCGCTTCCCTGTGGGCTGCCATCTCACAGCTGGGCACCTTCGTTTCCGACGGCAATTGGCTGCTCGTGCTTATCGACGTCGTGATTCTGGTATGCGCGGTCTGGGTGGTCATCGAAGCCACCGCAGCCTACCGCCGCGCGCACAACACCCCGAAGGTGGTGTGGACTGACGACGATTCCGATGCCCCACTGCCACAGGTCCAAGCCATCAAACGTGGCAAATAGAAAACCTCAGCATTTAATGAAGACCAGGAACGCACCATGTCCATCGTCGACAAGCTGAAAGCCTTCGGCCAAGGCCTCAACGAGTTCTACTCTGCGCCGTACCGGGCGACGTTTGCCCGCGCGCGGCAGGAAGAAGACGATCTGTTCCAGCTGCTCGTGATGTCCGAGGCCCTGAGAATTCCGAACCCGGCGAGTTTTTATACCTTGGAGTTGTTGCCGATCATCTATGAGGATTTCCATGCTTGGCACCGCCGCATGGGGATGTTGCGCTCGCCTTTGGAGGAGATCCAATGCTGTTAGAGCAGATCAAAGCGCTTGCCGACGGCGGCGGCCTCACCCGAAGCGGTGCTCGCGCTGGGGGCACGGCTCGTGGTAGCAACCGGGCCCGGGCCCAAGCTAACGGTGCAAACCAGCCGCGCATCGTGTTTTTCGGTGGCAAGGGTGGCGTCGGAAAGTCTACGATCGCTTCGGCGGTTGCCCTCGGGCTAGCCGAAGACGGCTACCGCGTGCAATTGGTTTCCACTGACCCTGCGCACAACCTGGGGCATATGTGGGAACAATCCGTCGGCGCGCGTGGTGTGGCCGCGACAGCGAGTAAGAACCTGCACTTGCTGGAGCTGGATCCGGCAGCGACCACCGAAGCGCATATTGCACAGGTAGAAGACACCATGCGCCGGATGATGCCTGAGCGCCTGCACGGCGAGGTGGCCAAGCACCTGGATTTGGCGCGGAATTCTCCCGGCACCCATGAAGCAGCGATGGTCGAGGCAATCGCGCAGGTGGTGGAAGATTCCACCCACGATTTTTTAATTTTCGATACCGCCCCGTCCGGGCACACCTCCCGGCTGTTGGCGATGCCAGAGTTGATGAATGCCTGGACACAGGGGCTGATGAACCGACGGGATAAATCCGAGCGGTTTTCCGAGCTGATCCGCGGGATGGATCCGAAGCACACTGCCGAGGACGCAGTGGACCGCCGTAACCAGGAACTGCGCTCAATCTTGCACAAGCGCCAGCAGCGTTTTGCGCGGCTGAGGGATGCGCTGCAGAACCAGGCGGTATTTTACCTGGTGCTCACAGCGGAAAAGGTGCCGGTTATGGAAACCGCAGAGCTGCACGCGGAGCTGGCGAAAACCGGGATTGACGTGGGCGGCGCGGTGGTCAACCGGCGCTCACCGGCCGATCAGGGTAGATTTTTGGCGAACCGTCGGCGCCTAGAAGATGCTGCGCTGGACGATCTCCACCGCCGGTTGCCGGACGTCGCCGTGACGGAGGTGCCGCTGCTGGATTCGGAGGTCGGCACCCCGGCCGCTTTAGCAGAGATCGCCACGCACTTGCGTCAGAAATAATCGCTTGCCGACGGCAGCTGGAATCGTCAGCAAGCATTGCGTCGCTGGCAAGCTTTGCCGCTGCGGCGCTGGCGGGACTACGCCAACTAGGCGGAACTGTGCGAACTAATTCTCGCCATCCAAGTTGCGGAAACCAATCCCGACGGGCACCCCGACGTTGTCGACTAAGCGCACCCCACCGAAGCTCGCGGCTACCAGCAAACGGGCATCGCCCTGTTCCGGCGCTGGGCCGAAATCGCGGGCGCGCAGCTGCAGATACTCCGGTTGCACTCCGGCGGCCTGCAATACCTCCGCCGCGGTATCCACAACTGCCTGCCCGCCGCGTTCTGCAACGTGCGCGCCGGCAGTCAACGCCGCGGATAAAGCCATGGCAGGTTCGCGGTATTCTTCTGGGATCTGCGTGTTACGCAGGCTCATCGCCAATCCGTCGGGCATCCGTACCGTCGGCACCCCCTGCACCTTAACGGGCAGGTGCAGATCCGTCACCGCCTGCTGCAGGCGCAGCAAGAATTCGTAGTCTTTTTCCCCGGCCACGATCGTCTCGGGAGACACGGCGTGTACCAGGCTGAGGTGGGTGGTAAGCGCCTGCGCAAGCTCGACGGGATCTTCCAAACCCGCCGGGGCGGTGATTTGGGTGCGCAAGCCTTGTGGCCACAGGCTGTGTGGCTGGCCTGGTTTTCGGGTATAGGCAACCACGGCATCGACGCCGGATTCCCGCAGGATCTCCAGGGTTTCCGGCGCCAGTGTCCCATCGTCGGGAAGCTCCAGCGCTGCCACTGCAACACCAAGTTGTTCCGCGGTACGCAGCAGCACGCGGTGGCCTGCGTGCATGTCTTGGCCAAGGACCACCAGGTGCAAGGATTTTCCGGTAGTGCGCATGACACGCGAAAACCTCGCGATCTCCGCGAGGTCAAACTGCGTGGCTTGCCCGAAAGCAAAACTCATAATCGACGAACCTGATTTATCTTTCGTAGTCGAAGTGTTGGTCTCTGTGCGCGCTAGCTAGCAACTACCGCCGCGCGTTGCTTATTTCTTCGTGCGCTTGAGCAACTCGGCAACAGAAATTCCCGAGGTGTTCTCATCACGACGGCGCCGGTGTGGCCTGTTATCATCCTCGCCACTCGCGCTGCTGGCTGCCTCCTGCGGTGCGGCGTGTGAGCCGGAGCCTTGTGCAGAAGCATTGTAGGGGCGCAGTCGGTTCGAGCTCGCGGATACCTCCGCCGCAGCAGAGCTCTCGCTTGCCGACGCTGGCTGCTGGTTCTCCGAGGTAGACGGCTTCTTGGAGGTTTCCCCGACCGAATCCCACCGCACCGCGTGGAAGCGGGAGGTATCAAACACTGGATCCTTCGAGCGCTGGCGTGGCTCTGCGGCAGCTTGCGTAGTGCGGTTCTGCGCAGAGCGGTTCTGCCCAGTGCGGTTCTGCGCAGTGGTGTTCTGCGCTGCAGCGGGCTGTGCCGCAGTTGGTTTCGCCGCTGGAGCAGACTCTGACTTCGTAGCAGCCGTCGTGGAAGCAGAAGGCTTTGGTTGAGCAGATTTGGGTGCAGCAGCTTTCGCTGCAGCAGGTTCAGCCTTCACAGTTTCTGCAGGCTTGTACTCAGCGCGCTGCGATTGCTTTTCTTGCTCGCGCTCGCTAATCAGCGCAGACAACGGATTTGGCTGCGGCTGGCTCGGCTGGCTCCCCAGTTTGCCGTCGATCGCATCACGACTTGGAGCACCAGAGCTAGCACCGAATCCGGCACTAAAACCGGCCTGCGCAGTGTGCTGTTCAGTGTGCTGCTCCAGCTCCTGGATCCGGCGCGCCTCTGCTTGCAACGCAGCGGGCTCATAGCCGAACTCGCGATCCTGCAACTCTTCCAAATGCGTGCGAATCACCGACAGCTCCGCGCGAATCGACTCCCACATTTCTTCAAAACGCTCAGGGTCAATGCCGTTGCTGCCGCCGTCGGCAAGCACTTGTTGCGCCGGAACACCAGCACCTGTTCCCGCTGCGCGCGCCGATTCCTGCTGCTCGCGCACAAAACGCTCGTGATCTGCCACCCGCTGCTCCGCAGATTCCGCCTGCCTACGATAACGAGTAACCAGGAAAAACCCGATGACCGCGGACCACAACGACGCCAGCAGCGCCAAACGCAACGCGACCTCGGAATTCGACAGCAGCATGACGACGGTAGCGATAACCGCCAACACGATCAGAACGATCACGCCAACCTGGCCCCGATCGACCTGGCCACGATCAGTCGGCCTGTGACCAGCATGGCCACGATCAACCTGGCCACGATCAACCTGGCCACGCCGGGCGGGGTTCGAAGTTTTCTCCTGCTCCATGGGCATCACTTTAGCTAAAAACTCGCGTTCGGTGGCATCGGGTTTTGGCAAGCTCGTTCCAAATAGACACCTGCAGCAGCCAGCGCCACCCCGCCCAATGCAGCGGCGACCACAGCCGGCAGGTCTTCGCGAGCGGCAACCAATTCACTGGATTTCGGGATCACATAGCTCGCAATCCCGGCATAACCGCCACCCAAAATCGCGCCTGTCCATCCCGCGGCCTGGCCAAAAACTAAGTACCGGGCAGCAGTCAGCGGGTCGAGTTGGCTGCGGTCCATCCCGATGCCGTGATCTTCCCGGGAACTCGACACGCGGCGGCCGAGCATCACACAAATGAGAACCATCGCCCACAGCGCTATCGAAACCAGCACCGGCACCGACGGCATGCGCCCGTACAGTTGCCAGGCGACGATAGCAGTGCAAGCTGCAGCGAATAAACCGGTAGCTACAAGCCACGGAATCGAGGTGGTTTTCATGACACCATCACCGGAAACTTTCCCCACGGGTGATTCCGGCTTTTTCGTCGTCGGCAAGCTCGTCCAACAGTTCCGCTACTCGACGTCCGCCGAGCACCGCATCAGGGTTGACCTCCAGCCACGGTTGCAAGACGAACGCACGCTGGTGGGCGTGCGGGTGCGGCAGGCGAAGTTCCTCGGTGTCGCTGGTGATATGCGTTGCTTCTGTGGCGTCCGGCTCGCTGCCTTCCCATGCCGCAACAATATCGACATCCAGGGTGCGCGGGCCCCATTTCTGCACACGTACGCGCCCAGCGGAATTCTCCAGCTCCTGGCCGCGGTGCAACAATTCCAGCGGCGTCTGGTCGACCTCCACCACCAAAATTGCATTCAAAAAATCCGGCTGCTCCTCGACGCCCCACGCCGGGGTGCGGTAAATCGACGACGCCGCCCGCAACTGCCCCGTGCTGGCGAAATCTCGGTACACGGAATCCAACAATTCGCGAGAATCATCCATATTGGAGCCGATAGAGAGTACTGCGGTGATGCTCATCGGCGCCTCCTGGCAACGACTGCGACGTTGGCGAACGGCAGCGGGATTGGGGCATCCGGTTTGTGGACCGTGACCTCAACCGCCGCCAGCTGCTCATGCCTAGCCAGCGCCTGGTCGGCGATGCGATTGGCCACGGTCTCAATCAGATCTTCTGGTTCGCCGGTGACAATGTCGTGCGCTAACTGGGCCAATTCTGCGTAATTGACGGTGTCATCCAGCTGCTTGGCCTGGGAAAAATCCAACCAACACGTCAAATCTACATAAAAGGTTTGGCCGTGCTGGCGTTCTTGTTCCAGCACACCGTGGTAGCCGTAACACTCCACACCTTTCAGTTCGATCCGATCCATCGCAGTGTCTGCCTTTCTCACTCTTTCGCCGTGAGCGCGCTGGTTCGGTGCTTGCCGACGCCAACGCCCGCCGCCGTTGCGCTTTATGTTTGCTTGCCACCAGTCTGCCAGGCATGCGCGACGTCAACAGAATCCCGGGATACCGCTACTTCGTGCACCCGCACCGCCCACGCTCCAGCCTGCGCAGATAATGCGGTGACTGCGGCGGTGGCTGGGTCTGCCAGTTGTGGGCCGGATTCCAGCCCGCGCGCCCCACGGATCGCAGCCAGGAATCGCTTGCGCGAAGCGCCAACCAAAATCGGGAAACGGCCTTCGGTGAAGCTGCGCAATGCGTGTAGCAGCGCCCAATTATCCTGGGCAGATTTCGCGAAGCCCAGCCCTGGATCCAACGCGATGTTGTGTTCTGCGACTCCAGCGGCCAGGGCATTGTCGACGAGCCGGTCCAGGCTCGCATGCACATCAGCGACCACATCGCCATCGTGTTCGCCGCTGGCATCTCCAAATTGCAGAGTCTGCCAGTGCATCAGGCATACCGGCAGCTGGGATTGCGCCATCACCCGGTACATGTGTGGGTCCGCTATGCCACCGGATACGTCATTGATCATAGAAACGCCAGCTTCCACCGCTACCTCTGCGGTGGCTGCGCGCATGGTATCGATCGACGTCACGATCCCCGCGGCAGCCAATTCTCGGATCACCGGCTGAATGCGTTGCTTTTCTTGTTCTGGATCTACGCGCGTAGCCCCCGGCCGAGTCGATTCGCCGCCCACGTCGATGATGTCTGCACCCTGGTGGATCAACCGGTGTGCGTGCTCAACGGCCCGATCCACGGTGTTGAACTTGCCACCATCGGAAAAGGAATCATCGGTGACGTTCACGATACCCATGACCTGGCAACGTGCTCGACGGGCTGCCTCAGTATCATCCGGCAACACTAACGCTGGCGGGCGGAGCGAAGACTCGTGGGAGCGCTCGTGCGAGAAATCCGAATTATCCATTCTGGCTGATTAACTCCTAATGAGGCTCATAACTTCTGCTCGCGATGACGCATTGACACGGAAACCACCGCGTACGGCAGACGTCGTCGTCACCGCGCCCGGCTTCCGGATGCCACGCATCGCCATGCACAGGTGCTCGCATTCGATCACGACGATCACTGACTGCGCCTGCAGTTTTTCCACCAGGGCATCCGCGATTTGGCTAGTCAGACGTTCTTGTACCTGTGGGCGCTTGGCATAGAGATCCGCCAGACGCGCGAGCTTCGACAGCCCAGTGACATCGCCATTGCGACCCGGGATGTAGCCGATGTGGGCATTGCCGAAAAACGGCACCAGGTGGTGCTCGCAGGTCGAATAAATCGGGATATCGCGCACCAAAACCAGTTCTTGGTGATCTTCAGAAAAGGTGCGCTCCAACACCGCGGTGGGATCTTCGTATAGGCCGGCGAAAGATTCCTTGTAAGCACGAGCCACTCGAGCCGGCGTATCGCGCAGGCCTTCCCGGTCTGGATCTTCGCCGACGGCAAACAACAGCTCGCGGACGGCAGCTTCTGCGCGTTCCTGATCGAAGTTGCCGGTGGCCTCGGAGTTAGTCATCGCTCGGTCTTTCCATATTGTTCGTCGTTATCCTGCTCGTCGCTATCCAGCTCCGGCAATCCGGTTACACCAACGGCATTATTATCGCCGAAAATCAGACCGATCTCGCCTTCTTCCACACCGTGCTCGCCAGAGCCAGCCCCAGCTCCAGAACCAGCACCCGCGCCGTTTTGCTGAGCTGCTTGCCGACGCTCACGTGCCAGCAGCGAAGCCTCCAGCAGCGAAAGTCGCTTCGGTGGTTCCTCACCGCGCTCTTCTGCCAGTTCTGCGGGCGTCTTTACCGGATCATGCCCGGCCTGCTGTGGGAATCGCACGTCAGTATCGAAAATATCCACGCGCTGCGGGTCAATTCCGTCGAAAATCGACTCCAGGTCTGGCCGACGCAGGGTTTCTTTTTCCAATAGTTTCAGTGCGAGTGTGTCCAGGTAGCCGCGGTGTTCAGCCAGGATGGAATACGCCTTGCGGTGTGCGTTATCGAGCAGGTATTGCAATTCTTCGTCGATGGTGCGCGCAACCTGCTCTGAGTAGCCAGAACTGCTGCCGCCACCGCGACCAGAAAACGGATCGCCCTGCTCCTCACCGTATTTCACGGTGCCGAGTGCCGGCGAAAAGCCGTATTCGGTGATCATCGCGCGGGCGATTTTGGTGGCTTGTTCGATATCGCTGGAAGCACCCGTCGTTGGGGTACCGAAGACGAGTTCTTCGGCAGCACGTCCGCCCATGGCGAAGACCAAGCGGGCAAACATTTCCTCGCGGTTGTACATGCCTTTGTCGTCTTCTTGCGCGGTCATCGCGTGCCCACCGGTGCGTCCACGAGCCAAAATGGTCACCTTGTACACGCGCTCGATATCGCGCAGTGCCCAAGCCGCCAGCGTGTGGCCGCCTTCGTGATAAGCGGTGACTTTCTTTTCGTGCTCCGAAATCACCTTGCTGGAACGACGCGGTCCGCCCACCACGCGGTCGGTGGCTTCTTCCAAGGCGTCGGCTGTGATCACGTTGCCACCAATGCGCGCGGTCAACAGCGCAGCCTCGTTGAGAACATTCGCCAGGTCCGCACCCGACATACCAGCGGTGCGCTTTGCCAACTGCGCCACGTCGACATGCTTCGCCAACGGTTTGCCCTCAGAATGCACGCGCAGGATCGCCTCGCGGCCCTTCAGGTCCGGCGGGGTCACCGGAATCTGCCGGTCGAAACGCCCCGGACGCAGCAGCGCCGGGTCCAGGATGTCCGGACGGTTGGTCGCGGCAATGAGGATCACGCCTTCGCGGTCGCCGAAGCCATCCATTTCCACCAACATCTGGTTCAAGGTTTGTTCGCGCTCGTCGTGGCCACCGCCGGTACCCGAACCACGCTGGCGTCCCACAGCATCAATCTCGTCGATGAAGATGATGCACGGCGAGTTTTCCTTCGCCGTCTTGAACAGATCACGCACGCGCGAGGCACCCACGCCAACGAACATTTCGACGAAGTCCGAACCCGAGATGGTATAAAACGGCACCCCTGCCTCGCCGGCAACGGCACGCGCCAGCAAGGTTTTACCCGTACCCGGTGGGCCGTAGAGCAGCACACCGCGCGGGATTTTCGCGCCCAGCTCGTGGTAGCGAGTGGGATCTTCCAAGAAATCTTTGATCTCGTGCAACTCGTCGACGGCCTCATCAGCACCAGCGACGTCGTTAAACGTGTTGGTGGGCATATCTTTGGTGAGCTCTTTGGCTTTGTTGCCGCCGATGCCCAACATGCTGCCCTTTTGCATGCGCGTAAGGAAGAAAAACAGCAGACCAAACAGCAACAGCATCGGCAGCATGAACGAGAGCATGCTCATCAAGAAGCTGTCGCTGGTGACGTTCGTGTCATATTCTTGCACGTCAGCGTCCTGCACCGCACGGAAAATCTCCGGGGACGTGCGCGCAGGGTATTGCGTGATCACGGACTCGACACCGTCTTGTTCGTCGACGGTAATCTCATCGCGCAGCTCCAGACGCAGGGTCTGTTCACGGTCGTCGATCTGCGCCTTTTCGACGTTGTTATCCTTCAGCTGCTCCAGCGCAACAGAAGTATCTACGTCAAGAAAATGGCGGGTATCGTCGCTCAGCCGAGTAATGGTGAACAACAGCATCAGGAAGACGGCAGCGCCGACCCCGATTTGAATAATGCGTTTGTTTTTCATGAATCCTATTTATGAGCAGTACACATTGCTGTGCCAGATGTGCTTTGCGCTGTGCCAGATGTGCTTTACGCTGTGCCAGATGTGCTTTACGCTGTGCCAGATGTGCTTTACGACGAATACACGTCCGGGTGCAGGGTGCCAACATAAGGCAGGTCGCGGTAGCTTTCCGCGTAGTCCAGCCCGTAACCGATGACGAACTCGTTGGGGATGTCGAAGCCGACGTCGTAAAGATCAAGCTTGGCGGTCACGACCTCTGGTTTCCGCAGCAGCGTGATCACGTTCAGCGAGTGAGGGTTACGGTTGCGCAGGTTGCGCATCAACCACGAAAGCGTCAAACCCGAGTCGATGATGTCTTCGACGATCAACACGTCTTTGCCTTCGATTTCACGGTCAAGATCTTTCAGAATCCGCACCACGCCCGACGACGTCGTCGAGTTGCCGTAGGAAGAAACAGCCATGAATTCCATCTCGGAAGGAATCGACAGCGCGCGGGCGAAATCCGTCAAAAATACAGCCGCGCCTTTGAGCACGCACACCAGCAGAAGGTCGCGCCCTCGGTATTCTTCCGAGACCTTGTCTGCGAGTTGCTGCACGCGCTGTTTGATCTCGGCTTCGCTGATCAGCACCGATTCAACATCGCGGCCGTAGCGATTTTCCGGGACGTCATAGAACTTATCGTCAACGGATTTTTGCACCGTGGTGTGAGTGTGATCTGCCATGGGTGGCCTTTCGGTGAGGCTGTGTAATTGTTGTATCACGCAATTCTTGCCGACGCTTAGGTAGCACCGTCAAGTTCACTGTGTAGTAGCACCAGTGTGCCAGCTTGCCGGGATAGTTCCAACCCGTTACCGACAGAAACGGCACCTTGCCCGTGCCAGTCGTCGATTAACGCCATGATAGCCGTTAATGCGCTACCCGTTACCCGCGCCCCGTGCTGGTGCAGGAAGGCAGCGATCGCCCGGCGCGCCACCGGGGCAGGCCCCAGCGTGGCGATAGTGAGACGCGGTGGTGATTGGTGTCTCGGCTGCTGGTTCTGCCCGCGGTGGTGGTGTTGGTCGCGGTGATGGTGTTGGTCGCGGTGGTGGTGCAGATTTTCGGCGGCCGCAGATTCCGTCAATGCGGTGTGTGCCAATGTTTGCAGGTAGGCGTCGTCCTCGCGCAAAAGCTCGGCTGCCTGCTGCAGCGGTGCGGTGGCATCCCCACCGACGATTTCGTCCAACAGCGGAAGCACTTGCCTGCGGATTGCGACACGTCGAAAAGCTTCCTGGCTGTTGTGGGGATCGTCCCAGGCATCCACTCCGAGCTCCCTGCAGGCCCCGACGGTGTCTGCGCGACGGATGTTTAGCAGCGGGCGCAGAATAGTATGCCCCTGGTAGTCGGCGATTTCTGCCATCGCTGCCGCTTTGCCGCGCAGCAGACCAAGCAACAGGGTTTCTGCTTGGTCGTCACCGGTGTGTGCCACCAGAATCGGACGCTGGCCAGCGACTTCACAGAGTGCGCGGTAGCGGGCATGACGGGCGGCAGATTCCAGGCTACCCGTCGCAGAGTGATCCGGCTCGGGGTGGTTCGGCGCTGAATCCATCGGCTCCGGATAGTCCGGCTCAGAGGTGGTGGCAGCGCCAGCCGCAACACCGAGATCCACGGCGACCACTTCCCCACTCAGCCCCCAGCGCCGCACCTGCGCGATGGCGTTGTCAGAGACTTCCCGCGAACCAGCTTGCAGCTGGTGATCAACGCTGACGACATGCGCCGGGAGTTTTTCTGCGGCTGCCGCCGCGGCTAAAGCCAGGGAGTCGGGACCTCCACTCACGGCAATCACAAATTCTGGATGCTTACGATGCCGTTGCTCGCTGTTTTGGCCGCTGCATTCTTGGTGTTCACTGTTTTGGCCCCTGCATTCTTGGTGCTCGTTCTCGCCGCTGCATTCTTGGTGCTCGCGATACATCTGCGCGTTGTGCCGTTCTACGCACTCCCGCAACGCAGTGCGCACCCGAAGGAAATGCGGCGAGCGTCGCGGCCAAAACGGGGCTGCGCTTTTATGTTGCGTCGCACGATTACGCCGCGCTGGGTCACCGTGGGCTGCCATGCCGCCGACTTCCGCCACTTAATGCTCCCTTAAGGCCGAGACGAACTCATCCAACTGCGACCGAGCCGACAGAATCGGCGCATCATTAACCAACAAGCCATAGGCGTAGGTATGACCCGAACGCCCAGTAACAATGCCCACGAGCGCCGAAGTATCAGTCAACGTGCCGGTTTTTGCGCGGGCATAGCCGCGAGCTGAAAGGTCGGCATAACGATCGTCCAAGGTGCCATCGCCACCAGCCACCGGCAGCAAATCCAACAGCGTGCGCACATCGCCGTCAATGCTGTTCGCACCGTCCGCACCGTGGGACTCGCCCGTAGCTCCACCAACCTCGGCACCGCGGGACTGGCCCGTGGCGCCACCAACCGCGGCACCGGCAGAACCCTCGTCGAGTGCGGCTAGTTGCAGGCACTGCACCAAAAGGTTCGCGGTCAGGCGGTTTTCTGAAGAAAGACCCGAGTTATCGCGGATCTGCGCATTGCCCACTTCAACGCCGATCTCGCGCAAAATGTGCAGCGTAGCGGTGGTGGCGTCAGCAAACGAAGCGGGCTGTCCGCCGGAACGGGCAACAGCAAGTTCACGAGCGATCGCCTCGGCCATGACATTGTCGGAATGCTTAATCATCAATTCCAAGCGTTCACGCAGAATCGGCGATTCCATCACAGCAACCTGCGACATTGGCGGTGCGCCGTCGACCACGCCAACTTGGCTCGCCCCCACCCGATCGGCCAAAGCCTGCGCAACGTCGAAAGCCGGGTGCGTAGAACGCGGCACATCACCGGTTTTTGCACCAATGCGACCACCATAGAGCATCGCTGGTTCCATCGGCGCGATGTAGCCTTCGGCCACATTCGACGGATCCCACCCCTCAGCCTGGCTCGGCCCAGACCACACACTGGTATCAATCTCAACGGAATCCGCCTGACCAATCACCGCTGCTGCGGCATCAAGGTCAGCATCATCCAACCACACGTCGCCAGCGGCACGAATCACCACGCGGCCGCCGTCTTGCTCGACGACGGTTTCCAGGCGTTTATCCAGGTCCATGCCCGCCAATGCGGCGGTGGCGGTCAAAATTTTCGTCGACGAGGCCGGCAGCAGCTGGCGATCTGGCTGGTGCTCATAGACCGACTGACCTGCGGTTAGATCAACGACGGATGCGCCCAGCTCGCCATCAATCAACGGTGCCTGGAACCCTGCGGCAGGGCTGGCGGGCGGGGTGCCGTCGTCAAGCGCGGTTTCTACCGGGTGAACCGGCAACTGCGCGGGCGCCAGCTCATAGGCGGGCGCGGATTCCACATCACGATAAGCCTGGTGGTAGGCAACGCCAACCACCGTGGTAGCAGCGACGACAACGATGGCAATGACCAGCGATACCCACCAAAAAACTTTCATGGCGGTTGATTCTAGCGCGGATGGGTGCCGAAGGTCTGCGCAGGTCCAGCGGCGAGGAAGGTAAACTGTGCAATCGAGTTCCTCGAATTTTCCAACACAGAAAGGTGGATGCAATGAGCGTAGAAGTAACCATTGAAATCCCACGCGGTTCCCGCAACAAGTACGAGATCGACCACGAGTCCGGCAAGGTTTACCTGGACCGTTACCTGTTCACCCCGATGGCATACCCGGCTGACTACGGCTTCATCGACCACACCCTCGGCGAGGACGGCGACCCTCTCGACGCGCTGGTCATCCTGCCAGAGCCAGTGTTCCCGGGCGTGGTGGTGGAATCGCGCATCGTCGGCGTGTTCAAAATGACCGACGAAGCTGGCGGCGACGACAAGCTGCTGGCAGTTGTCGACGACCCACGCTGGGCGCACATCCAGGACATCGACGACGTCGACCAGCACACCAAGGACGAAATCGAGCACTTCTTCACCCGCTACAAGGACCTCGAGCCAAACAAGGAAGTCACCGGTTCGGGTTGGGGCGACAAGGCAGAAGCTGAAAAGATTCACGCCGAGGCTTTGGAGCGCTACAAGGGCTAGAGCTGCTGCGGCGCCGTGCAGGGGGTGCGGGGG
>NZ_JAPJNQ010000106.1 GCF_030826625.1 Corynebacterium sp. | reverse complement strand
CCGAAACTGGAGTGTCGCCAACCACCAGCACACGGATTTCACCTTCCACAATGCGCGGCAGAAAGCGCATGTCAACCAGCATGCCGGATTCGCCTTCCAGGTATTCCTCGCAGCGTGACATGAATTCGCCAAGACTATGGGTTTCGGTGTGGTTGTCCACCGCTTCGGTGCAGGTCACTTGGGCATCGATTGCTACCGCTTCACCAGGTGCCGGGCGGGCGGATTCGTCGGCAAGCTGTACTCGCCAAATCCCCTCCCCCGTCGAGCCCCGGTTTTGCTTGAGTACGCGCTCGCCGCGGGCCAGCGAGATCGGGAAGGCCTCACGGAAGCTATCGATGTCGTAGTAAGCAGCGGTATCTTCCGGAACCAACGCGGTGTCGTTGAGCTTGACCAGGGCATCTTTAGCACCATAGGCGAGCATTTCAGCCGGCCGGGAGAATGCAGCCAACCCGTCGTCGGCAAGCCTTTCCAGCAACGCGAAATAGCCTTCCTCACCGCCTGGGATATTGCCGGGGTTTACCCGAGAGATATAGGCATCGAAGCTGCCAGATACGTAATCGAAGATTTTATTGGCCCACTCTGGGCGGTAGACGACGACTTCTGCATGCCAACCGGCTGCCTGCAACGCGGCGATAATCGGCTTGGTGTCAACGCGGTTGCCGTGGATGGTTTTGTCGTTGCCACCTTCGACTTCGAAAATGACGACGGCACGGTGGATGCCGGATTGGGCGTTCTGAACGGTGTTCTGGACATTATCAGCAGTTGTTTTGTGCATGTTGGGTCCTTCGCTGCAAGGTTTTCGATAAGATTTATGGAGTGTACTTTCCCGCCGTCTGAAAGGCTGACCCGTGGCTATTGCTTTCGATAACCATCCCTCGTTTCGGGAATATGCGGATCCTGGGCGGTTAGTTTCTGCTTCGTGGCTATCCGCCCGCTTGGGTGTGAACGGTTTGCACGTCGTTGAGTGTAATGAAGATTCCGTACTTTATAACATCGGCCATCTACCTTCGGCTTTGCGCATTAATCCGGACGAACTCATCGATGCCGCAACGCTCGACATCATCGACGGAGAAGCTTTCGCCGCTCTTCTGTCGCGTCTGGGAATCAACCGTGACGACACAGTCGTGATCTACGGCGATCGTGGCAACCGTTGGGCTTGTTTCGCGCTGTGGGTGTTCGAGTTGTTCGGCCACCCGGATACCCGCATTTTGGACGGCGGACGCGAGGGCTGGATGCAGGAAGAGCGCGATACCTCTCTCAGCCCAGCGATCGTGATGCAGCCATCGAATTATCCGGTGTGCGAGCGTAACGACACCGACGCCCGGATCTTCGTTGATGAGCTTGCCGACGACGACACGATTACCGCTGTCGATGTGCGCTCTGCTGCGGAGTTTTCTGGTGTTCCTGGTGATCAAGCCTCCGCCAGTCAGGAACTTGGTTCTGGGCCGGGAGCGGTCACTACGCGCCGACAAGGCCATGTACCCGGTGCGGTGCACCTGCCGTGGAAGTCTTTGCTGACGGCAGGTGGGAAGTTCCGTTCCCGCTCTGATCTCGACGCGGTCTGGCCCGCAGAATCCAGCGTGATTTATTCGCAGGTTGGCGCACGCGCTGCTCTGGTGTGGTTCATCGGCAAGTTTTTGCTCGGCCACAAAGCGACACGTATTTACGACGGGGGCTGGTCAGAGTGGGGAAATATGATTGGTATGCCGATTGAGCGCGGAGCTGAGACGCGGAGCTGACAAAGCCTAATAGCTGCCTTTTTAATTCACGGTTTATCGTGGTCGGACCTGGCAAACCGGACAGGTCCGCGGGTTGCCTGAATCGTATTTTTAACGATTTTCCACCACGATATTCGACACGACACAAAACCTGATGGTTTTCTCATGTTTTGATGTGTAAGAATAGACTGAACGAGTTGTGCAATACAGATTGTGCAAAGATTTTTGCATTAACGCTTTTTAACGCTTTGAACGCTATGGAGGGCCAACGTGGCTGAACAGACAAAGATCACCAAGGTACTGATCGCAAACCGCGGCGAAATCGCGGTACGCATCATCCGTGCCGCGAAAGACGCTGGCATCGGGTCTGTGGCAGTGTATGCGGAGCCGGACGCTAACGCTCCATTCGTGGAGCTTGCCGACGAAGCTTTTGCCTTGGGTGGATCCACGTCTGCAGAATCCTATTTGGTCTTCGACAAAGTATTGGACGCGGCGAAAAAATCTGGGGCCAACGCCATCCACCCCGGCTATGGCTTTTTGTCAGAGAACGCAGATTTCGCGCGCGCTGTCATTGACGCCGGGCTGATCTGGATTGGTCCTTCCCCAGAAGCCATCGCCGATTTGGGCGATAAAGTCACCGCCCGCCATATCGCAGAAAAGGCAGATGCTCCGATGGCACCGGGCACCAAAGACCCTGTGGCTGATGCCAGCGAGGTCGAAGCGTTCGCTGACGAACACGGCCTGCCTATCGCGATCAAAGCCGCCTTCGGTGGTGGCGGACGCGGCATGAAAGTCGCCTACAAGCGTGAGGAAGTTGCTGAATTATTCGAATCTGCTACCCGTGAGGCTATCGCGGCTTTCGGTCGCGGCGAATGTTTCGTCGAGCGCTATCTCGACCGCGCCCGCCACGTCGAGGCACAGGTACTTGCAGATCAGCACGGCAACGTCATCGTCGTTGGCACGCGCGATTGCTCTCTGCAGCGGCGATTCCAGAAACTCGTCGAAGAAGCCCCTGCCCCATTCTTGACGGATAAGCAACGCGAAGAAATCCATGAATCGTCGAAGCGCATCTGCCGCCAGGCGGGTTACTACGGCGCCGGAACCGTGGAATTTTTGGTCGGTTCCGACGGCTTGATCTCCTTCCTTGAGGTCAATACCCGTTTGCAGGTGGAGCACCCAGTAACCGAGGCCACCACCGGCATCGATTTGGTGCGCGAGCAGTTCCGCATCGCCGAAGGCCAGAAGCTGCGCTTCACCGAGGATCCCACCCCGCTCGGCCACGCTTTCGAGTTCCGCATCAACGGCGAGGATGCCGGAGCCAACTTCATGCCGACCCCAGGCACTGTCGCCACCTATTCCGAGCCAGCAGGCCCAGGTGTGCGCGTCGATTCCGGTGTGCGCCAAGGCAGCGTCATCGGCGGCCAGTTCGACTCGATGCTGGCAAAGCTGATCGTCCATGCCGAGAACCGTGACGAAGCTCTGGCGCGTTCTCGCCGCGCTCTCGACGAGTTCACCGTGGACGGCATGCCCACCGTAATTCCGTTCCACCGCGCGATTATTGACGATCCTGCCTTCGCAGCATCTGACGGTGATGATTTCCAGGTTTATACCAAGTGGATTGAAGAAGAATGGACCAACGATATTCCAGCGTTTGCTGGTGAGCACATCGAACCAGAAGCAGAACCTGAGCTACCGCCGCAGAAATACGTCGTGGAGATCGACGGCCGGCGGATCGAGGTCGCCCTACCTGGATCGTTAACCATCGGCGGTGGTGGTGAGGCACCAAAGAAAAAGGCAAAGAAGCGCCGCGGTGGTGGCTCTAAGGCCGCAGTGTCCGGCGATACCGTGGTTGCCCCGATGCAGGGCACCGTCATCAAAGTTGCGGTCGAGGAAGGACAGGAAGTCGCCGAGGGTGATGTCATCGTCGTGCTCGAGGCTATGAAGATGGAAAACCCTGTCAAGGCGCACAAATCTGGTGCTGTCACCGGCCTGAAGGTTTCTGAGGGCGGGCAGATTGGCAAGGGCGATGTCATGCTGGAAATCAAGTAGCCAAAACCTCTGTGAGCAAAACCAATGCTTTCGTTTTCGACTAACCTAGGCTGTTATGACTAACGACACGACGATTAATCTGCGCCCGGCGACCAACGAGGATCGCACCTACCTGTCCCGTCTGCACTATCTTGCCGACGTCTTCGGCGACGAATCACGCGATCTTCCCGATTCCGAGGCTGCTGACCACCACAAATACGTCAATCAGTGGGATCCTTACACCCAAGGTGGCGTAATCGCAGTATCGAGTCATGCCGTGCCAGCCGGTGGGCTATTCCTGCGCTACTGGAAGTCCAACAACCCTGGTTCTGGCTGGGTTGGCTACCCAGAGGTGCCGGAGCTAGTAATCGCCGTGGAGCGCCGCTACGCAGGTTTGGGGCTTGGAACCCGGCTGCTCGAAGCCGGCGTAGAGTTGGCACGCACCCAGGGTGCTCCTGGCATCTCTTTGTTTGTCGACGAGAATAACCCCCGCGCACGCGCACGCTATGAAAAATTTGGCTTCGAATACAAGACGGACTCGACAATGGTCAAATGGTTCGAGCAGCCGCGCGTTTAGCGGGAGCGTTGTGGGAGTCTAGCGGGGCCGGTCTGCACGTTGAGCGGGATTTACCCCGCCACGGCTCCGTGCCTATTTCATGGTCTCCACATCATCACCCAGCTTCACAATAACTTATAAAGTTGGCTATGCTAACCTATTGGTCTTAATAAGGGTAGGCCAACAACACCGTACGCTAGTTCGGCGTTTCTGGTCTGCACTTCAGTTTTGCGACCAGGAGGTACAGCCACAATGCCAGCATCCCCGCTGCCCGAAGCAGCAGCAGTTTCCTCACCACTTCCCCACAGGCAATTCTCCCCACACCCAACGTCGATAAGCAGACAATCGCTCGGCAGCCCATTCCACAGCCGGAAGGCCAGAAGCGCATTCCTCGCAGTCGCCTGCAGCTTGGGGCTACTGACTGCATGTACCGCACCAGCCGATGATTCTGCGCACTCCAGCCAGAATACAACCACCGGCACTGCAGACAGCACATTCAAACCTGCAGAATCGTCTGCTACACGGACAATTTCGCACGCAATGGGATCGACGGAGCTGGGCGAAGAAATTACCACCGTCGCAGCACTCGACCGCACGGTATTGGACCCAGCTATCGCTCTGGGCTTGCACGTCGTTGGCTTCACCGAGCTCCAAGGGGACAGCGGAATCCCTGCTTATTTCGGCGATGATGGCGAGAAATACGCAGGTGACGCGGTCTCGGTTGGTGAGCTTAGTGACCCGTCATTAGAGAAAGTCGCTGCGCTGAAACCCGATGCGATCTTGTCGTCGAAAGTCCGGCATGAAGATCTCTACGAACGGATGAGCAGCATCGCGCCGACGGTTTTTTCTGATTCTGGAGGCCATGGCTGGAAAGACAGCTTGCGCCTGGTAGGTGAAGTAGCGGATAAATCCGAAAAAGCCGACGATCTCATCACCGACTACGAAGAGCGTGCTGCGCGCATCGGTGATCGCGTACGCGAAAAGCTCGGGAAAAACCCTAGCGTGACGTCCGTGCGATTCGTCGATGGGCCGACTCGGATCTATAAAGACGACAGCTATAT
>NZ_JAPJNQ010000105.1 GCF_030826625.1 Corynebacterium sp. | reverse complement strand
GTTGAAGGCAGAACCATTGAGCCACCGACCATTGTCGGGCGGACGCAGCGTGGCGGTTGTCTTCGATAAAACGTCGACTCGCACACGTTTCTCCTTCGATGCCGGCATCGCCCAGCTCGGTGGTAGTGCAATCGTAACTGAGGCCGGTGCTTCGCAGCTGGGGAAAGGCGAATCCGTTGCTGATACTGCGCAGGTGCTCTCGCGCTACGTCGAAGCAATTGCGTGGCGTACTTACGAACAAGCCGGGCTCGAAGACATGGCGGCACATGCCAGTGTTCCAGTGATCAACGCCTTATCGGATGATTTTCACCCCTGCCAAATCTTGGCGGATTTGCAAACCATGATTGAAGCGCTGTGTCCGGACCAAGGCGTCACCGGATTAGCGGGCAAAAAAGTAGCCTATCTGGGTGACGGTAACCAAAACATGGCGAATTCTTACATGCTGGGCTTGGCGATGGCTGGGATGGACGTCTGGATCATTGCGCCGGAAGAATTCCAGCCGCAGGACCAATTCGTCGAGCGGGCCCGTCGACAAGCAAAACGTACCGGCGGTAGTGTCACGGTGAGCGCTGACCCCGCCGATGTTGCCGGTGCGGCAGTGGTAATCACCGATACCTGGGTGTCGATGGGACAAGAAGACGATGGCAAAGACCGCACGACGCCATTCGTGCCTTACCGGGTCACCCAGGAGATCATGGATCAGGCCGCCGATGGGGCGATCTTCTTGCACTGTCTGCCGGCCTACCGCGGCAACGAAGTCACCGCAGAAGTCATCGACGGCCCGGCCTCCCGGGTGTTCGATGAAGCCGAAAACCGTCTGCATGTGCAAAAAGCCGTGTTGGTGTGGCTGCTCGGCATTGCGACAGGCGAAGAGCCAGGCCAACCGGTAGCGAAAGCGAGGATGCGATGAAAAATACCTACTCGCGCACCGGACGCCAGGGCCGGATCGTCGAGCTGCTCGAGCAGACGCGGATCTACTCGCAAGCGCAGCTGTCGAAATTGTTGCTGGCTGAGGGGTTCGAGACGACCCAGGCGACGTTATCTCGCGATCTCGACGAGCTGGGCGCACGTAAGGTCAAGCCTACCGACGGACGTAGTTTTTATGCAGTAGGCGACAGTGAATCCTTAGCCGAACATACGGTCAACGGGCCGCGAGATAAACTGCGCAAGATGTTGGCTGATCTCGTGGTTTCATCCGACCATTCCGCAAATACGGCGGTATTGCGCACGCCTCCCGGTGGCGCGCAATATCTCGCCAGTTTCATCGATCGCGTCGGCATCAGCGACATCGTCGGAACGATTGCCGGTGATGATACCGTCTTCGTTCTGGCCCGCGATCCTTTGACCGGTCGCGAGCTGATCGAATCGCTGTCGATCGGCGAGAGCCGGCTTGGCCCCGATTAAGCCGCGAAAAAGCACAGAACCTAAAATCAACAATGGCCGATGCCGCACGAACGGTGGCACGTGGCCGAGAACAACAGTAAAGGAAATTTCATGAAAAACCGCATTGTACTTGCCTATTCCGGAGGACTAGATACCTCGGTCGCGATCCCATATCTGGCGCGCCAGACCGAAGGTGAAGTTGTCGCCGTGGCCTTGGACCTGGGCCAGGGTGGCGAGGACATGGAATCGGTACGTCAGCGTGCCCTGGACTGTGGTGCCGTGGAATCCATCGTCGTCGATGCTCGCGATGAATTTGCGGAAGAATATTGCTTGCCGACGGTTCAAGCTAACGGAATGTACATGAAGCAGTACCCGCTGGTGTCTGCGATTTCTCGTCCGTTGATCGTCAAGCATCTCGTGGAAGCCGCACAGGAACACGGTGGTACGCACGTCTCCCACGGTTGTACCGGTAAAGGTAACGACCAGGTTCGTTTCGAGGTTTCCTTCCGTGCGCTGGATCCAACCCTGGATATCATCGCGCCGGCTCGTGACTACGCCTGGACCCGCGACAAAGCCATCGAATTCGCCAACGAGATTGACTTGCCGATCGAGCAGTCCGAAAAGTCGCCGTTTTCGATTGACCAGAACGTGTGGGGCCGCGCGGTAGAAACTGGTTTCCTGGAAGATCTGTGGAACCCACCAACAAAGGATCTCTACGCCTACACCGAAGATCCAGCGATGGGCAACGCCCCGGATGAGGTCATCATCTCCTTCGAAGCCGGCCGTCCGGTTGCTGTCGACGGCAAGAAGCTGTCGCCGCTGCAGATCATCGAAGAGCTGAACCGTCGTGCTGGAGCTCAAGGCGTTGGCCGTTTGGACATGGTCGAGGACCGTTTGGTTGGCATCAAATCGCGTGAGGTCTACGAAGCACCTGGCGCAATGGTGTTGATCAAGGCACACGAAGCCATCGAAGATGTGTGCCTGGAACGCGAGGTCGCTCGCTACAAGCGCGGCGTCGATGCCCGCTGGTCCGAAGAGGTTTACGACGGCTTGTGGTTCAGCCCATTGAAGAAGTCGCTGGATGCGTTCATCCAGTCGACGCAGGAGCACGTCACCGGCGATATCCGTCTGGTGCTGCACGCCGGAAACATCATCGTCAACGGTCGTCGTTCGAACCAGTCGCTGTATGACTTCAACCTGGCAACCTACGACACCGGTGATACCTTCGACCAGACCGCGGCTAAGGGATTCGTGCAGCTGCACGGCCTGTCCACCCAGATCTCCAACAAACGTGATCGCGAGGCAAACAACTAATGTCCGGAATCCAGGCGCATTCCACGAACGAGGGTGCACTGTGGGGAGGCCGTTTTTCCGGCGGCCCTTCCGATGCCATGGCCGCACTCTCTGTGTCCACGCACTTCGACTGGGTGCTAGCACCCTACGACGTGCTGGCATCGAAGGCTCACGCGCGGGTACTTCACAAGGCAGATTTGCTCTCGTCGGCAGACCTGGAAAAGATGCTGGCTGGGCTAGACCAGCTGGGCCGTGACGTGGAATCAGGCGAGTTCACTCCCGATCCCACCGACGAGGACGTCCATGGTGCGATGGAACGTGGCCTGATCGATCGCGTTGGCAAGGAGCTTGGTGGCCGCTTGCGGGCAGGGCGTTCGCGCAATGACCAGGTCGCAACCCTGTTTCGCATGTGGGCGCGCGATGCGGTCCGTGATGTAGCGCTGCAGCTCGTCGACCTCATCGACGCACTCGCTGCGCAAGCCAAAGCGCATCCGCGTGTGATTATGCCGGGCAAGACTCACTTCCAAGCTGCTCAGCCAATCTTGCTGGCGCATGGCCTGCTTGCGCATGCGCAACCATTGCTGCGCGATATCGACCGGCTTCGTGACCTGGATAAGCGCCTGGCAGTTTCACCTTATGGCTCGGGTGCATTGGCGGGATCGTCGCTGCAGTTGGACCCAGAAGCGATTGCCGAAGAGCTTGGGTTCGATTCTTCTGCGGAAAACTCTTTGGACGGCACCTCCTCACGTGACTTTGCCACTGAGACCGCGTTTGTTTTGGCCCAGATTTCGGTGGATATCTCGCGGCTCTCGGAAGAAATCATCGCTTGGTCCACACCCGAATTTGGCTACGTCACGCTGAGCGACGAGTGGTCCACCGGGTCGTCGATCATGCCGCAGAAGAAGAACCCAGACATTCCGGAATTGCAGCGCGGAAAGACTGGTCGCTTGATCGGTAATCTCACTGGCTTGCTTGCTACCTGCAAGTCACTGCCGCTGGCATACAACCGCGACTTACAGGAAGATAAAGAACCGCTTGTCGACGGTTTTGCACAGCTGAATCTGGTGCTGCCGGCGATGACAGGTTTGGTTTCTACGCTGGTATTCCACGAAGACCGCATGCGTGAGCTCGCACCACGCGGGTTTACTCTGGCGACTGATCTCGCAGAATGGATGGTGCGCCAGGGCGTACCGTTCCGTGAGGCTCACGAGGCTTCGGGCTCATGCGTGCGCTTAGCGGAAGAGGCGGGTGTTGATCTCGTGGATCTGAGTGATGAGCAGCTGGCAAGCGTCGACAAGCGTTTGACGCCTGAGGTACGCGACGTGCTGACGATTGATGGGGCCGTGGCCTCGCGGTCTACCCGCGGCGGAACTGCGGGCGTACGTGTTGACGAACAGCGCGAAACTGTGGAAAAAGCAGCGGCCGAAGCGCGTGAGTGGGCCTCGGTCACCGTCGCTGATAAAGCAAAGCGATAAACTGACTGCATGAGTCTCGATCCCCGGTTATTGGAAATTCTGGCCTGTCCGCAAGACAAAGGCCCATTGGTCTATCACGAAAAAGACGAGGTGCTGGTCAATGAGCGTAAAGGCATCGCCTATCGCATAGACAATGATGTGCCCGTTTTGTTGGCTGACGAGGCGATCGACTGGCCAGAAAAATCCCAAGGAGAGAACTAAGCAATGAACAATATCGTCGATGAACTGCAATGGCGTGGACTCATTAACCAGTCCACTGACTTAGACGAACTCCGCGCTGCGACCGAAGAACCGATTGCGCTGTATTGCGGTTTCGATCCCACCGGGGATTCGCTACATGCTGGCCACTTGGTGCCGATGATCATGCTGCGGCGTTTCCAGGAAGCCGGGCATCGTCCGTTTGCGCTCGCCGGTGGGGCTACCGGTTTTATCGGTGACCCGCGCGATGTTGGCGAGCGCAGCATGTTGAGCCAAGAAGAGCTTGACACCAACGTTGCAGCGATTAAGAAGCAATTACGCCAATTCGTTGACTTTGAGGGCGAAAACGCAGCAACCCTGGTGAACAACGCGGACTGGACGATGGGTATGTCCGTCGTGCAGTTTTTGCGTGAAGTAGGGAAAAACTTCTCGCTGAACACGATGCTGGACCGGGATACGGTGAAGCGTCGTCTAGAGGGCGACGGTATTTCCTACACCGAGTTTTCTTATATGTTGTTGCAGGCCAACGACTACGTGCACCTGAACCGTGAATACGGCGTCAGCTTGCAAATCGGCGGCTCCGACCAGTGGGGGAATATAGTTTCCGGGGTTGATCTCAACCGGCGCGTATCTGGAGCGAAGACCCACGCGTTGACGGTTCCGCTGGTTACCGATGCCAACGGTAAGAAATTCGGTAAATCGACCGGCGGCGGCAAGCTGTGGTTGGACCCAGAAAAGACCAGCCCGTATGCGTGGTACCAATATTTCGTAAACGCCGGGGATGCCGATGTCGTGCGTTACCTGAAGATGTTTACGTTCTTGGACCAGGATGAAATCGCTGAGTACGAGCGTGCAGTGGCAGAAGAACCGCATAAACGTGCCGCACAGCGACGTTTGGCAGAAGAGATGACAGACCTGGTTCACGGAGTTGCTGCCCGTGAGTCAGTGCAGCTGGCATCACAGGCGTTGTTTGGGCGTGCCGAATTGACCGACCTCGACGAGCAAACCCTGCGAGGTGCGCTGCAGGAAACCACTGTTGCCGAGCTTGACGACGATGAACCACGCACGATCGTTGACCTTCTCGTGGCGTCCGGCTTGGTTGATTCCAAGGGCGCAGCTCGGCGCACGATCAAAGAGGGCGGTGCCTATGTGAACAACCAGCGCATCGAATCCGCGGAGTGGGAGCCCATGGCAGAAGATTTGCTTCACGGTAGTTGGCTGGTGCTGCGCCGCGGTAAGAAAAACTTCGCCGGGGCAAAGCTGTCGCTATAAGCGAGATATAGCCCCGATATAAGCTCGATATAAGACCATCATTTATGCCCCATAACCAGGCGATTTGTGAAGAATCTATAACGTGTGTAGATTAATCCAAGTCGCCGCGAGGGGCTGACAGAGAAAATAACTTCACAAGATCAAGGTTTTGATG
>NZ_JAPJNQ010000104.1:1454-5833 GCF_030826625.1 Corynebacterium sp. | reverse complement strand
CTCCAGCACCCGAAAGGGCAGCCAGATTCGATCGTGGTCACCACAACTGCGCTTGCCGTCGACGACATCAAATACTTGCCGGAGTTGTCCGTCGGACAGCTGCCCTGCGAATCTCCAGCGCAAGCGCAAGAATTAGTCACTGACCTGCTCAGCGAGATCACCCCGCACGGTGAGCGAATCTGGAATTACCTGGCGACCGTCACCGGCATGCGTGGTGCGATGCTTGTCGACGCCGCCAGCGGGCAGCGCGTCGAACCTGATCCAGAACGCGGGGTACGCGCCAGCACGATGGATCACCGCGATTCAATTGCGAGCCTGACAAGCACGCGCCCAACAAGCATGTTCCCTATCAACGCAGACGAGACCGACCAGCTAGCCCACAACCCTGCGAAAAATTATGTCCAAGAAGCACGCGTGCTCGCCGCAAAAGTCGCTTCCTGTCCACACGTACTCGCCGAACTGTGCATTTCGGATGATCCTGACTACACCACCGGCTATGCCTGCGTCACCGGCAAGTACTACCGCATAGACAACATGAAAGACGCGGGAACCAAACAAGGCACCCGCGTGATTGTGGTCGAACGCAGCGATGAACACGCCATTGCAGAAATTTCCGCATACCTAGAAAACCAGGCGGTGATCGTGGGGTGAAACTCGATGAGCTCGCAGCTGATCGCATTGCTCAGTGGGAAAAACAAGGCCTTTTACGACACCCGGCAGAATTTACGGGGCCACAAAATCCGCACGCGCACGTGCACGGAGTGCCAAAACCTCGGGTGTTGTTGTCATCCTCCAACTATCTCGGTTTATCCACCCACCCAGAGGTGATCGCGGCCGCGCGCGACGCACTCGAAGAATTCGGTACGGGCTCAGGCGGATCACGCTTGACGACGGGTTCGACGAGCTGGCATCGGCACGTCGAAAAGCGTTTTGCCGAATTCGTGGGCTTCGAACAGGCGGTCTTGTTTGGCACCGGCTACCAAGCCAATATCTCCATTTTGCAAACGCTGGCGAGCGAAAACCTCACGATTTTTTCTGATTCTTTGAACCATGCCAGCTTGATCGACGGGATCCGGCTCGCGAGTGCGTCCGGTGCTGCGAAGGTGATTTTCCCGCACCTGGATTACGCGCGCCTAGAGCAGGAATTGGCTAGCTGCCGCAGCGAGCACAAACTCGTCGTTAGTGACGGAGTCTTTTCCATGGACGGCGATATCGCTGATCTGCGGGTCCTGCGTGATCTTTGCGATCACCACGGTGCCTGGTTGCTGGTTGACGATGCCCACGGTGTCGGGACTGTGGGCAAGCACGGGGTCGGTGCGAGTGAGCTTTACGACGCTCGCCCGGACATCTTGGTGGGCACGGCAAGCAAGGCATTGGGCGCGGAAGGCGGCTTCATCGCATGCTCTGCGCCGGTTGCACGCATGCTGCGCAACCAAGCGCGCGGATACGTGTATTCGACAGCGTGCAGTGCGGCGAACTGCGCGGCGATTTCGGCCGCATTGGAGATCGTGCAGCGCCCCCTCGATGATGCTCACCCAGTGGTTCGTTTGCACGAGCGCGTCGCAGCGTTACGCGCGGCGGCTGGATACAACGTAGACGGCGCCGGGGCGGGCACGGTGGCAGGCCAGCATTCGCCGATCATCCCGTTTGCAGTCGGTGCGGAATCTGCGGCGATGGAACTTGCTTCCTGCCTTGCTGAGCAGGGGTTTCATGTGCCCGCGATCCGCTACCCGACGGTCGCGCGCGGGCAGGCAATTTTGCGCACCACCGCGATGGCGAGCCTCGATGTCGCTGATATCACAGAATTCGGCAAAACAATACGAGGCCTCGGGTGGAATCCACCCAAGACCTCATAACAGCAAGACGAATCTAGATAACAGCAAGACGAATCTAGGCTGTTGCTAGCACGCTAGCGCAGCAGAGCGCTCGGGCACTCATTTGCGCACCAGAGCGCTAGGAAGTGCTCGTTACGCACTAGAAAACCAGCTGGAACGACTCTGCAGAGAGCTTTTCGGCAATCTTGTTTTCAAGCTCCGCTGGAACTTCAGCTTCCACACGCAGAATCAAAATCGCGCCGTCGCCCTTGGCAGCCTGGGTCAGCGCAGCCGCCTCAATGTTGATGCCGGCGTTACCCAGTTCGGTACCGACCACGCCCAGTGCGCCTGGGACATCGGTGTACTGAAAGAACAGGTTGCGGCCCTCGGCACGCATATCAACACCACGGCCGTTGATGCGCACGATCTTTTCGATGCGTTCCGTGCCAGTCAACGCACCGACAACGGTGGCGGATTCGCCATTAGAACCGACCACCTTCACTTCCAACGAAGAGCGGTGATATGGCGATTCGCTCTGGCTGGAAACATTGATCTCGAGGCCGCGTTGCTCGGCAACCTGCGGTGCGTTCACGAAAGTAATTGCTTCATCGGTAACACCGCTAAACAGACCACGAACGGCGGAAAGTCCCAGCACATCCAGCTTTTCAGTGGAAAGTTCGCCGAGGCCGGTGACCTCCAGAGAAACCGGGGCACCATCCAAGAAGCGGGAGGCAGCAACACCCAATTTCCGGGAAAGCTCCAGCCACAGCGCCACTTCTTCGTCAACCTTGCCGCCGGATACGTTCACGGCATCGGCAACGAACTCACCGCGCAGTGCTTTGAGCACCGACGCGGCAACGTCCGTGCCAGCACGGTCCTGCGCCTCGATCGTCGAAGCGCCAAGGTGTGGTGAGACGACGGTTTCTGGCAGGTCGAACAATGGCGAATCCGTGCATGGTTCCGATTCATAAACGTCGAAACCTGCACCACGGTGGTGACCGGATTTAATGGATTCTGCCAGCGCGGCTTCGTCGACCAGGCCGCCACGGGCGGCGTTGATGATGATCTGGCCCTTCTTCGCCTTCGCCAACAGCTCTGCGTTGAACATGCCGGCGGTTTCTTTCGTCTTCGGCAAGTGGATGGTCACGAAATCTGCGCGTGCCATCAGCTCATCCAGTTCCACGAGTTCCACACCAAGCTGGGCAGCACGAGCCGGGTTGGCGTACGGATCATAAGCAATGATCTCGGTTTCAAATGCAGCAAGACGCTGCGCGAAAAGCTGACCGATGTGGCCAAAGCCGACGATGCCGATGGTCTTGTTGAAGATTTCTACGCCCTTAAACGAGGAACGCTTCCATTCGCCATCGCGCAGCGACTTATCCGCGGCAGGAATTTGCCGTGCGGTAGCCATCAACAGCGCAATAGCTTGCTCACACGCAGAGTGAATATTCGAGGTCGGAGCATTAGCCACCATGACACCGCGTTCGGTAGCGGCTTCAATATCGACGTTGTCCAGGCCAACACCTGCGCGGCCAACGATGCTCAGGTTAGGTGCTGCCTCGAGCACTTCTTTGTCGACGGTGGTTGCGGAGCGAACGAGCAAGGCGTTGGCATCGCCAACTGCAGCAAGCAGCTCCTCGCGATTGGGGCCATCGACCCACCGAACTTCGACGGCATCACCCAAGGCATCCACCGTGGATTGGGCTAGCTTATCTGCAATTAAAACCACCGGCTTGGTCACTGAAATACTCTCCTATGTGAGCGGTTGCGTGTAGACGAAAAATCGAATTGAATTCTGAATTCAGTTGTGGGTCAGGATGTGGTTTGCATTATACAACCCCGTTCACACGGTATTGCGCGCTCAACGGGGATTAAATTCGCAGCCGTTCCTTGCAGTTTTCGGCTAGCGACGGATTCCTGTCTACGTCTTAGATTTCGCGGTTTCTTCTCGTTGCGCAGAAAGCTCAGCGACACGGATTTTATGCGAAAAATCGCGTGAGCTCCCAAAATCACGCCCGAATGCAATGAGTGGACCGTCGGCTAGTCCGGCAACCATGGCAAGAGACTCAAAATTCCGGGTCGGATCAGCATCTGGCAATACGCGCACTTTCGCGCCGAAAGCCGTCGCATTAGCAACCGAGATAACCGGAGAAGTATTTGTCGCCACCATGACCGGGGCCATTTCTTTATCGCGTCGGGACTGCGCATAAATCGCTGGTAACTTTTCGTGCTCCCGAGTTTCTAACACGTCCCAGGTAGCAACAACTTCTTGCCTACCGCCAGGAGTCAGCTGCGATAATGCGTGCACCAAGTTAGCTGGGTCAGTCACTTCGATTTGTTCAAATTCAAACGCCGTATAATCTGCCAACGCTTGGTCAGTTCCAGGATCGTTGAAAATTTCCACATCACCCGAAGCATCAGCCATCGTCACCTTGCCCACCGTGAGCACACGCTCAACGTTCAACTCCTCGATTAAGGCACGAATTTCGCGGTGAATACTGCGGTCATAGATCACGACGGGCGCAAACTGCGCAATCGCAATCGAAGCACCACGCGCAATAGCAC
>NZ_JAPJNQ010000104.1:0-1444 GCF_030826625.1 Corynebacterium sp. | reverse complement strand
CAATAGCACCGTCACGGTTTTCGACGACGATCAAGGTACGCGATTGTGAAAAAAATTCGCGCACGGTTTCTAGACCGAAATCCTCAGCGATAACCCGCACCTTATTCGGGTAGGCGTCATCAACAAAACGGTTCAGGTTTTCCGACCGTGCCTGACTCACGGCGCTCGGAACCGCAGAGGTGGTCTTCTCAAAAGGGCGCGATTCAAAATTTTGCTGCACCGAACTACATGAGGAGACCACCATGCCACTTGCTGCGATAACAGCTGTTACCGCACACCGGAGGTTATGCCGTGGCATCAAGTGGGTTCTTGACCCAGCTCATCAGATCACGGAGCTTCGCACCAGTGGTTTCAATCTGGTGCTCATTGGTTTCTTTGCGCAGCCCCTCGAGCTCCTTGTTGCCGTTTTCGACATTATCGATCAGACGCTTGGTGAAGGTGCCGTCCTGGATATCGCTCAGGATGTTCTTCATGCGCTGCTTGGTCTCATCGTTAATCACGCGTGGTCCGGAGAGATAGCCACCAAACTCAGCGGTGTCAGACACCGAGTAGTTCATGTTGGTCAATCCGCCCTCGAAAAGTAGATCCACGATCAGCTTTAACTCGTGCAGGCACTCGAAATATGCCATTTCTGGCTCATAACCAGCCTCAACCAAAACCTCAAAACCAGTCTTGACTAGCTGCTCAGTGCCGCCGCACAGGACTGCTTGCTCACCGAAGAGGTCGGTGACGGTCTCGGCTTCAAAGGTGGTTGGAATAACGCCGGCGCGGGCACCACCAATAGCCGAAGCGTAGGACAGGCACAGGTCGTGGCCTTCCTTCTTCGGATCCTGCTCGATGGCGATCAGACAAGGAACGCCCTTGCCATCGGCAAACTGACGACGCACCAGGTGGCCTGGACCCTTCGGTGCGACCATACCAATGGTGATGTTCTCGGCCGGCTCGATCAGCTTGAAGTGAATGTTCAAACCGTGGCCGAAGAGCACGGCATCGCCATCTTTGAGGTTAGGGGCGATTTCGTTGTTATAAAGATCTTTCTGCGCGGTATCGGGCGCCAGCAGCATGATGACGTCTGCCCACTCGGAAGCCTCAGCGTTCGACTTGACTTCGAAACCAGCTTCCTCTGCCTTCGCACGGGACTTGGAGTTTTCCCGTAGGCCGATAACGACCTCAACACCGGAATCACGCAGGTTCTGTGCGTGTGCGTGACCCTGAGAGCCGTAGCCGATGATGGCTACCTTACGACCCTGAATGATCGACAGGTCTGCGTCGTCCTCGTAAAAAGTTTCAATAGCCATGAAGGATCCTTTCTGATGGATTTATGTAGATTCGATATTAACCAAAAACCTAACGCGACCTCAATGTATCACATTATGGGACGCACCGGTCACTCTATGAGATTTTGCCGCGACGCAGTCACCCGGCTGTCTTGCCGCTAATGAGC
>NZ_JAPJNQ010000103.1 GCF_030826625.1 Corynebacterium sp. | reverse complement strand
GATGTGTACCCTGCGCTGCAGCGGTTGTTGCCGTGGCCGGAAGCGAGCCGTTTGGAAGAGTTGGCGCCAGAGCGGATGCCGGTGCCGTCGGGAAGAACGGTGCGCCTGGACTGGGCAGGCGAGAAGCCGGTGGCGAGCGTGAAGTTGCAGGAGTGTTTCGGGTTGGCGGAATCGCCGGTGTATTGCGGAAAACGCGTGCAATTTCATTTGCTTTCGCCCGCAGGAAGGCCGCTGGCGATTACCGATGATCTGGCGAGTTTTTGGTCCGGGCCGTATTCCGGGGTGCGTGCAGAGATGCGTGGGCGCTATCCGAAACACCCGTGGCCGGAAGATCCGTGGTCAGCGCCAGCGACCGCGAAAACTAACGCGAAGCTGCAATGTGGCAAGCAACGCAAGCAACGCAACAGTTAACACCCCGCAGGTGGCGGGATTGCAGGCGGTGTGCACCGCTGGGACTGTGGGCGCACGCTGCCGGTGGGAAAACCTACACGGCCCATTCCTTGCGCACGTGCCCGATGTGGGTGCGCACAATGGCTTCCATCGCGTCGGCATCTTGTTCCAGGGCCGCATCGATCATGGCTTCGTGCTCGCGGGAGCTGGCGACGAGTGCGCCAGCTTCTGCTAGACGACGCAACCCAGTCACGCGGCTGCGGGTGCGCAGGCTAGAGACGGTTTCCACGATGACGGGGTTGCCCGCCAAAGCCAGGAAATCGCAGTGGAATTTTAGGTCTGCTTGCAGGTAGGAGACCAAATCTCCGCGTTCGGCGGCGTCGTTAAGCTCGTGGGCGAGGTTGCGTAAGTCTTCGACTTTTTCTGCGATCTCACCGGTGCAGTTGCGGGCGACCTTCGCCATGGTGGGGACTTCTAGCAGGATGCGGGCTTCGGCTGCTCCGTCGAGGATTTCGTCGGAAAGCTCAGTGACCTTGTAGCCGGTATTGCGCATTTTGGTGACCATGCCTTCGCGCTCGAAGTACAGCATGGCTTCGCGCACCGGAGTGGCGGATATTCCCATGTGGGCAGCTAATTGTGGCGCAGAATAGATCTTGCCGGGGGCGAGCTCACCGGAAATCAGGCCGGCGCGGATGAATTCGGAGACTTGCTCGCGCAAGGAGCTTGCGCGCGAAGCAATCTGCGGGATCTGGGCGTTGACCATGCTTAAAGCATACAAGGGGCAGCTGCGGTGGATTTAATGCTGCGAAGCGAGCTTGTCGGCGATTGCTTCCGCGAGTGCGAGATCTTCCCATGGCATGCCGGTGAATTTGAAGGCGATCGGCCTATCACGCTTGATGGTGACCTTGCCGCTGACGACGTCGGCGAAGGTGAACAGGTCGTTTTTCTTGATTGCGTCTTCGTTCAACGGCTGGATGATGTCGCCACCTTCACGCAGGGCGGCTTCCATGTCTTCGACGATTACGTGTGATGCTGCCACTAGATCGGTGGATAATTCTCGAGCATCGGGGGAGTGCGAGCCCACAGCGACGATCACCGCATTATCGGCCACGTCGTCTCTCTGCACGATTGGCTCTGCGGCAGTGGTAGTGCACAGGATGAGGTCAGCACCTCGGGTGGCCTCACGGGCTTCGGCGCTGCCCGCTTGCGCCCAGTGGTAGGAATCATCGAGTGCATCTGGTTCGGTGCGCGAGATGAAGGTGATGGAGCAGTCGCGCTGTGGGAAAGTCGATTCTACGGTTGCAGCGTGCGCACGGCCCTGCGGCCCGGTGCCGAAAATGGCTACGCGCAGTGGCGAGGTAGCGTCCTCGTCGGCAAAGAAATCATAGGTGCACGAGATCGAGACAGCCGGGGTGCGCAAATTAGTGATCGCGATGCCGTCGATCAGCGCTTTCGGGCTCAGCGAGGTGCCGTCGAAAAGCACATACGAGCCTTGGATCCGTGGCAGGGGATGCGTCCGATGACTCCGGATGGTTTGCCGCATATTGGTGCGCTGCAGAAATTCCCGAATGTCGTGGTTGCGACCGGGCATGCGATGCAAGGAATCAGCCTTGCGCCCCGGACTGCACAGTTGGTGTCTGGTGTGATCGCGGGAGAGACAATGCCCGATTGGATGACAAAGATTCATCCGGAACGTTTTACGTGGCTGGGATGAAACCTACCGTGATTTGAACAGCACCTCTGAGATTTCCGCTTTGCTGACCTTCGCCATTTGCGCGTTGAGTGCGTCGATATCTGGTTGTTGGTCAGCTTTGTGCTTGATGATCAACCGTGCGGGTGCATCCGGGGAGAATTCGAAGGCAGCATAGCCCATCCCTTCGCTGCTGAAGATGTCGTAAAGCGCCTGCAAAATCTTCTTGCTTGTCTTGCCACCGTCTTTATTGTCTACACTTGCAACGGCAAAGTGCGTGGTCTGTAATGGTGCCATTATTCTCCTCGGAAATACGATTTCCAGAATTACGGGTCTAGAAAGGTTCTAGCACTACCGAAAAGAGTATCTAGATGCGGCCGTTAAAGGCTTGCAGTGCGGAATCTTCACGGGTTCCACCACGACCATCTTGGTAGTCCTGGTAATCCTTAATCCAGCCGATCCGCGATACCCATTTCACGTGCTTGTATCCGTGGTTAGATTCTACGCGCAACCGCACCGGTGCACCCAGGTGGTTATCGATAGGTTCGCCATTACGGTCCAGCGCGAGGATGGTGTCATCTTCGTAGGCAGTTTCTAGGTCAATAGCGGCGTAAAATGGCTCACGGGGACGATCATCAATCATCTTTTGCGCCAGACCATAGGACTCGATTAATACGTAGCGGGCCCCTTCTGGGCGTTCGCCTAATAGCTCCAGCGCGTCGGTAAGTTTCGGACCGCTCCAGCGCGACGTGGCCGACCATCCCTGCATACAGGTGTGGGTGGCGATGTACGAGTGCTGGGGAAGGGCACGGAGGTCACCCAAGGTGATGGTCTTGTTGACGTCACGGACATCGTCAAAGACTGTCATTTCATAGCCGTCCCAGTTGCTATCGCGTTGTTCAATCCAGTACTCGGATTCGTCTTCCGTTGGTGGCAGACCGTTGGTCCAGTGGAATTCCGAAATATCGTCGTCAGTGTAGGCTTTCTGCTTAGCTCCGCGTGGGCGCAGTTTCTGCAGGAAGATTTTGCGGCCCCATTCGGTAGTAAGCACCAAGAAATTGTGGGCGCGGACGCGATCCGACAGCGACCAGTAGGAAAGTCCGATCCAGAAAGAGACGACCAGCACGACGGTAAGCACCATGATGAAAAGCGCCTGGCCTGCGCGTTCAGTGGACATAACGCCGAAGACCATGTTCGTGGTGTTGTGATCGCGGTGTACCAGCATGACCAGACCGACGTGCATGATTACGAAGCCGGACATCATCACCATGCCGATGAAGTGCAGGGAACGTGCACCTTGATGCCCACCCCACATTTTTACGTACCACGGCATGGACTGGCGCACGGCAGGCGACATTGCGACGCCGGTCAGCATCATGAACGGAGCCAGGATGAAGATCACGAATGAGTACGTCAGCTGCTGCAACGCGTCGTAAGGCTGGAAGTGTTCGATGCCTGGCGCGGTGAACGACATGTATGTTTTGAACGAGTCCCAGGCTTCGGGGAAAACATCCCAGGAAGTTGGGATTAGCCGTTTCCACAGCCCGGTGGCAAATAGCATAATGACGTAGAAGACGCCGTTAAGCACCCACAGCATCACGCCTAGGCCGTGCCAGTGACGGCCTAAGCCGATGTTTTCGTGGCCCGGAAGGGTGAAAATTGGGGAAGCGGACTTTTCATCCATTAGGGAGGTGTAGATGCCTTCTTCTTTGGGAAGCTCACGCTTGGTGAACTTCAACCACTCGGTGCCTGGTGCGCAGTCATTGCGCCACCACAGGCGAGGCATGGAGGCGAGCATCTCCCAGCCGGAACGTAGGAGGATGCCGATCAGGACAAAGTTGATGAGGTGGCTGGCGCGGAGCCAGAGTGGGAAATCTGGATTAATTTCCATTGGCTGTTCCTTCAATCAAGGGGGTAGCAGTCATGGGGCGTGATTGAGAAAAATCTTCGAAAACACTCTTTTATAACGTAACACTTATAAATAGAAAAAGAGAGTTGGTTACACTCGGCGAGCTAGGGATTTATACTTGAAAAGCCTTAGCTTTTATTTGTGTGTGCAGGGTTAGTTATCAGAAAATAGAACAAATAATGGGATTATTCTGGCGAAAGTCTCGCCCACGCTCTGTTCCGGATGTATGTAGTCTGCCACGCGACAACACCCTCTCGGCCGCATTTCCGCGACCAAGAGGGTGTTACTTTGGGGTGGCTGACGGGGCTCGAACCCGCGACACCTAGGATCACAACCTAGTGCTCTACCAGCTGAACTACAGCCACCATCGCTGCTCTAAAGCAGCACGCACTAGATTAGCGCATGATCGTGGATTTACAAAAACTGCTGGTAAGCGGCGGTAGCGGCGTCTTTTGCGTGTGCGGCGTCGTCGCTAGAAACCGCACCCGGATCCACAAAAACCGCGCGCCGGTAATAGTCCAACTCGCGGATCGATTCCACAATGTCTGCCAGTGCGCGGTGTGCCTGGCCTTTATCTGGCTGCTGGAAATACGCCCGCGGGAACCAGCGACGCGACAGTTCCTTAATGGTGGAGACATCCACCATGCGGTAGTGCAGGCGCTGGTCTAGCTGAGGCATGTATTCCTGGATAAACCGGCGATCGGTAGCGATCGAATTGCCGGCCAGCGGTACTGCCCAATCGGCTTCGCAGTGTTGCGCAATGAGTTCCAAAACGGCTTGTTCAGCTTCGGCGACTGTCGTGGTCGATTCCGCGATTTCTTTATCCAGCCCCGAAGCCTGATGCATACGGACGACGACGTCATCCATCGCCGCGAGTTCTTCCTCGCTGGCGTGAATGACAGCGGAGTAGCCGTCGCCAAGAATATTGAGTTCGGCATCGGTGACCAGCGCGGCAACCTCGACGATGACATGCCGGTTGGGGTCCAGGCCCGTCATTTCCAGATCCACCCAGACCAGGCGATTGCTTTTGGCCGGAATGCTCGCAGAGTTCGCGGTGTCGGTAGATTCTGTGGCCCCGGTGGTCTCTGCTGCGGTCTCGTTCGTCATGTGTAACTAATGTTCCTTTCGCTTGTACGCTCGTACTCGTTTAGCCCATTTTGGAATAAAATTTGCCGACCAACGGCGCAATCAGCGGAACCGGCACAATTTGGCTCAGCGTATTCATGGCCTTCGACAGCGGCCCAGGCACCACCCGGCGCCGGTTTTTCGCCATGGCGTCCAGGGTTTCGGCTGAGCACGACTCGTAGGTCGTCCATAAGAAATCTGGCACGACCTTGTCGACGATTGACTGTTCCTCATCCGGCACCACCGCATCGCGCACAGGGCCCGGAGCTAGAAGCGTGCAGCTGACCCCGGTGCCTTTGAGCTCATAGTGCAGCGCCTCGGTAAAAGCATTGACACCCGCCTTGGTGAATACGTAGGTAGCGTTATTCGGGATCGGGATATTTCCGGCGGCAGAACCCACGTTGCAGATTGCGCCCTCGCCGCGTGCCACCATCGGGTGGACGACGGCGTTGGTGATGCGGTGCACCGCAGTGGCATTGAGATGGAACTGGTTGGTCTCGTATTCCCAGTCTTGCTCGACGAATTTGCCGAAGCTGGCGATGCCCGCCGAGTTTATTGCGATGGAGACGTTTTTATCTTTCAGGTATTCCAACAAACCCGTCACTTCGTCGTAGTTGGATAGGTCTGCGGCAAAGACTTCAGCCGTGATGCCGTGGGTGGTGAGCTCGTCGGCAAGCGAGTTGAGCACCTGCTCGCGGCGGGCGACGAGGATGAGGTTGTGGCCGGCTTTGGCGAGATCGCGTGCCATGGCCTCGCCAATGCCTTGACTTGCGCCTGTGACCAGGGCGTACGAATCGGGGCGGGGG
>NZ_JAPJNQ010000102.1 GCF_030826625.1 Corynebacterium sp. | reverse complement strand
GAGGTCTGGCAATTTCGATCGCGCGGCTGCTCGATACCGTCGGCATCAACCGGCAATCCGGCGCACGGCTGCTTGATATTTGCCCGCAGCCGGGCCTGCCTGGGCGCAGCCTTGTTGAGTGCGCGCGCACCTATCGCCTTAGCGTTGAGGTTGCGCGGATGCTTGTCGACGATCTGGGTGATCTGTAGTTTCCGCGCCGCGTCGCTCCAGCATGTGGTAGACGATCAGTGTGACCGACGCTGCCATCAGCAGCGCGAGGCCCCACCAGACCCAGATCGGCACAACCGAGTTCCAGGCGACGACGTAGGCGATAAACAGCGTTAACCCGATGTTGATCAGCAGGTTGATGATCTGGATGGACAGCGCACCTTTTTTCTCGCGGGCTTTCCAAGCAGCAAAGCCCCAGTTGAAGATCAACAAGAAAACCAGGATGAGGTTGATAATGGCATTCATGTTTAGACTTCCTCTCCTGCTAGTTGCAAACCGATGTGTTCGACTCCGCGCGGGGTATTACCAGCGACGAACGCAGCGCGTTGTCCTTCCGGAGCGATCACCAGCATCGTGGAATAGCCACCGGTTTGCCCGTTGTGCCAGCCAGCGCCGCTACCGGCATCCCGTGCCGAGGCAGTTTCTGCCCATCCATATTCCGGGAGCCCAATTTCTAGCAGGTGCTTGGCGAATTTCGCCATATCGCTTGGGGTAGAGCGCACCATGCCCGCGGGTGCGTAGCCTTCGGTGATCCAGGGCTGCGCGTTGCGCCCATTGTTGAGCACACCTGCGCTTTCGCCTTCGACATTCTGCTCGGTGGCGACGAAAGTATCGTCCATGCCCAGCGGGGTGAAGATCTCGTCGTCAAGCAATTCTTCATAGCTCACCCCATGGCGTTCTGCCAGTGCCCAGCCGAGCAAGGCATAACCGAGGTTGGAATACTGCTCTTCGCCACGATTTTCCAGCTCGGAGATCTCGTTGGCGGCAGTAATGACATCATCACGCCCGATGCCCTGGTACGGGTTGGTACCGAACACTGAAAATCCCAGGTTAGAGCTAAAGCTCACGCCCGCTAAACGGGGCAAACCGCCGGTGTGGTTCACGACTTCTTCTAACGTGACTGCCGCGACTGGTTCGTCGAGCTCATCGATAAGTTCACCCAACGTGGTATCCAATTCGAGATTGCCGTCCTCGACTTCCTGGCGGAGCAACTCGACGGTTAGCATCTTGGTTACTGAACCGATTTCAAATTCGGTGTCCTGATCAGCGCCCCATCCGGCAAAGGTGGTGGTGCCATCGTCGATGCTGAACGCCGCCAACTGGTTGTGTCCAGGGACAGCCAATTCGGAGAGCTCGGTGGCTAATTGCTTGTCGCCGGTGGCTTGCGTTGCCAAGCTAATGCGCTGTGGGCCTAGCGCGATGGTGCCCACAAAAACGATGGCTCCAACAACGAGCGCGGTTAAGAGCGATTTTTTCATGTTTTTCATCCTATAACGGCTCGCATTTCGACTAGTTGCGGCTGCACCTTGGATCCCACGGCCAGCTGCTTAGCCCTGCATAGGCCACGACGTAGCCACAGAGCTAGTATCCCGATCACGGGAGGCTAGATAGCGCTTAAACTCCGTCTGCATTTCGTAATAACCGACCGCCTGATATTCCATCAGCTCGCCGTCATCCAGCTTCGCTAACTCTGGAAAACGTTGATTCACCTGCTTCCAAGCGATACGCGCCGCCGCCATGGCATCTGCGGTGGCCTCGTGGGCATTATCCAACGGCACGCCGTATTCTTCGCATACCTTGCCGAGCGTGCGCGGGCCCTTGCGATATTTATCTTTCAATTTATCGATGACGAAAGGATCGAACACCGGCCCAGTTACCGTGAAATCTTCATCCAGGCTACGCAAAACCGTCAGGTCATAATTCGCGTTGTATACCACCAAAGTTTTGCCATCTTCCCAACCTTTTTTGATCGCGGCAATGGTAGCCGCGACTACCTCATCATGGTCACGGCCATGTTCCCGGGCATACTCCGTGGTAATTCCATGGACATCAATAGCTTGTTGTGGAATCTCAATACCAGGATCAGCCAACATCTCTTGTGAGTCGACCTTCGAACCTTCGATAGAAACCAAAGCAGAAGTGACGATTCGGGCTTGGTGGGCGATATTCGACGTGGTTTCCAGGTCGAAAGCCAGCATGCGGGACGCGTTGAAACTCATAACCTACAGCCTAGACGCGCCCCCTCACACACCACAGAACAAGCCAGCAACCCGCTGCTGATCGGGACTCAGCACTGCATGATGACGTGCAATAAACCTCGCAGTACCATCACCGTTAGACTGGACTGTCGTGAGTGATTTAGATGAAGCTGGACTGCGCCGCGACTGGAAAGAGCTTGCCGACGAGATTCGGCACCACCGGGAACGCTACTACAACGAGCAACCCGAAATCCCTGACGCGGAATTCGACCGGTTGCTGCGCAAGCTGGAAGCACTAGAACAGAGCCACCCACAGCTCGCAGTGCCCGACTCGCCAACTATGCAGGTCGGCGCACCAGTGCCGGAAGAATCCAGTTTTGCCAACGTCAATCACTTAGAACCCATGCTCAGCTTGGACAATGCCTTCGACGAGGATGAACTCCGTGGCTGGCTCGCACGCACCCCGGCACCTGCCTATCTCACTGAGCTGAAAATCGACGGGCTCTCGGTGGATCTGGTCTACCGCAACGGCGAACTAGAACGTGCCGCCACCCGCGGCGACGGCACCACAGGCGAAGACATCACCGCCAACGCGCGCGTTATCGACGACATCCCGCATACCCTCACCGGCACCGAGGAATATCCCGTGCCCAAGCTGATCGAAATCCGCGGAGAGGTCTACATGAACCCCGAAGATTTCGCCGCCATCAACGAAGAACGCGTCAAGCTCGCCGAAGAGCGCGGCAAAAAACCCGAAACCTTCGCCAACCCCCGCAATGCCGCAGCCGGCGGATTGCGCATGAAAAACGTCGAAGAAGTAAAAAAGCGCCGTCTACGCATGATCGCCCACGGACTTGGCGCACGCGACGGCTTCGCGCCGGGGTCGCAGTGGGATGCCTACCAAGCACTCGCCGCCTGGGGTTTGCCGGTGTCGCCGTTTACCAAGAGGGTAGAGACCACGGCGGAAGTCATCGAACAGGTGCACTATTGGGATGAGCATCGCCATGATGCTTTCTTCGAAATGGATGGGCTAGTGGTCAAGGTCGATGACTTGTCGACGCAGCGCAACCTCGGCGCGACTTCGCGGGCGCCCCGGTGGGCGATCGCTTACAAATACCCGCCGGAAGAAGTCACCACCACGCTGCGACAGATCGAAGTAGGGGTGGGACGCACGGGACGGGTGACTCCGTACGCAATCATGGACCCGGTTTTTGTCGCCGGTACCACCGTGTCCATGGCCACGCTGCATAACCAAACCGAAGTGAAACGCAAGGGCGTGCTCATCGGCGATACCGTGGTCATTCGCAAAGCCGGGGAGATCATCCCAGAAGTACTGGGCCCGGTGGTCTCGCAACGCGATGGGAGCGAATACGAATGGAGCTTCCCGGAAAACTGCCCGTCGTGTGGGACCAAGCTGGCACCGCAAAAAGAAGGTGATGCCGACTGGCGCTGCCCGAATGCGCAATCGTGCCCAGCCCAACTTGGTGCTCGCCTGGAATACCTAGCCTCCCGTAAAGCATTCGATATTGAGGCACTCGGGGAGAAGGGCGCCCACGATTTGATCGCCAATGGCGTCGTGGTTGATGAATCAGACCTGTTTGCTATCGACGAAGAATCGCTGGTGAAATCCAAGGTCTACACCCGCCTCGATAAAGAGGACAAAACACAGCGGGTCGTCAACGCCAGCGGCAAGAAGCTGTTGGAAAATTTGGAGACCGCACGCCATGCGGATTTCTGGCGGGTGTTGATCGCGCTGTCGATCCGCCACGTTGGGCCAACGGCAGCACGGGCCTTGGCGACGCGTTTTGGTTCCATGGAGGCATTGCGCAGCGCCGAGGTCGACCAGATCGCAGATGTGGATGGGGTTGGAGCGACCATCGCGAATTCCTTGCGCGAGTGGTTCAACGTGGATTGGCACCGCGACATCGTCGACAAGTGGGCGCAAGCCGGGGTGACGATGGAAGTCGCCGAGGAAGCGCGCGTGGAGCAAACCCTCGAGGGGCTGACCATCGTGGTGACCGGCACCTTGGATGATTTCAGCCGTGATAGTGCGAAAGAAGCGATCGTCTCGCGCGGCGGGAAAGCCACCAGCTCGGTGTCGAAAAAGACCGACTACCTCGTGGCTGGCGCGAATGCGGGCTCAAAAGAGACCAAAGCGCGTGATTTAGGCGTACGTGTTTTGTCAGAAACAGAATTTCAGCAGCTTCTCGACGGTGAGCTCTAGCACTCAGGCCGACACTAGAACTTAGCCGTTGAGCTGCTTATTTGTTCACCCGCTTAGTCGATGAGTTTGCCAAGGATATTGCCGAGGTGGCCGAGGTGGACAACCTCGCTGGCGAGATAGTCTGGCCCTCCGGCGCGACCGATGATGAGCACCAGGCCGCTATCGCCTAATGGTGCTCCGGCTAGCGCGGAGTCCAAGATCCGCCAGGATTCCGGAATCCAGTCCTCGCTATCGGCGATGAGCACGCGCGCTGCGGTGATGTCGATGTCCACGGGAATCGAGCCGTCATCTTCCGGTGCAGCACTCGAGGCCGCCACCCGGGCGATTTCACCGGTGGTGTCCACGACGATCGCCCACGATGAGGTCAGTGCTTTGGGGAAGACAGAGACGAATTTCTGTAGAGAAGCGCGCAAGCCACCGCTGTTGGTCGCGAGCTCAGAAAGCATCTCGATTTGCCCGCGTCGGTCAACCCGCCCGGAAAACGGTCGAATGGAATCAACTTCCACGCCGTCGACGGAGTTAGCGGCGGTGATCAAGGCATCAGCCATGACGCCTTGCGGAAGCTCAACGACGATATCGTCCATGACGGTATCAGCAGAAAAAGATTCGATGATGTCGACAGACTGAATATTGCCGCCGGTATTGCCGATGGCGTCGGCTAATTGTCCGAGCGCTCCGGGGGTATCGGGGAGCAGGACACGGATCAAAAACGACATGAGTTTAAGCCACCACTTTCTGAACTTGACGTTCGTCTCCACCATCGTAGCAACCTGCGGCATCAATTTGGGACCGAAAGCACACTATGTGCATGCAAGCGTATTCCTACGCAATGTTGGAGTGGGATTCCTACGGAATGCTCGAGCGGGATTTTAGCCGCACACTGCTGGCCAGTCGTCGTCGGTTCGGGGCTAGTGGCGTAGCATAGTACGGGAGAAAATTGGTTCACGGATATCGAAGGATTGAATCGACTGTGTCAGAAATTTCCCGCGAGAAAATTGAGCACTTAGCGAAGCTGTCACGCCTGGCGCTGAGTGATTCGGAAATCGCTACTTATGCAGAGCAAATCGACGGCATCGTTGACGTGGTTTCGGCAGTGCAAAACGTGGATACCAGTGGGGTAGAACCGATGAGCCACCCGCATTCAGTTGAGACCACGATGCGTCGCGACGAAGTCGTGCCTACTTTGTCCGCGGAACAAGCCCTGGACCAGGCACCTGATGCACGCGATGGCCGATTTGTGGTTCCGAAGATTCGCGGTTAATCCAGTTCACGAGCGATAGAGGTAGAGAATTAATGACTGAATTTACACGCCCAACCTCCGGAGTGATCTCGGAAACCGCAGCAGAGTTGGCGCAGCGTATCCATAACCGAGAAATCACTTCCCGGGAAGTGACCCAGGCATACCTGGATCGCATTAACGAAACTAACGAGACGCTGAACTCCTTCTTGCATATCGGTGCCGACGAGGCGCTGGCAGCTGCCGATGCCGTCGACCAGGCTTTAGACAAGGGTGAAAAACCAGCATCACCGCTGGCTGGTGTGCCAC
>NZ_JAPJNQ010000101.1 GCF_030826625.1 Corynebacterium sp. | reverse complement strand
GGCCTGGGGTATCGATGACGTTAATAATAAGGTCGGCACCATCTTTACCGAGCCCTTTACGACGGACCGCGGTATTTTTCGCAAGAATCGTGATGCCACGCTCTTTTTCCTGGTCATTCGAGTCCATGACGCGATCATTAACTTCGCCATGTTCACCGAACGCACCGGACTGCTCGAGCATTCCGTTGACGAGAGTGGTTTTACCATGGTCGACGTGCGCGACGATTGCGACGTTGCGGAACTCAGTGTTCACAGTACTCCTGAAAGATTGTGGGTTTTAACGGTTCAACGATACTCGTCTTCTACTCCACGTGCATCTTCACGCACGTTAACATCCCCCGCCGTTCCCCCGATAGCCCTAGTAAGTCAACAAAAAGCACACAGAACCGTTGCAGATGCCTGGCCGACTAGTTATGGTTGTGGCAATCGTTAAAGATGTTTCCATTGTTATTAAAGTGACAATAACTAGTGATTAGCTATTAAATACTAGACCTACCCCTGCACAACCCAACCAACGGTTCACGGAGGACCACATGCTTGCAGCCGCCCGCCCACGCATGATCGGGGCACGCACCGCGGTCACTACTATCGCCGCCAGCCTCGCTCTGCTTGCCCCAGCTGCACCCTCGGCGCAAGCCCAGAGCATAAACCTCAATCAAGCCTCCAGCACGCAGCTTTCTGCTAGCAAACAGCACCTGTACAGCAGTCAACTTGACGATCTCTTCGCACGATATTCACCAGTTGATCACCTAGGCCGACCAACCCCAGAAAGCGCAGCACAAATCCGACAATTCGCACACCAACCATGGGTGCCACCTCAAGCCCGAGAGGCTATTTTGCAGGCTCTGGATTTTGCGATTGGTGCAGGCGAAACCGGTGGACCCGATTTGCCAGAAGATGGTCCACGGTTCACACAGTTTGGCTGGCCGACAGTTGCCGGATCGTGCATCGATGGCACACATGACAGCGTTGGTACGGCTATTGCAGTTCCGGGCCCCGCAGAAATTCCGGCACCGGGTGCCGCAGCTCATGAAACTGCCTTCCTATTCACCGCGCTGGGTACCGCGCCCGCCGCCCAAAATCAAGACATGCGGGCCCACTGGTTTAATCTCAGCAACGGGAAATTTGGCACCACGGCGCTGGGTAACCATGGCATCAACCCGGAAGGTCCTGCCACTATTTCTGGGGTCGCCGATACTGGCCGCGGCACCATCATCGCCGTACTCGAAGGCAGCGTGCACACTCACAACAGCACCTGCAATTATTTCCCAACCGCCGCACTCATCACTGGTTAACCCCATGCATCCAGTCAAAAAAGAGACCTTTATGATCACCGAGAAGGTCAATGTCGATCCCAAGGGATTCCACCGCACCGTCGATTCCTATCTTTCAACCGACTTCGGCTTGTATATGGCACGAGGCGCTGACCACCCACAATTCGGCTACCTCGAATCTTGGCTGCTGCCGCAACTCTCCCTGCGAGTGAGCATCTTCCATTTCCGGCCGGGCTACGAAAAACCCCAGGATTATTACATCGACATCGTCGATATCGACGTCAGCTCTCATTCGTGGCACACACGCGATTTGTACATCGACATTGTTTCGCTGACCGGCCACCAAGTTGAAGTGCTCGATATAGACGAGCTAGCAGAAGCAACTGCGCAAGGTCAGATCACTGCCGATGATGCGGAGCATGCCATCGAAGCCACGCTCCGCGCTGTCGACGGGATCACCAGGCACAATGATGATGCACTTGCGTGGTTAGATTCGCTCGGTATGCCCGTGGAGTGGGCAGCCCCGGGCTCTTTCACGCTCACCCCACCAATAACAGGGCTCGGTCACAGCTAGGCACCCAGCAAAAGTGAAATCGCCATAATCGCCATTCCCCCAATTAACCCATAAACCGCGGCGTGGTGACGCCCGGTAACGACCGCCGTCGGCAAAAGCTTGTCCAAACTGATAAACACCATCACACCGGCGACTGCAGCAAACACAAACCCCAGTGCCTCGGGTCCCATGACGGGCATTAGCAGCGCAAAACCGACCAGCGCCCCGATTGGTTCAGCCAACCCCGAAGCTGTCGCGGCAGCGAATGCTTTCCACCGTGATCCGGTTGCTTAAGAGACATACAGCATTACCCCGGCGGATAACCCCAGGGATGTCGCCATGAACACCGGGCCTGGGCGGTTTTTCACCACCGCGATGGCACCGCCGATGCCTGTGGAAATTCCGGCTGCCAGTGTCAACGCAAAAGCGAAGAGAATCGTGGAAGTCTCGTACATCGACTCATTACACTAGGTGTTGTTCAATATTCAGGCACGTTGAACACGCGAAACTCCAATAATTTCGCTACGTCAACTCAAAAGCATCAATGCAACAACGTCAGTCAGGGTGATCGAAGTGCAAAATTTTCCGCTGCCCGCCAGCGCCGTACACGTCAGCGATCCCCTACCTGCCCAGCGCGTTTTTAGCGCCGCAGTTCTCGGGCTTTCTGCGATCTTCGTCGACCAACCACAAGGTCGCCACGCCCGTTTTCCTGGCAACCAACCCAAGCAATTCGACATCAGCGTGACAATGACTTTTCACGGTACGTGGCGGGTGCGCGCCCACACCGGCATCATCGCGATTCTTGGCGACGTTGAGGCGTTGCAGGCCTTGCGCGCGGTGAGAATCGAAGCCACTGCTCGCATCACTGTCTCCGCAGGACAAATTGGCGTCGACATTTTGGCACCGATCGCACCGTGGATAGTCAGCGCCAACAATCCTGAGGGTCCGGTAGCCACAGGTTCGCGATATCTCCCGGTGCATTCGGACTATGACATGCGAAATTACGGTTTATCGCATCTGTACGCGATTGTCACAGGAAACAGTGTATTCATCGATGACAATAAATTAGGCACGATTGACGTCGATGAGCCGGTAACGCCACCGTTGAATGTTCGTGCTTATTGCTCGGCTGGTGCCATGGTGGTTGCTCTGCCGCACGCGAAACCGCACATGGTGCAGATACCTAGCCTGGCACAACCACTAGATATCTACCCGGCGACAGCATTCGCCTCTCCCCTACCTAACGGAGCCCGGACCGTCACGAGCCCAGTGATGCCTGCAGAACCTAGTGATCCTTAAAGATCATAGACTTTAAATTTCACCTGCGCAGGCGCATTCGGGTCTTCTCCGCGCAGCACCAGTGGAATAAAATCTTCCGCCGCGGGGTGATCGTCCAACGCTGCTAAGTATTGCTCATGGGATGCCAGCGAATTAATCGCGGCACGTTCGTCAGCATCACTGACACGATAGACATAATCCGATTCCAGGTCGTTCACGATCCAAAATTTCGTCGTAGCCCAAGCGGATTCGGTGAGTTCGCGAAAAACCCAGGGATTGGCTGCATCCCGCGCAGCATCGAGAGCAGCTAAACCAGCCACGCGGTGATCAGCCTGGTTGAGTCCCATGGGTAGTTCCAGGCTCATCGGCAAAACGACTATGGCATCAGGCTGAAACTGGCGAATCTTGCGGGTAATAGCTTTGCGCAGCTCCAGGTTGTACACCAAATGACCATCAGGAAAATCGAGGATCTCTAAGGAATCAACACCGATCGCATCACAAGCCTTGCGTTGTTCATCGGCGCGCAGCGGGCCACATTCCTCCGGCGCGAGCGATGCAATTCCTGCTTCGCCTGAAGTCAACAAAAGATAGCCGACTTCAATGCCTTCCTGGCTGATCCACGAATTCGTTGCAGCTGACAGGCCGTATTCGGGATCATCGGGATGGGCAACGACTACTAAAACCTTCTCGATTCCGGAAAGATCTAGATTCTCTAACGCTCGGCCTTCGCCTGTTTGCTCAGTTTGTTGTGCTCCCATAGCAGCGATTATGCCCTATCCACCACCGGGCGATCAGGCTACGCTGTCGACGACGCAGTACTGGACGGCATTTCGCGCTGCTTCACCCAAGCTACAACCTTGTAGGTAACCGGCAGCAAAATGGCTTCCATCAAGGTTTTCCACACGAAACCGACAACCACATAATTCACGAAATCAGGCACGGTGCTGATACCAATCGCTGTTGCTGCGATCAGGCAAAACACCAGTGTGTCACCGAATTCGCCAACCACCGTAGAGCCCATTAGTCGTTGCCACAACGGGGCTGCGGCGTTCCGGCTTTTCATCTTGGTAAGCACCCAAGCATTGAGCAGCTGGCCAACAGCATAGCCAGCCAACGAAGCAGCAACAATCTGTGGCACGAAGCCCAGCACAGTGGAAAAGGCTTCTTGATTTTCATAGAAATCAGCCGCAGGCAACCAAATCGCAATATAAAACGCGATCACAGCACCCAACGCAGCGGCAAAACCAGTCCAGATCGCAACCCTCGTAGCTTTAAATCCATAGCATTCGGCGAGCACATCGCCGATAACATAGGCAATGGGGAATAAGAAAAACGCACCATCAGTGACCAACGGCCCGATCGTCACCCCTTTGCTCGCAGTGATATTCGAGATGACGAACACCACGACAAACGCCGCAACAAAAATGGGATACAGCCCAGCACGCACCGGGATATAGCGTGCTTGGGTCGAACTATCACTGTTTTTACTGGTTTTTGCAGCCATCTTGTTTTTCTTTCAGCCTGTCGTGAGCCGTCCGCACCCGTTTTAGGCGCCGGTCTTCCAATCGCAGACGTCGCCGTCTTGCATGATGTAATCCTTGCCCTCGAGGCGAACTTTTCCGGCATTGCGGGCAGCAACCATCGAACCAGCTGCATCGAGATCATTAAAGGAGACGATTTCTCCTTTAATGAACTTCTTTTCAAAGTCTGAGTGGATAACTCCGGCTGCCTGCGGAGCAGTAGCACCTTTCTTTACGGTCCAGGCACGTGCCTCTTTCGGCCCGGCCGTCAGGTACGTCTGCAAACCAAGCGTCTCGAAACCAGCGCGCGCCAGGGTATTCAATCCTGGCTCACTCTGGCCAACGGATTCCAGAAGCTCGGCTGCCTCTTCCTCTTCGAGTTCCAGCAACTCAGTTTCCGTTTTTGCATCCAAGAACACGCAATCTGCCGGTGCAACTAGTTCTGCTAACTCCGCGCGTTTTGCCTCATCGGTGAGCACGCCTTCATCAGAGTTGAAGACGTATAAGAAAGGCTTGGTCGTCATCAAATGCAGCTCACGCAACGGCGCCAAGTCGATTTCATCGGATTTAGCAGCAGAAAACAGTGTGCGATCATCTTCCAGAATCGAACGCGCGGATTTTGCCGACTCCACTACGTTGGCGAGGTCTTTGTTTTTCTTCGCCTCTTTTTCCAAGCGCGGCAGGGCCTTTTCCAAGGTTTGTAGATCTGCCAGGATCAACTCGGTATTGATGATGGAAATATCAGCGGTGGGATCAACTTTGCCATCGACGTGGATGACGTTGTCGTCGTCAAAAGCGCGCACAACCTGGCAAATCGCGTCAGCTTCTCGAATGTTTGATAAGAAAGCATTGCCCATGCCTTCGCCTTCGGAAGCTCCTTTCACGATGCCTGCAATATCCACGAAGGAAACGATGGCAGGCAAGATTCGCTCGGACGAGAAAATCTCAGCCAAACGACGCAATCGTGGATCTGGCAACTCCACCTGGCCGACGTTGGGCTCGATGGTGGCGAATGGATAATTCGCTGCCAGAATGTCGCTACGGGTCAGGGCATTAAACAGAGTGGATTTGCCAACATTGGGCAATCCGACGATTCCTAGTGTAAGACTCACACGCTGTATCCTAACGCATCGCCCACACTCCTTGCCCAATACTCCTTCGCCTCGAGGCCTGTAATAAGGCATGATATTAAACGTGAGTACGAAGTCGAACCGACCAGCCGATCCCAGTGAGCATGCTGCGGCATCACAGGACGCTGCGGCATCACAGGACATCGAATGGTCTGATATCACCCCGCACCCGCCTGGTGACCAAGTCGATCGTTCCGTCGTGCTCGGGCACGGCATCAAACAAGCCGCAACTTGGGCACTACGCCTGATCATCCTCGGGGTATTCCTATATCTGCTGGGGAGGATTTTAGGCCGATTCTGGGCTGGTGTCTTGCCGATCACCTTCGCGCTGATTATTTGCACCGTGTTGGCACCAGTGTCTTCGCGACTGCGCAAAGCTGGCTTTCCCAGTTCTCTTGCGGCGTTAATAACCCTGGGCGGATTCGTCGGCATCGTCGGCGGCACCATCTTCTACATCGCCCCTGATTTCGCACGTCAATCCCAAGGACTTTACTTACAAACCGTCGAAGGTATTCAACG
>NZ_JAPJNQ010000100.1 GCF_030826625.1 Corynebacterium sp. | reverse complement strand
CGAATATCTAACGGGCCCCGTACACGGTTTCAGCCCAAAGCATGAAGCGACAGGCTATTTGCCGGTACGGTGGCAAGAGTTAGTGAAATTCCCAACCGCGAATGGATAAAAACATGACGGATCAGTCAACACCGGACGATGCGGCACGCACACCGGAAACCATTGATGATATCGCCGAAGTGACATTTGAACGCATCGGCGAAATTTTCGAAGCCGAAGGGTTGCGCTACCGCTTCGAAGAGCAGAAACTGCCAGATGGCAGCCAGCTCAAGGTGGTGCGCACGGGCTTTAGCAACGCTGCTATCGCCATCAGCGTACGCCAAAACATGCTCATCACTGATTCCCTGTGGCGCGGTGAATTGAGCACACGCGCAGCGGTCGATGTCCTCGCAGTAGTCAATTCATGGAACCAGGCACAATTCGCCCCCACTCTGCGGTTTTTTGAGCAAGGCGACAATGCACTCGCAATTTCTGCAGTACGAGAAGCTGATGTCAGTGTAGGAATGACGCGGAACCAATTGGGGGCATTTTTGCTCAGCACCCTCGACGCCGTGTTGGAATCATTCCAGACATTAGAAAAACAATTCCCAGATGCAGTCACGTGGAAAGACGGCCACCACGACGCCGGAGAGCACCCCACCGCCAACAACAACTCAAGTGAGCAGGACTAGGAGCAGCAACTATGACTACAGAAACACAGCTTGCACCAGCCACTATTGAGCGCGTAACGCAAGCAATGCGTGAATTCGACGTGGAACTAACTCCCGTCGACGATAAAGGAATTGCCACCGCGAATTTGAACGATACCTTGTGCACCTTCGCCGTGCTGGGTTCGGCGATGGTGGTGCGCTCTGAGGTTGCGACTGACACTGAATACGACAGCGCTGATGCAGGCCTATTTTTGGCCGCGAACCAAATCAATTCCACCTCAATCGGTGCACGCGCAGTAATCGCAGAGCACAGCGGGAAATTGCTCGTGCGCACGGAACGCGACATCGTGGTTGCCGCAGGTATATCCGACGAGCAACTGAAAGTGGCGTTGAAAGCCGCAGTCGATGGTGTCATGCGTGCACAAGATGCGATGGTCGCTGCGGCAGAAGAGATGCGCAAGCTCAATGAGCACCGCGACCAAGGCGACGCAAGCAATTAATAACAACCGCGGGTCAACGCCTTAGCCGCGCACAAAATGCTCATCGGCGCAGACGAGAATATGCTTCGTCAACGTCGTAGCTCGGCGTTGGCCACTCCAAATTCATTGCACGTAGACGTCGCAAAACCAAATATTTTACGGCGGTACGGGCATAAAGCTTGTTATCGCCCGGAATGATATACCACGGAGCTTCCTCCGTGTGTGTGCGATCAATCGCTATCTCATAGGCCCGCTGATAGTCCTCCCACTTTTCGCGGTTAGCAATATCTGAGGGATCAAATTTCCACCGCTTATCGTCCCGGCGTAGCCGTCGTAGTAGGTTTTCCCGCTGAAATTCCGGGGAGATATGCAGCATTACTTTGATGATGCTGACGCCACGGGCTGCTAGCTGAGACTCGAAATCAACGATGGCTTCATACCGTCTCTCTATTTCAGCCGGTGTTGCCATCTCTTCGACACGTTGGATGAGCACGTCTTCATAATGCGAACGGTCAAAAACCACGATCTCGCCTGGCTTCGGTACATGCTTCTTAATACGCCACAAGAAGTCGTGCTCTCGTTCTTCTGCTGTCGGTGCACCAAAACTGACTGGACGCAGCCCTTGCGGATCGAAAACCGACAAGGCATTGCGAATCATTCCGCCTTTGCCTGAAGTGTCCATCCCCTGCAGAATAAGCAGCACAGACGCAGTTTCTGGAGTACCCGATCGCGAGTGGGCAAAAAGCTGCTCTTGCAGGGTTTGCAGCTCAGCATCAAACTTATGCAACCTGCGTCGCAGTCGCTTTCCACGGGGGCTACCAACAAACCCCGGTGTCGACGTTGGCGCAATCGCCGACAGATCCACCGGTGGAACTGCCCGCAATTGCTCAGCATGTCGAGGTTTAAAAGCCATGTTTTTAATCTTGTTCGTCCGCGATATCGGCATCCTCGGATGAGTGAGAACTACCCTGCTGCATCGGGTTGTCGGCTGATGCAGATTGTGCAATATCATCGAGCACTGCGTGAATATAGGGTGCAGCGGAATCCGTGGAATACTCGCTTGCCAATTCAACGCCTTCGACGACGGCAACCGCAGCGGGAACCTCTGGGTTGAACAATATTTCCCAAGCCGACACGCGCATGATCGCACGGTCGACTGCCGGAAGACGCCGCAATTCCCATTCCTGGGACAGGAAGCGAGCAATCAACTCATCGATTTCGTCGAGTTGTTCGGCTACTCCGGCGACGATCTCTTTGGTGTACTCAGCAACCGGCGGCACAGGCGATTGCGCCCAGCCCGCGAGTTCAACGCGGTCTTCGACGATGGCGACGGGATCGAGATCTCGGGTTTCTGCTTCGTAGAGCATGTCTGCGGCACGTCGGCGCGCTCGGTAGCGCTTGGTGTGCAAACGCTTATCCGAACGCGTAAAACGGGCACCAGAAGCCGAGCGTTTCTTGTTATCTGACATACCTTGCGCGTTAGTTATTGCTGCGGGAGAGATAATCGCCAGTCCGGGTGTCAATCTTCACGACATTACCGGTTTCAATGAACAGAGGCACCTGAACTTCAGCCCCGGTTTCCAGCGTAGCTGGCTTGGTACCACCGCTAGAGCGATCGCCTTGCAGACCCGGCTCGGTGTGTTCGACTTTCAGGTCAACGTTGATCGGCAGTTCAGCGAATAACGGCTCATTGTCGTGGAAAGAAACCTGAATGCGCATGTTCTCCAGCAAGAAATCCACAGCACGTCCGAATTTTTCGGCGTCAAGCTCCACCTGGTCAAAGGTCTTATCGTCCATGACGACATAGTTGGTGCCGTCGTTGTACAGGTAGGTCATGTCACGGCGATCAACCGTAGCTAGCTCAGCTTTTGCACCAGCATTCCAGGTTTTATCGGTGACCTTACCGGTCATGACATCTTTGAGCTTCGTGCGCACGAATGCCGGGCCTTTACCTGGCTTTACGTGTTGGAATTCAACAATCTGTTGCAGTTTGTTGTCGATTTTCAGCACTACGCCGTTCTTAAATGCAGTGGTATCAGCCACGAAACAACTCTCCAATATGTGTCAGTTGAAACAACACCAAAAATGCTTGGCGCTGTCTAATATATCTTTGCTCCAGCCAGTATAACCGAGACTGCCCAGGCCATTAAAGCATCGGCCTAGGCAGTCTTTTTAAATGCGGTTTTCTTAGCGCAGCAGTGTTGAATTTCTTAGCGCAGCAGTGTTGAACTGCGAGTAAATCTTATAGCTCGCGCAACTGCTTGGTTGGAGTCGACAAGTTTGTGGGTTTACCTTCGGTAATTACCAAGGTGTCTTCGATGCGTACTCCCACTTTGCCCGGAATATAAATTCCCGGCTCAATGGTCAAAGTCATACCTGGCTCAAGCTTGCCCTTGCCTGTGCTTGCTGCCGCAGGGGCTTCGTGGACGTCAAGCCCAATGCCATGACCAGTGGAGTGCACGAAGTATTCTTCGTAACCAGCCTCGCGGATAATTTCCCTGCAGGCTTCGTCGATATCTGCCAGTGGCGTACCAGGGGTGGCTGCGCGCACGCCAGCTTCCTGCGCTTTAAGCACGATCTCATAGATTTCACGAGAGAAATCATCAACCTTGCCCACAGCAACGGTACGTGTCATGTCCGAATTAAACCCAGCAAGGTGTGCGCCGTAGTCAATGGTGACCAAGTCACCTTCTTGGAGCTCGCGATCGCCTGCACCATGGTGTGGTTTTGCACCGTTCGGGCCGCTGGCAACGATGGTGTCGAAACTTGGGCGCTCCGCACCAAGAACACGCATACGATATTCTAAGTCCGCAGCGACCTGGCGTTCAGTCCGTCCAGCACCAATCTCACCGGCAGAAATCAGATCTTCCAATGCCTGGGACGCCAGCGCTGCCACTCCGGTGAGTTTCTCTATTTCGATATTATCCTTGATCAGACGAATCTTTTCGATCATCCCCGAGACTGGAACCAACTCGACTTCTTCAGGGCATTGTTTTTCTAGCTGCTTGAATTGCTCGATGCTTACGAAGTCAGATTCAACACCCACACGACGCGGCCCTTTTACCTTGGCCAACAATTCTTTGGTGATCGCGCTAGTGATGACGGGTTCGATATCAGGCACTTCTTCCCTGATTTGTGTGGAATAGCGACCGTCGGTGCTGATCGCGGCGGACTGATCTTTCGACAGCAGCACCGCACCATTAGAGCCAGAGAATCCTGACAGATAGCGTACGTGCGTCAAGTGAGTGATGAGGAAATCATCGAGTCGTTCTGCCGACATTGCTGTCGCCAATTTACGACGACGATTGCTAAAACGGGTATCAGCTAAGGCCATGGTTCTCCTTTATTCGTCAATTATTGTGTCTGATATTTTGCGCCTTGTATTCCAGTATGCCGACCGCGTGTTTGTCGCGTGTGCATCATGGAATGTGAAGCTCGGAAAGATATTTCTAGCAAAAACTTTCTGCATTAAGTCTACGGCAATCTCTGTGCCCAAAAGTCCAATGCAGCGGTATAACCGTAAATCCCGAGCCCAGCGATTACCCCGAGTGCAATCGGCGACAGATAGGAATGATTGCGAAACGATTCCCGGGCGTGCACATTCGAAATATGAACTTCGACGAACCCACGTTGGTCTGCGATTTCAGCTAATGCATCGCGCAAGGCTACCGAAGTATGCGTGAATCCCCCGGGGTTAATGATGACTGGCCACTGGTTATCTGCTGCTTCGTGCACATATTCGAGCAATTCATACTCAGCGTTAGATTGGCGGCAAATGACTTCCAATCCGCGTGTTTTTCCTTCTGCGACCAAAGCTGCTTCTAAGTCTGCGAGCGTCGTTGTGCCATAAATTTCCGGTTGTCGCTTCCCCAAGCGATTCAGGTTTGGCCCATTCAACACCAACACTGTTCGACGTTTGATCGTTGACATCAATTCTCCCTTGTGCACCTGCGACTACTGCGAGATTGCCTGATACGCCACACGTAATTCATCGTCAGAAGCGTCCGGAATACGAGTACATTCACCAATGCCGGTCAGAGCTACGAAACGCGGTTTTCCATCACGGTTCTTCTTGTCTCGGCTCATTCCGTCGACTAATTCGTCGAAATGCCCCGAGTCATAGTTAACTGGCAAGCCGACGGAATCAAGAATTCGACGGTGTTGTTGCAAAAGTTCGTCGCTGATAAGTCTCCGGTTATGCGCCAAGTGCGCCACAAACATCATCCCCACTGCGACTGCATAACCGTGGCGCCATTGGAAGTTCTCGCGCAATTCCACCGCGTGCGCAAAAGTGTGCCCGTAGTTAAGAGTTTCACGTAGTCCAGATTCGCGCAGATCCATTCCTACGACGTTGGCTTTCACCGCTATCGAACGGGTGATCAATTCGGGCAAAAACCCGTCGGGATCGAGGCATTTAGCAGGGTCTTGTTCGTAGCGCTCGATAATGGTGCTGTCGCTGATGAATCCCGTTTTAATGATCTCAGCAGATCCGGCGATTATTTCTTCTTCTGGTAGCGTCGTCAAGCGGTCCAAATCGACAAAAACGCTGTCTGGTTCGTGGAAGGCGCCGACCAAATTCTTACCGTGCATCGTATTGATTCCAGTCTTTCCGCCGACTGCAGCATCAACCATCGCGAGTAACGTCGTCGGCACCTGAATGACCTTGATACCTCTCATCCACGTCGCGGCAACGAATCCAGCGAGATCTGTCACCGCACCGCCGCCAAAGCCTAATACGACATCACGCCGTGAGAAATTCTGCTCCGCGAGTTTATCCCACAATTCACCGACGACTTCCAGCGATTTTGCGGCTTCAGCATCAGGAACCGCAAACAAGTGGACGCGCAGACCTAAATTTTCTATTGAGCGTGCGACTTGTCGAGCAGGTGCGGCCATCGTCGGTTGATGAATAATACCGACGTTTTGGGCTCCAGTGTGCTTGGTTCTTTCAGCAATAGCTTCAGTCAAGCCACGGTCCACCGTTACCTGATAGGGGTTCGGGCCATTAACCTCGATGATCTCGGCGTTCCCCACGGTGTGATGGTGTCCATCTGGCGACGAAGAAAAAATATTAAATGTCATCTCTTAATGCTGCTTTCCTGCTGTTCGCACGCGTTCCTACAAAGTTTCCAAAAAGCCTAATATTTCTGCCACAACTTGTTGCGGACTGCGCTGATCTGTGCGTGCACGATAATCAGCTGCTTCGCGATACAGCGGGCGCCGCTGCGCCATTAAATTCCGGTAGCGTGTGCTCGCATCAGCACCGGCGAGCAGTGGCCGCTGATGCCGATTATGGGGACGAGTAGTTCGCTCAATACCAACGTCATCGCTAACGTCAACGAACACGAC
>NZ_JAPJNQ010000099.1 GCF_030826625.1 Corynebacterium sp. | reverse complement strand
GAGTCATGCCGGATTGGTCTTTCCGAAAGTGCGCAACCAGAACGACGGAGCGACGATGCAGCTGGAGGTAGTGACCGAAACCGACCTTACGGGGAACCGGGGTGGCGATATCGCCGGAGCGAAGCGTCGACCAGCAAAACGCCGCAACCGGGTGGATCCACTGGCGCTGAAAAAAGGCGACTTCGTCGTGCATGAAACCCACGGCATCGGCAAATTCATCAAGATGGCCGAACGCACCATCAATGCCGGCGGCGAAAGCTCACGCCGCGAATATATCGTGCTGGAATATGCTGCCTCGAAGCGCGGACAACCCGCCGACCAGTTGTGGGTGCCGATGGAATCGCTCGATTTACTGAGCAAATACACCGGCGGGCAAGCTCCGACGCTGTCGAAAATGGGCGGTTCGGACTGGAAAAACACCAAGAAAAAGGCCCGCGCTGCCGTGCGTGAAATCGCCGGCGAGCTGGTGCAACTCTACGCTAAACGCCAAGCCGCGCTGGGCTATCAGTTCGCCCCGGATTCGCCATGGCAAGCAGAGATGGAAGATAACTTCCCCTTCGTCGAAACCGAAGACCAGATGCTGGCCATCGAAGCGGTGAAAGCGGATATGGAATCATCCGTGCCGATGGACCGCGTGATTGTCGGCGACGTGGGCTATGGCAAAACCGAGGTTGCCGTGCGTGCAGCCTTCAAAGCTGTGCAAGACGGCAAACAGGTCGCGGTGCTGGTGCCGACCACGCTGTTGGCGCAGCAACACTACGACACCTTCGCCGAGCGCATGGCTGGTTTCCCCGTCGAAATGCGCGTGCTATCGCGTTTTAGCACGACCGCAGAAGCCAAGCAGACGATCAAAGATTTGGCCAGCGGTACTGTCGATATCGTCGTCGGCACGCACCGCTTATTGCAAACCGGTGTGCAGTGGAAAAATCTGGGGCTCATCGTGGTGGATGAGGAACAGCGCTTCGGTGTGGAGCACAAAGAACACATCAAAGCCTTGCGTTCCTCGGTTGATGTGCTCACGATGTCAGCGACGCCGATCCCACGTACTTTAGAGATGTCGATGGCGGGAATCCGCGAAATGTCGACGATTCTGACCCCGCCCGAAGACCGACACCCGATCCTGACGTATGTCGGTGCCTACGAAGACAAACAGGTTGCGGCTGCGATCCGCCGCGAGCTGTTACGCGATGGTCAGACCTTCGTGATTCACAACAAGGTCGCGGATATCGAGAAAAAGGCCCGCGAGATCCGTGAGTTGGTTCCCGAAGCCCGCGTCGTCGTCGCCCACGGCCAAATGAACGAAGACCTGCTGGAACGCACCGTGCAAGGTTTCTGGGATCGTGAATACGACGTCCTGGTGTGTACCACGATCGTTGAAACCGGCCTGGACATCGCCAATGCGAATACCTTGATCGTAGAGAATGCGCACCAAATGGGTTTGTCGCAGTTGCACCAGTTGCGTGGGCGCGTGGGCCGTTCCCGCGAACGCGGCTACGCCTATTTCTTGTATCCGCAAGGCGCCACACTGTCAGAAACCAGCTATGAACGCTTGGCGACGATCGCGCAAAACAACGACCTCGGTGCCGGCATGGCAGTCGCGATGAAAGACCTGGAGATGCGCGGTGCCGGTAATGTGCTGGGTGCCCAGCAATCTGGTCATATTGCCGGCGTCGGTTTTGACATGTACGTTCGCCTGGTGGGTGAGGCAGTCGAAACCTTCAAAGCGCTTTCCCGCGGTGAAGCCCTCGACGCTACCGATCAATCGCCGAAAGAAATTCGCATTGATTTGCCGGTGGATGCGCATATTCCAGAAAAATACATTGCGTCCGAGCGCCTACGCCTAGAGGTGTACCGGAAGTTGGCGTCGTCGCAGGACAACAAAGACCTGCGGTTGGTCGTCGAAGAAATGGAAGACCGCTACGGGCCGATCCCCGAAGAAGTTGAGCGTTTGTTGGCTGTTTCTCGTTTGCGGCACCAAGCGCGCCGGGCTGGAGTCACCGATATTATGGTGCAAGGCACCCGCATCAAAGTGGGGCCGGTCGAGTTGCCGGATTCCAAGCAAGTTCGGTTGAAACGCACCCACCCCGGCGCGAATTACCGCGCTGCCGCCAAGGCAATCCAGTTGCCATTCCCGAAGGCTGGACGCGGCAATGTCACTGATCCGAAGCTGCGTGATGTGGAATTGCTGCAGTGGCTGGCAGATTTTCTCTCTGAGATGTTTGATGTGGAGGCAGTTGATGTCTCGGGCGCGCGTAGCAGGCAAACGCCGCAGAGCAACGAAAAGTCTGCGGCACCTGGGGCGAAAAAATCTCGCTCAAAAAAGCGCTCAGGGCAGAAACCGGCAGGGAAGACTACTGGCTCGGTATTTTCACTGAGCGAATAAGCTGAATGAACGCTCTGAGTGAATAAGCTGAGTGAATAAGCTGAGTGTGCACGTTGAGTGAACATGCTGGGTGAATAGCTGCAAATAAAAAGGTGAAGTGACTAGCTAATGCCAGCGATTAATTTTCACGACGATGCGGATGTTGTAGCACCGCAGCTGCTGGGGGCGACCTTGGCTTTTGGCCCGGTGGCGATACAAATTACCGAGGTCGAGGCATACCTGCACGGAGTGGACGAAGCAGCCCATAGCTTTCGTGGGAAAACCGCCAGCAACGCTGCGTTATGGGGCCCGGGCGGGCACATGTATGTCTATATTTCGTATGGCATTCACCGGTGTTGCAACCTGGTGTGCGGTCCGGATGGTACCGGCCAGGGATGTTTGCTTCGTGCTGGGCGTGTGATTGCGGGCGAGAGCCAGGCGCGCAGCCGCCGTGGCGATGTCGGATTCCCGCGTTTGGCCTCTGGGCCGGGAAATATTGGCAAGGCCTTCGGGTTTGATACCGAACACAATCATCTACCGGTCGACCAGGTTGCACAGAACTGGGAGGATAGCCAGCTTGTCGACGAATCCAGCAGCGGTGGCAGCCACTCTGTTGGTGTCAACGCCGCTGCAGACAATGGTGCAGAACCGACGGTTGCAGAGGCCGGGTCAGGGGCAACACCGCACCCGCGGCTGTATATCCGTTCAGAAGAACCAGAGTGGGTCGCTGGTCCGCGCATCGGCATTTCGAAAAACGTCGACGCGCCACTGCGGTTTTGGATTCCGCACGATAAGACGGTTACTAGCCCGAAGCGCCCGCCGAGTTAATTGGCGCTGCGCATCCGTGCCTGGTTGCGCAGTCCTGCGGTGATAATCAGCTCCACACCAATCACGATCTAGGTGATGAGCATGCCGATGGTATGCCTGGGGCGGCGAAATTAGCACTAAATGGAGTTTTTCGTTCCAGTAATGGGGCAGTGTAGTCTTGCATTAAAGAAAAATCCAACTATGCGCCCAGAACGTCGAATTATGCGCAGCCACGTTGATGCAGTGACGTTGACGCAGTGACCCGCTAATTCGAGCACACGGAAAGGAGCATGACACGTGCGCGCTGATGCACAAGCCAACCGCGAGGCGATCATCAAAGCCTCCCACCGGTTGTTTCAAAAAGACGGCATCGATGTGACATTTCGGGCTATTGCCGAAGCTGCCGGCGTCGGAGTGGCGACAGTCCACCGCAATTTTCCCGACCGCTGGTCGCTGATTATGGCTGTTGGGCAATACAGCTATGACCGGCACTGCGCGATCATTGCGAAATACGACGAACGCTGGGAAGCCGATCCATGGGAAACCTGGACAGACTTGGTGGTGGAATTAGTCGAGCAGGGCATCGGGCCTTTAAGCGAGCAAATATCGATGTATGCCGAGCGTGAAGAACTCGTCGATCAATTCGCCGAGGTAGTGCGCAACCGCGATATGGCACCTATCGAAAAACTTTTACAGCGCGCTACCCACTATGGCTTCGTCGCAGAAGGGCTGCATCTGCGACGATTCGTCATGACCATCGGCGTACTTTCCCGGCACCTCACCAGCCTGGCTCAGGACATCATGCCGGATCACCAACGGTGGATGACCCATCTCGTGCTCAAAGGCCTGGCACAGTCTGCGAATTCTGAATAATCGCGAACAAGCTGCGCGCCGTTTTATCGGTTTCTTGCAACATGATCGGGTCAGTGCCGGGCATAGGCGAAATCGTGGTATCTGGCATTTGCGCATGCGTCGGGATGCCAATGATGTGCAGACGTGCATCCTCGCTGCCATCCGGGTGCACCGTACGGCGATTCTCCACCGTGGTTTCCGGCGATGGGCCCGCAACCCCATCGACGGAAAACGGGCGGATTCGTCCGGAGGCAAACAACGACTGGCTCAACAGATCAGCCGGGAAGCGGATATCGGGCTTTGGCAACCAAGCATCGACCAGCGTGGCAGCGCTTGCCCTTCGCGCGGACACACCGCTACCGCAGGTCAGAGTGAATTCTTCTGCGCCGATTTCTAACTGCGGGTTCGCTCCTAAAAATTCCACCAGTCCGGCGTCGACAAGCGCTAACAGTTGCTGCGAACGAAACAGCGGCGGCCCAGAACCGACCATCTGACCCAAGGCCATGACTTCGCGCAGCGTTGGCGACTGTGAGTCCCGGACAAACTTGCCTTGTGCTCCGGCAATGCCGACAAGTTTGCGGCAGGAAGCAAAAACCCACAGCGCGGCTTTGATCGGAGAATCCGCACCCGCCAACGCAGCAGCGATATCTTCAGCCATGGACTCAGCAACCTGTGCCGTCGAATCCGCCTGCGGATGGAGATACCGTTGCAGATCACAGACGTGATCGGTATGCCGTTGCAGTGCGCCGGCCAACCCCTGCGGGTCTAGCAGCACAGAGACCGGGGTGGCATCGATGACAGCGATGATCTCCTCGACGCTCGTGGCAATAGCATCCGGGTGAACTCGAGCCAACGTGGAATAAAACGCCTGTAGCGCATCGCGGGCAATCGCGGGGAAGAAGTCCACCGAAAAATCAATGCGCTGCATGTTCTCAGCTGCCTGCAATTGCTGCTGCAGCCGTGGCATTGCAGCTTTTGGCGGCAGACCACCATAGTGCGACTTCGGCAAAAATGGATAACCGCGCCGGGAAGTGACGACGAAATGTGGCTCTGTGCCGCTCGCACGGTAGCGCAAACCGCAACGGGAAGTCGGGTCGACCTCGAAAAATCCGCCGCGATCGATGGTGCACAAAGCCATCACATCGAAAAAACCCATACCCAAACCGCGCACCAAAACCGGGGCGTTTGCTGCGATCTTGTCGACGGGTTGTTCGACCGGGTTGTCTGGGCTGATCCACGTGAGCTCTGGCGACTGCGCGGCGGCACGCAATTGGTATTGCTCGTCGTTGTCTGCATTGAGCAGCCAACCGGTTGCCAGCACGGTGCCGTGTGCAGTGATGGAGGTGCCGTCGGCAAGCGAAATGACATCGTGGTCCGCCTGCGTCTGCAGGGCAATCGCACGTGTATTGTGCTCGACGAGATGTACCGATTCCGGCAACAAATCGATGCTCACCTGATATACCCAGCGTAAATATTCGCCGTACAGTGCTCGTGAAGGATTAGATTCTGCAACGGTGCCGGCGAGTTCTTCGCGGTAGCTAACAGCCAGGTCAGCACGCGGCGGGTGAGCACGAAACAGCTCTTGTTTGGCAGCATCTGCCTGGTCGAGTTCGTCGCCGCGTATGAGTCGAATCCATTCGAACAGGGTGGGGCCTTCCACCACCGGGGAGGTGACGCTAGCTCCGGGTTCGGTAAAAAGTGTTACGGCATCGGCCAGGGTATTCATGCAAAGCGTGCGGGTTTGGGTGGTATCCCACACACGGCCGGCACCGATTTGGGAATCATCGATGAGATGGATCGTCACTGGCTGCGCGGAAGTTGCTGCACGAAGATACGACCCCAAACGTTCAATGACTGAGATTCCACGCGGTCCTGCCCCAACGATGGCGATGTGTATGCGCTGCATTAAAAATCCAATCCGATGTCTAACACGCGCACTGAATGCGTCAGCGCGCCGACTGCAATATAGTCCACCCCGGAGGTGCCGTAAGCACCAGCGCGCTCCAGGGTTAACCCGCCGGATGCCTCCAGCGCGGTATCCGGGCTGAGTGCTTGTCGACGCTGCACGGCGGTGTGGACGTCGGCAAGCGCAAAGTTGTCCAACAACACCATATCTGGTTGCAAGGGCAGCACCTCGGCGAGTTGATCCAGGGTATCAACTTCCACTTCACAGGCAATTTCGGGGTTGTGAGCACGCACCCGGCGCAGAGCTTCGGCCACACTGCCCCCGGCAGCGAGCACGTGGTTGTCTTTGATCATCGCGGCATCGCCTAAGCCCATGCGGTGGTTGACCCCGCCACCGGCGCGCACGGCGTATTTTTGCAGCGCGCGCATGCCAGGCAGGGTCTTGCGGGTATCACGCACCCCGGCCTGCACGAGTCGTTGTCCCGGTTCTTTATTGGCTTCGGCTGCGATCGCAGCTACCCAACGGTGGGTCTCTGTGGCGATAGCGCTGGTATGCGAAACGATATTAAGCATGGTGCGCTCGGCGGCTAATACC
>NZ_JAPJNQ010000007.1 GCF_030826625.1 Corynebacterium sp. | reverse complement strand
TCGCTGCCCAGCCGAAGGCGATCAGCGGAATGTTGAAGTGCAAGAAGGTTGGGATAACAGAATCGCGAATGTGATCGTGCTGGCCGTCGGCATTCAAACCGGATGTTGGGCCCAGCGTGGAGTCGGATGCCGGGGAGCCGGCGTCGCCAAGCGCACCTGCCGTACCCACCAGAGCGACGGTGGCCAGTGGCGAAAAGCCCAGTGAGATACACAGCGGAACGTAGATGGTGGAGATGATCGGCAGCGTCGAAAAGGACGAACCGATACCCATGGTGACGATAAGGCCCACCAGCAGCATCGCCAGCGAAGCCAGCGCTTTGTTGCCGTCGAAAGCATTCGCGGTCGCTTCCACCAGGGTTTCCACGTCTCCGGTCTCCGCCATCACGGAGGCAAAGCCCTGTGCGGTGATCATGATGAAACCTATCAGCGCCATCATGCGCATACCTTCGGTGTAGATATCGTCTGATTTCTTCCAATCCACGCCACGGAAGACCAGCATGATAGCCAAGCCCACCAGCGCACCCGCCAGCAGGCTGTCGGCATCCGAACCCAGGTATTGCAGCACGATTTGCACAGCGAAGGTGGCGGTCAACGCAATGATGGAGATGGTGATGCGGTAGCGCGAAATCTCAATGGCCTTCGCAGCATCCTCGGAAATAGCAATTTCCTGGTAAGAGCGCTTTCCGCGGTAGGTGACGAAAACCGCAAACAACACACCGACCAGCATGCCGAGTGCCGGGATAGCCATCGCCTGCATGACAGAAATATCGTTCGCTTCCGGCATTCCTGCGTCGACGATATTGCTACGCAGGATGTCGTTCATGTAGATATTGCCGAATCCCACCGGGACGAAGAAATAGGTGGTAACCAGACCGAAGGTCAGCACACAGGTAATCAGTCGGCGATCGACCTGCATCTTATTGAGCACCGACAGCAGTGGGGGAACGATCAGCGGGATGAAGGCGATGTGGACGGGAACCAGGTTCTGCGACATGATCGCCATCAGCAGCAGGCCGGCGACGGTGAGCCACTTGGCGACGGCGACTGCTTTTTCTTTTGCCGCCTCATTTTCTGCGTCGATTCGGTTAATGATGGACTCGGCCAGCAGCCGGGGGAGACCCGCGTTCGCGATCGCCAGCGCGAACGCACCCAGCAGGGCATAATTCAGTGCGATGGAAGCACCATTGCCGATACCATCTTGGAAAGCGACAAAGGAACCATCGATGCCTAGCCCGCCGACGAGCCCGCCGACGATTGCACCAATGAGCAAGGCTAGTACTACGTGTACGCGGGCGATGGCCAAGCCAAGCATGACCACCACGGCGATTATTACTGCATTCATGGTGTTATTTTTAACACGTTTAGCCTAGATAGTAATAGCCACCGCTGGTTTTTCACGTTATTTCTGAACTGCGCCATGCGCAGCAACAATATCGTGAATCATACGAGCTGCTAGCTTGGCTGTCCGCGAATCCACATCATACTTTGGGTTCAGCTCAACGACGTCAACCAATCGCAGTTTTCCGGTTTGTGCCAGGGCCAATGCCATCGCGTGCACCTTGAAGGCTTCAACACCGAGTGCAGCTGGAGCAGACACTCCCGGCGCCACCGATGCCGGTAGTACATCTAAGTCAATACTAAGATGTATGTTTTTGAAATCTTTTGAATTTTTCACCGCGATCTCAGTAGCTTCTTTTACTGTTAGCTTCGCTAAATCTTCATCAAGCAAATATTCAACACCGAGCCGTTCCGCGGTTTCAAAAAGTACTCGGGTGTTATTTGCTGCGGAGATTCCCCACACTACGTAGGAAAAATCATCTCCAGCAATTTCTGAAATTTGCCGAAACGGGGTACCGGAGGTCGGTTCGTCAGCTTCGCGTAAATCAAAATGGGCATCTAAATTAAAAATTCCAAGACTTTCAATGGCCGCAGAATTTTCATTTTTTAATCCGCGCGCGAGGCCACGGTGCGACGCGAAGGCGGTTTCGTGTCCGCCACCTAAAATCACCGGAAGGTGGCCAGCGCACACCACATCAGCAACTCGCTGCGACAGTTCCTCCTGACCGGCTTCCAAATCACGGCCTTCATAGCTGACCGTTCCTGCGTCATAGCGGGGGAAGTCATCGTGAATCGCCAATCCACCAAGTGCCTGGCGAAGTTCATCCGGTCCAGCTGCTGCACCTTGACGGCCACCATTACGACGAACACCCTCGTCAGAGGCAAAACCAATCAACACCGCACCCGGGCGCACATCGGAAGCGCCGTCCAGAGCCTTGTCCACGGCGAATTCTGTATCGATAACCGAATGCCAACGGGCATGTTCTGGTCCAGGTCCGTCAACGCGTCCATTCCACTCAAATTTGCTCATGCCGCAAGTCTAATCAGACTAATTGTGGCTAACAGAGGTCTGGTTCCACGGTCACCGCGTTTTCATCACTGTGACGAAATTATAATGACTGCATAGTCGGGCAACCACTCAAATATAGAAGTCTGGTATCCAAGACAAATCACTTAGCGGTGCACCGAACCCGGCACTAAAATAGTGCTGTAGTACACAATAGCCAATCCGTACCCACTGATTAAGCGCACACCATCAAACAGACCCCAAACACTCAAACTCCGGACGCACGGAACCAACAAGTCCAACTAATCCAACGACAAGCCAGTCCAACAGCAAACCAATCCAAAAACGGACTAACCCAACAACGAAGGAGAGCGTTATGACTGCACAAACTTCGACAAACACCCACCGTGCCAACCACACCGTCACCGTCGGCATCGGTGCGTTAAGCATCGACGACGTCGTCGCGGTCGCCCGCGGTGGGGCAGCGGTGGAAATTTCGCAAGAATCGCTCGACAAGATCGCTGCGACCCGCAGCCGCATCGATGACCTCGCCAATGAACCAACCCCGGTTTATGGCGTTTCCACCGGCTTTGGTGCTCTGGCACGCCGCCACATCCCGCACGAGATGCGCGCACAACTGCAGCGCTCGCTAGTGCGCTCCCACGCCGCAGGCTCTGGCCCAGAAGTAGAAGAAGAAGTCATCCGCGCGCTGATGCTGCTTCGCTTGTCGACGCTATGTACCGGCCATACCGGTGTACGCCCCGTGGTCGCCGAAACCTACGCCGCTGTACTGAATGCGGGGATTACGCCCGTCGTTTATGAATATGGCTCACTGGGCTGTTCTGGTGACCTCGCCCCGCTGTCGCACTGCGCGCTCGCCTTGCTAGGGGAGGGTGATGTCCGGGTCCGCGGGACACAAGAAACCCAATCGGCTGCCTCCGCCCTGGCCGATGCTGGCATCAAGCCGCTCGTGCTGGAAGAAAAAGAAGGGCTCGCGCTGATCAACGGCACCGACGGAATGCTCGGCATGCTCTGCTTGGCCATCAACGATCTGCAGCAACTCGCGAAAGTTGCCGATATCTCCACCGCACTTACCGTCGAAGGTCTTAATGGCACGCTGTCGGTCTTCGATGATAAGTTGCAGCAACTACGCCCACACCCAGGTCAAGCCGCATCCGCCCGCAACATCCGCACCGTCGCCGCCAATTCGCCGTTGCTGGAGGCCGCACAGGCAGATTTCCAGCAAACCCAGGTGCAGGACGCTTATTCGGTGCGTTGCTCGCCGCAGGTCACCGGTGGTTTCCGCGATACCATTGCCCACGCGATCACCGTCGCCGAACGAGAACTCGCCGCAGCCGTCGACAACCCCGTCGTCATCGATGGGGAAGTGCGCTCGAACGGTAACTTCCACGGCGCACCAGTAGCTTATGTACTGGACTTTTTGGCTATCGTCGCCGCTGACCTCGCCTCGATTTCTGAGCGCCGCACCGATCGCTTCCTGGATACCGCCCGCAACCGTGGCCTGCCCGCCTTTCTTGCCGACGATCCCGGTGTCGACTCCGGCCACATGATCGCGCAATACACCCAGGCCGGAATTGTCTCAGAGCTGAAACGCGCCGCAAACCCAGCCTCGGCAGATTCCATCCCGTCGTCCGCAATGCAGGAAGATCACGTATCCATGGGCTGGTCCGCCGCCCGTAAACTACGCACCTCTGTCGACGGGTTGCAGCGCGTACTTGCCATTGAATACCTGACCGCCGCCCGCGCGATCACCATGCGCTGCACCGAGGCTGGATCAGAATCCGCCCCCGGCACCAAGGCCGCCGTCGCAAAGCTGCGCGAAGGGGTAGACGGCCCCACCACCGACCGTTACCTGGCACCGGAGATTGCTTATGCCCACCAGCTGGTCGCAGACGGCAGCCTGGTCGCCAGCGTAGAAGCTGCCGTCGGCACGCTGGATTAGCCGCGTAATTACAACACGAACGACAAGCACCACGAACGACAAGCACCAGGAAGGAATCATGACGCAACTTTTCCACAACATCAGCGAACTGCGCACGGTATCTGCAGCCGGCACCATCAACAACGGTGCACTCGTCGCCGACAATGACGGGGTGATCGTTTGGGTCGGTGCCATCGATGAGCTGCCCGACGAAGTCGCAGCTAGCGTCGACAAGAAGGTCGATCTCGGCGGCCGCGCGGTCCTGCCGGGATGGGTAGATTCACATACCCACATGATTTTCGACGGCAACCGGGCCGCTGAATTCGAAGCGCGTATGGCGGGCGAATCCTATTCCGCTGGCGGGATCGCGACCACCATGGAAGCCACACGGAGTGCCGGGCGAGAGCGGCTCGAGCAGCTGTTGCAGGAACGCATCGCCGGTTGCCACGCGGGTGGTACGACCACGATCGAAACCAAGACCGGCTATGGGCTCAACACCGAATCCGAGGCCCTGGCCGCTGAGGTCGCCAGTGGGGGAGTGGACGACGTGACTTTCTTAGGTGCCCACCTGGTGCCACCGGGAGCAGAAGCAGAAGACTACCTCGAGGAAGTTGTCGGCCCGATGCTGGATGCCGTCGAGCCTTATGCCGGATGGATCGATGTTTTCTGTGAGACGGGTGCGTTCAACGAGGAACAATCCCGGAAGGTCCTCGAGGCCGGCAAGAAGCGCGGACTACACCCACGCGTGCACGGCAACCAACTGCAGCAAGGCCCTGGTGTGCGGCTGGCCGTAGAAATCGGTGCAGCCTCGGTGGATCACGTGAACTACCTGTCTGACGACGATATCCAAGCACTCGCCAACAGCGACACCGTTGCCACGGTGCTTCCGGCCTGCGACTTGTCGACGAAACAAGCCCTCGCCCCGGCACGCCAGCTGTTGGATGCCGGTGCCACCGTCGCGATCGCATCGAACCTGAACCCAGGCACGTCGTACACGTCGTCGATGAACTACTGCGTGACCACTGCGGTGCTGCAGCAAGATCTCAGCCTGGACGAAGCCATCGAGGCCGCCACCTTGGGTGGGGCGAAGGCCTTGCGCCGGAACCCGGGCGAGGATGGTAAGGACGGACAGGGACGGCCGGGTCGTGGCAGCTTGGTAGTTGGTGCATCCGCTGATTTGCACGTGCTGAACTTCACCAATGCCATCGAGCTGGCCTACCGCCCAGGCATGCCTGCGACTTACCGCACCTATAAAAATGGGGTAGAAGTCTTCAGCGCGGCGTAACCGCGAAGCCGATACCGTGGCACAAAAAATCGATGTTTCACGTGAAACATCGCAAATTCGCGCGGCTCGAATTTAAGCCTGGGCTGCGCGGCGCCTGTAGGCTGCCACACAGTATTGTTAGGGCTATGAATTTCGCTGCACAGCTACACACGGCGCGTCGCGATCTGCGCTATCACGCGGATGCCGCGCAGCTTTTCGCCCACCTCGGCGGCCTTAGGCGCACGGATACCGTGCTGTTGGAATCAGCAGATATTGAATCAAAGAAAAATCTCTTGTGCCTCGCGGTGCTGGATTCTGCATTGCGCGTACGCTGCCAGGGAAACATCGTCACTGCCCAGGCCTTGACGACGACCGGCGAAGAGATCCTCGCCAAATTGCGCACGGAACTCGCCAAGTATGTGCTGGACACACCTGCCGACGAGAGGCAAGTAGCCACCTTCGAATTCCCAGCCTCCCAAGCCGCCGACGAACGCGAACGCCTGCTGGCGACGTCGCCAGCAGAAGTACTTCGTCGGCTCCAATTCAGTACGCAATACGGCAATACGCAATACGGCAGTGGGGGAGAAGAGTCACCGGACCTGCCGCTACTCGCCGGCGGCTTCGCCTATGACTTTTTGGCAACGTTTGAATCTCTGCCAGAGGTGGCCGAAGGCGACAACACCTACCCGGATTATGAGTTTGTCGTCGCCGAAACACTGCTGAAAGTCGACCACCTTTCACAAACGGCCTACGTGTGCGGAGTGGCCACCAGCCAACACGACGTCGACAAGCGGCTGGACGCCTATGTCACCGCAGCCGAGCAAGAAGTCACGCCGTTAGCAGCTCCAGAGCACGGCGTCGATACGACGCAACCGCTGCGAGTGAGCACGGACTTCGACGATAAACAGTTCCGCAGCCATGTCGAAGCGGTAAAACACAATATCTATCAAGGCGATATTTACCAGGTAGTGCCCGCGCGTACTTTCAGTGCACCGTGCGCGGATGCTTTTGCCTCGTATCGGCGACTACTGCAGACGAACCCGTCGCCATACATGTTTTATTTCCGAGGCGAGGACTACGAATTATTCGGCGCTTCTCCCGAGTCGAACCTGAAATTCTCCCCAGATACCCGCGAAGTGCAGCTGTATCCGATTGCGGGTACACGTCCACGAGGCCTGAACCCGGACGGCAGCGTCAACCACGAGCTCGATATCCGCAACGAGCTGGAAATGCGCACCGACCACAAAGAGCTCGCGGAACACACAATGCTAGTGGATCTCGCGCGCAACGATCTCGCCCGCGTCGCCGTTCCCGGCACGCGGAGGGTCGCCGAGCTGCTGCAAGTAGACCGATATTCACGCGTAATGCACCTGGTCTCCCGTGTGACCGCGACGCTGCACGAAGATTTCGACGCCCTGGATGCTTATCGTGCATGCATGAACATGGGTACGCTGACCGGTGCACCGAAGTTGCGTGCGGTCGATCTATTGCGTGGAGTAGAAGGCAAGCGTCGCGGCTCCTATGGTGGCGCGGTTGGTTATCTGGGTGGCGATGGGCGCATGGACAACTGCATCGTCATCCGCAGCGCATTCGTGCGCGGTGGGCAAGCAATCATTCAGGCCGGAGCCGGCGTCGTGCGTGATTCCACGCCGCAATCCGAAGCCGACGAAACAGTACATAAAGCGTATGCGGTACTCGATGCCGTCGCTTTGGGGGCACCAATGGAGGTGGCACGATGAGCACACAACCGCATGTCGTGGTGATCGATAACCGCGATTCGTTCATTTATAACCTTGTCGACGCACTCGCAGGGCACCACTGCACGGTCTTCCGCAACACCGTGCCCGTCGAGACGGTGCTGGCGGCAAAGCCGGACCTGCTGTTGTTCTCACCGGGGCCGGGGCATCCGCGCGAGACAGGAAACATGATGGCGCTTCTCGACGCCATCCACGGCGAAATTCCAGTACTCGGAATCTGCCTGGGATTCCAAGCTCTGCTGGAACACTACGGCGGCGCCGTGGGGCCTTGTGGTCCGGTGCATGGACGCTCAGTACCGATGACGCTGACGGATGCTGGCGCGCAGCACCCACTGTTTGCCGGGCTGACGATTGACCAGGAGCCGGACAAACCAGACCACGTCGGCCGTCTGGTGCCGGTGGCGCGCTACCACTCGTTGGCGTGCGCGAATCCACCAGAGCAGCTGGAAGTCCTGGCGACCACGGAAACTGACTTGGGTGATGTGGCGATGGCCGCCTACGCCCGCGATGGCTCGTGTTTGGGTTTGCAGTTTCACCCGGAATCCATCTTGAGCCCGACCGGCCCCATCTTGTTGAATCGCTGCATCGAGTTTTTGACGAAAGGGAAGTGCTGATGACTGATAACGCTGACACCAACGCTGCGCCGCTGAATCGCCTGCTGGCGTACTTGGACAACCACGATCCCACTATTGAACAAGCGCGCGAGGTCTTCGAACCGCTGACGGTCGGTGAATACGAAAACGTACACATCGCTGCGCTCTTGGCGACGATCCGCACCCGCGGCGAGACTTTCGCCGATATTGCCGGCGCCGCCCAGGCCTTCATCGCTGCCGCGCGACCATTCCCCATCACTGGTGCGGGGCTATTGGATACCGCTGGCACAGGCGGCGACGGCACAAACACCATCAATATTTCCACCGCGGCATCACTCGTGGCAGCTGCTGGGGGAGCGAAGGTGGTCAAAGGTGGAAACCGCTCGGTCTCCTCGCGCTCGGGTTCTGCCGACGTGCTGGAGGCGCTGAATATTCCTTTGGATCTGGATGTGGACCGCGCGGTCACGCAGTTCAAAAATTCCGGGTTCACCTTCTTGTTCGCCCCGGCGTACCACCCGGCCGTCGCGCACGTCATGCCCGTGCGTAAAGCTCTGAAAGTACCCACCTTGTTCAATACGCTGGGCCCACTGCTCTCACCGGCACGCCCGGAGTACCAGCTGATGGGCATCGCCCGACCAGAAATGGGCCAAACCATCACCGAGGTTTTCCGCGAATTAGGTCGCAAGCGCGCGCTGGTCGTCCACGGTTCCGGCACCGACGAGCTTGCTGTGCATGGCCCGACCACGATCTGGGAGCTGCAGGACGGCGAGATTTCCCGCTATGAATTGAACCCGGAGGATCTCGGGGCCACACGCCATCAGTTGTCCGATCTGGAAGGCGGCGACGGAGCAGCGAATGCAGCAGCCATCCGCGCTATTTTTGCCGGCAGCGCACCGCAGGCGCATCATGACGCCGTCGCGGTAAACGCCGGGGCGATGTTCTATGTGAGCGGCAATGCTGCTTCCATCGCCGAGGGCACCGAGATGGCAAGCACGATTATCAACGACGGAACCGTACAGAATTGGTTGGCCACCCACGAGGAGGCAGATTACGGTGAGCGATAAATTACCCACGGTGCTGGAAAATATCGTCGCGCAGCGCCGCACGCACCTGCAAGCCATTGCCGAGCGCATCGCGCACGTTGACCGCACACAGCTGCCGCGTTCCGGGCGCAGTTTGTACGATTCGCTGCGGGCACGTCCGCAGGCGTTCATCATGGAATGTAAGTCGTCGTCACCTTCGCTGGGGCTGATCCGCGCAGATTATCAACCGGGCGAGTTGGCGAGAGTGTATTCTCGCTATGCCGCCGGAATTTCCGTGTTGTGCGAACCGGAGCATTTTGGCGGCGATTATGACCATTTGGCAACCGTGTCCATGTCGACACATCTACCGGTGTTGTGCAAGGACTTCATCATCGATCCGGTGCAGTTATATGCTGCGCGCTATTACGGTGCCGATGCGGTTTTGCTGATGCTCTCGGTATTGGATGACGAGGAATACGCTCAGCTCGCAGTGCTTGCCGACGAATTAGGGCTGGACGTGCTCACCGAAGTAATCGACGAGGACGAAGTCGCCCGCGCGCTGCGTCTCGGCGCACGAATCGTGGGAATCAACAACCGAAACTTGCACAATCTTTCCATCGACCTCTCACGCACCGCCCGGTTGGCAGAGCTGCTGCCTGCAGGGACGCTCGCAATTTCGGAATCGGGAATTCGCGACAACACAGCGGTACGGATGTTGGGCGCACATGCTTCCGGTTTCTTGGTGGGCTCACAATTGTCCTCGCAGCCAGATACCGATTGGGCCGCCCGCGCCTTGGTGTACGGACACAACAAAGTCTGTGGATTGACGACGCCAAGCACCGCGCAAGCAGCGCGCGCTGCAGGGGCAGTCTACGGCGGTTTGATCTTCGAAGAAGCATCTCCGCGCAATGTTTCACGTGAAACATCGCAAAAAATCATCGCCGACGAACCCGGGCTACGCTACGTCGCGGTATCACGCCGAACCCGTGGCTGGGCCGAATTGGTACAACCAGGTATCCACGCCCTGCAGATCCACAGCCCATACCGGGGTTCCATCACCGGGGAAGAGGAGTTGCTCGCAGCGGTGCGAGCCGAGCTTAGCGACGCCGGCTGTGACCCTGCAGATTCCGGTCTCGAGATCTGGCGCGCCATTTCCATGACTACGTCGGAAGTAGAACCGGAACGTCTCCACGAACTGCTCGCTCCGGGTGCAGCGGACAAGCTGGTACTGGATGCAGGGCAGGGGGGAAGTGGAACTTCTTTCGACTGGGAGCGAATTCCCGAGGACATCAAGACGCAGGTAGTGCTCGCCGGTGGCATCGGTGCCGACAATATTAACGATGCCCTCGAGACCAGCTGCTTCGGTATCGATCTCAATTCCGGGCTAGAGATCGCGCCGCCTTCCGCCACGGACGGCGCGAGTGCGGGCCCGGCTGCCGCACCACGCAAGGATTCCGCGATCCTCCGTACCATCTTCAACACCATCCGCGACTACACACAGCCGCAGGGATAAACTGGAAACAGTATTCGTGTAAATCCCCATCGTAAAGCCGATCGCGAAACCACAGACGATCCCATTAAAATTCTTTACGACGAGTAATCAGCAGACGAGGACACACCATGAGCAACGACCGTGCGACCATCCTGCCGGCATATTTCGGCGAATTCGGCGGGCAATTCGTCCCCGAATCTCTAATCCCCGCGCTGGATCAATTAGAGCGCGCGTTCGTCGACGCCATGGAGGATCCATCATTCAAAGAGGAACTGGCGCGCTTGCTCAAGGACTACCTGGGTCGCCCAACTCCGCTCACCGAAGCTACCCGCTTGGGTGGTAAAGCGCGGATCTTCCTCAAACGCGAAGATTTGGTGCACGGTGGTGCGCACAAGACCAATCAGGTGCTGGGTCAAGCATTGTTGGCCAAACGCATGGGTAAAACTCGCGTGATCGCCGAGACCGGCGCTGGCCAGCATGGCACCGCGACGGCGTTGGCATGCGCGCTACTGGATCTCGAGTGCGTGGTCTACATGGGAGCCGAGGACGTTCGTCGTCAAGCACCAAATGTGTTCCGCATGGAACTCATGGGCGCGAAGGTCGTCTCCGTGGAGACCGGTTCCGGGACGCTGAAAGATGCAGTAAACGAAGCCTTGCGCGATTGGACCGCAACCTTCGAGGATTCGCATTATTTGCTCGGTACCGCGGCCGGCCCGCACCCATTTCCAACCATCGTGCGGGAATTCCACCGCGTAATTTCCACAGAGGCGAAGGCGCAGATGATTGAACGCACCGGCGGGCTTCCCGACGTTGTCGTCGCCTGCGTCGGCGGAGGTTCGAACGCGATTGGTATGTTTGCGGATTTCATCGACGAGCCCGACGTTGAACTAGTCGGAGCCGAGCCCGGCGGTAAGGGTGTCGATTCCGGACGTCACGGCGCCACCATTACGCAGGGAACCGTTGGCATCTTGCACGGCACGCGTTCGTATTTGATGCGTAACGCTGAAGGGCAAGTCGATGAATCGTATTCGATTTCTGCCGGGTTGGATTATCCCGGAGTCGGCCCACAGCACGCACACTTGCATGCCACCGGCCGTGCAACCTATGTCGGCATCACTGACACGGAAGCACTCGAGGCATTCCAATTGCTCGCACAAAAAGAAGGCATCATTCCGGCACTAGAGTCGGCGCATGCGCTGGCGTATGCACTGAAGCGCAAAGATGAAGATATCTGCATCGTGGTCTCACTGTCTGGTCGTGGTGATAAAGATATCGATCACGTGCGTCACGTGTTAGGTGATGTCGAAGACGAGACTGGCGCCTGGGCGCGCTATGCGGATGACAAAAGCGATGAAGATAACCGGGACAACGAAAAGGGTCAGGCATAATCATGGGACGTTACGAGACACTGTTTGCTGATCTTCGCGACAAGCACGAGGGCGCTTTTGTGCCGTTTTTCATGCTCGGTGATCCCAGCTATGAGACTTCACTTGAGCTGATTCGGGCAGCGGTTAATGCTGGAGCCGATGCACTGGAGATCGGCATTCCTTTCAGTGACCCCGTTGCCGACGGTCCGGAGATTGAAAAATCTCACCAGCGTGCATTGCGTGGCGGTGCGAGCCTGGATAAATCCATGCAGCAATTGCGGCAGATCCGCGAGGAGTTCCCCGAGACTCCGATCGGGCTGTTGGTCTATTGCAATCTCGCGGTGAGCAAGGGAACCACAGAGTTTTACCAATCCTGTGCTGCCGCCGGTGCAGATTCCATTCTGATTCCCGACGTGCCCACCCGCGAAGGTGGTCCATTCGTCGCTGCCGCACAACAGGCCGGGATTTCGCAAATCTTTATCGCCCCGGCTCGCGCTGACGACGATACCCTGCGCGCGGTCAGTGAGAATTCGTCGGGATATATATATGCGCTTTCGCGCCACGGTGTCACCGGCGCTGATAAAGAAGCAGAGTCCGGTGGTCTGGACTCTGTCGTAGATGCCATCCAGCGTTTCGACGGCCCGCCGGTGCTGCTGGGATTCGGCATCTCTAAGCCGGAGCACGTTCGCGCCGCTTTGGACGCTGGGGCAGCGGGGGCGATTACCGGCTCGGCGATCACGCGCATCATTTCTGCGAGAGTCGATTCTTCGGAGTCTGGCAACGAGTTCGATCTCGCAGAACTTGCCGACGCGGTTTCGCGCTATGTGGCAGAGATGAAAGCAGCCACCCGGTAAACGGCTACCCGTTGGGCTGGCTGCCACTGCGGCTAGCTACCGCCACAGCTGACATTCCACGCTACTGACATTCCCCGCAATACGGCACATAGAAAAAGACGACGTTTCACGTGAAACGTCGTCTTTTGTGTAATTAAAGCGGCACGCGTCTTAGCACACTTGGCGGACGGCCGTAATTAACGCAGATTATCGCGCTGCGGTTGGGCAGCATCTCCCGGAGTCGCGTTCTGTGACACAGCATCGTCATCGCCGAACTCTGGAGCGTCATAGTCGTCAGGAAGTTGTGCACCGTCAGCAGTGGTTCCATTTTTGGTCCACTTGTTAATCAACAATGCAATCGCACCGTCGCCAGTAATATTCGCGGCGGTACCGAACGAGTCCACCACAATATAGGCCGCGATCATCAGCGCAAGCATGTCTTCATCGAATCCAAGCATGCTGCCCAGCAACCCCAGTGCAGCATAAACTGCGCCACCAGGAACGCCTGGCGCTGCCACCATCATGATGCCCAGCAACAGCATGAAGCCGAGAGCCAGCCCGAAGCTGACCTCCAGGCTCGACAAGTACACGATGGCGAAAGCGTAGAGCACCAGCTTGGTCATGGATCCAGACAGGTGCATGGTCGCGCCCAGCGGCACCACAAAGCCGGCGATGTTCGGAGCCACGTCGTTCTTCAGCGTCGACTTGTACGTCACCGGAATGGTGGCTGCGGACGAAGAAGTTCCGAGCGCAGTGAAGTAGGCCGGCAGCATATTCTTCAGCGCACTAAACGGGTTGCGGCGCGCCAGCGCACCCGCGATCAGGTACTGCAGCACGATCACGACCCACGTCATGACGACGGACAGCACGAGGACACGCGCGAAGGAATTGATGACGTCGCCAAGGTTTTCGTTCATCGCAAGGTTCAAGAAAATGCCGTAAATGAACAACGGCAGCAGGGGAATCACGAAAGCGGTAATGACCTTCATGACGATCTTCTCAAATTCGCGGATGCCTTTATAGAGACCAGGGGATGGAATGGCCGTCATTGCCAGCCCGATGGCGAACGCGAGCAACAGACCGGTGACGATCTCAAACGGTGGCGCCATCTCCACCTCAAAGTACGGCGTCAACGCGCCTTCTTCCACGTCGCTGACGTTGAGGTCGAGACGCTGATCACCCAACAAGCCGGGGTAGACCAGAATCGCGACGGCATAAGCCAGCAGACCCGCGCCGATGGTCGATGCGTAGGCGATGCCGGTGGTAATGCCTAGCCATTTACCGGCACCTCGGCCGAGCCCGGCAATAGCCGGTGTAATCAAGGCAAAGATGAGAACGGGAACGAAAAAGCCGAGGAATTGGCTAAACAGACCATTGAAGGTAACGAACACTCGGGCAAGCCATTCCGGGAAAAATAAACCGGTGACGATACCCAAGATGATCGCAACCACAACGCGGAACAGCAACGAAGAGCTGACCTTACGAACACTCATAGAAATCTCATAATTCTGGACGGTGGGATTCAGTACGTTTTAAGCATAGCGAAGTGTTTTCCTCATTCCTGCAGGCAGGGCTAGACTGAGGGCATGATCGTCGTTTCCATTATCTTGTTCGCTTTGGCAGCTGTCGTACTCGTGGTGGGTGGACTCGCCACTGTAAAGAAACTTCCCGGAAACAGCCTCTTCGGGCTTCGCGTCCACGAAGCGCGTAAATCACCAGAGGCGTGGATGACTTCGCATGCAGTAGCCGGACCCATCTGGTTGGTTGCTGCCGCAAGTTTCATTTTTGGAGCCCTGGTTTCTTTGCAAGCTACCGGTTTCATGTGGGCTATCCCGATCTTGACGACGATCGTTGGCATCATCGCGTTGTCGTATGGCGCAAACCTAGGCGCACGGACCGCAGTACTCTATGACCAGAATGTCAGCGCAAAGCAAAACAGCGAGACCACCGGAGGTTGTTGTTCTTCTGGTGGTGGGGGCACGGCTGTGGAAAAGCCCGCTGCTCCCACGGTTGATGTTGGCGCACTCCGGAAAGCTGCCGAAAAAGCCGATAATCAATAATTCAACGTCCTGCTCGACCCTTACAGAAACCCTACCGATTAACGACACTGTGACGTTATAGGAGTGAAGTCTTCATGACTAAAAATTGTTCCCGCCGAATGTTTCTTTTAGGTTCCGCCACCACCGTGGCTGGTGCGTTCCTCGCCGCATGTGGGGAAGAGCCTTCTGTCGAAATCGCAAAGGCCGAGGTGCCTGTTGGCTCCGCGATCATTGCTGATGGGTTTATCATCGCGCAACCGCAACCCGGAACTTACCTGGCATATTCACAACGCTGCCCGCACCAGCGAAACCTCATCACTAAAGTCGAAGGCGATCAGGTACGCTGCACGGCACACAATTCGGTATTCAAACTCGCGGACGGTTCGGTAGTGCAAGGCCCAGCCCGCGATCCTTTAGAAACTGCATCCTTGAGCGAAACCGGCGACACACTCAACGTCCGAGGATGATCAGCCGGAGAGAGTCAAGCAAAGACAGCACACCGTAGACACGAGAAAGGTGAATGTTTCACGTGAAACATCTCTATACGCGCCTCACCATGACCATTCCAGGTGCAGGAACAGCGATCCATTTGGCGCACCTAGAAGAAGCAGGGACACACTGCGTCGTGCACCGCATGATTGCGTTAACGCCAGAAGAAACCATTGCCGGGGCAGCCATCGTCGACAAGCCCGGGACCCCAGAAGAAAAACTCGCACGCGCTGGCGAGATCGATATTCCGAAGACCACCGTGCCTCACCCAGATACCTACGGTGAGTATCCGGACATCACCACCAAACGCATGAGTGGCGATGCTTTCGAAGCCTGGTGGGTGGAAGTGCAACAACGTTTCCCGGAGCTCGGCTAAACCTATACCCCGGATCAAGCAAAAATCAGGTTGAGGCACGCGACGTAAGCAGCCGTGCCGCCAATAATCGACAGCGCTGGCGAACGTCGCCACACGTGCAAGGCCACGGTCGCCCCGATACCAGCCAGCGTCGAAAGCACAACCTCACGAGAAAACGGGCGCTCGAAAATCGTATAAATGACCAGCACCATCATCACACCAGCTGGCATCAATACCGCCAACAGGCTCACCAGAGGGCTATCGCGCATGAGCTTGATAAACGAAAACGGAATTTGTCGCAACGCCACCGTCACGATCGCCACCGGGATCAACACCGCCAACACCTGCGACAAGCTCATGCCAGCAGGCAAACCATAATTTTCCATTACTGCTCACCTGCCTCGATATCGCCCGCCCCGCGGTGGCGGTCACCGAATTGTTCAGCGGCGATGCTGCCATGACGTGTCTGGTTACGAGGTTCACGCCGAAGATCCACCCAGGCATCAAAGGCAGGGGAGAAGTGGCGCGCCACTAAAAAGGCAAAGTAGGCGGTCAACGCAACCACCAGCATCTGCCCCGGCAACAGCACTCCACACACCACGGCGAGAACACCAGAGACTAACAACAGCGAGTAGTCACGGTGATTATTGAACGCCTCCCAGGCCAACACAATAAACAGTGCGGTCAAGGCGAACTCCATGCCTTCGATATCCTGGGGAAGTGTCGCAGTCGTAATCGCAGCAAACGTGCCGGAACCCACCCAGGAACATTGCAACGCAATTTGTCCGGCCAATAATTGGGTTCCATCAACCGGGGCATCTTTAGGACGAGCAGCAGTGATCGCATAAGACTCATCCGTTAAGGCATACGTCGAATAGATTTTGCCCGGTAACGAACGTACGCGTTCACGTGGGAAACTCAACCCATAAAAGATATGCCGGAAGTTGACCATGAATCCGGTCAACGCTGCCGACAGTGGCCCCACGCCGGCGGCCATCAATCCCGGAGCTAGAAACTCCATGGAACCGGCATAAATCACGACCGAGAAAATCGGAGCCCACCACCAAGCGAACCCGAGTTGGGTGATAAAAACTCCGAATGCAAGCCCCAGCGGCACTAGACCGAGGGTCACCGGCGCCGCTTCCCGCAGACCGGCACGAACGGACTCGCACCAACTACGCGGGGCGGGTTGCTCGACAGCCGGAGAAAACAATTACTGCCCCCATTGTTCTTTCAATTTGGCGATTGCTTCTTCTTTGCCCAGCGGGCCGTGCTCCAAACGCAATTCCTTCAAATACGCCCAAGCCTTACCAACTTCGGGACCTGGCTGCAGGCCTAAAACTTCCATGATCTCGTTACCATCGAGATCAGGTCGCACCCGCGCTAGATCTTCCTTTTCCTGAATCTCGTCGATGCGGGCAAGCAAATTATCGTAGGCACGGCGCAGGCGACGCGCTTTTTTCTGGTTGCGCGTGGTGCAGTCCGCACGAACCAATTTATGCAAGCGGGGTAGCAGTGGGCCGGCGTCAGTCACATACCGGCGCACCGCAGAATCTGTCCATTCGCCTTCGCTGAAACCGTGGAACCGCATGTGCAAAAACACCAGATTGGCGATGTCTTCGGTCACCGCCTTGGGATATTTCAACTTGCGCAAGCGCTTGCGCGTCATCTTCGCGCCGACCACCTCGTGGTGGTGGAAACTCACTCCACCGCCGGGCTTTTTCGCCCGCGTCGCCGGCTTACCAATATCGTGCAGCAGCGCAGCCCACCGAAGCACCAAATCCGGCGACTGCCCGTCGGCCTCTAGATCTATCGCCTGTTGCAACACCGTCAACGAGTGCTTATAAACATCCTTGTGCTGCAAGTGCTCGTCCGGTTCCATCGCCAAAGCTGGAATCTCCGGCAGAATGTATTCGGCCAAGCCCGTTTCGACGAGCACCTCGATGCCAGCTACCGGATTCGCCCCGACCATCAGCTTGTCCAACTCCACCTGCACACGCTCGGGAGTGATGCGTTTAATCTCAGCCGACATTTCCGTCATTGCCTCGCGAACCCGAGCAGCAATCTGCAAACCCAACTGCGACACAAAACGTGCAGCTCGCAACATGCGAAGCGGATCATCGTGGAAAGAAATCTCAGGCGAATCCGGGGTATCCAACACCCCGGCGACCATGTCCGCAAAACCACCAACCGGATCATGGAAACGGCCAGTCACCAGGCTCGGGTCTTCGTCGTCAAGCAGTAATTCCACGGCCATCGCATTGACTTTGAAATCACGCCGGATCAAATCGCCTTCCAGGGTGTCGCCAAACTCGACAACGGGATTGCGAGAATCACCGTCGTAGGCGTCAGAGCGAAACGTCGTCAGTTCAATCTGCTCACCCTTTTTCACCGCGGATACTGTGCCAAAGGCAATGCCGGTATCCCACACGGTCTCAGCCCACTCATCGAGAATCGGCTTGACGACGTCCGGGCGTGCGTCGGTAGTGAAATCAAGATCGTGGCCCAGGCGCGAAAGCATCGCATCGCGGACGGAACCTCCAACCAAAAACAACTGATAACCGGACTCGTCAAAACGCTGCACCAGACCCGCAAGAAGCGGGGAGAGCTCACGTACGGCTTCGGTGGCACGTGCTAACAGAGCAATCTGCTGGGTGTCTGAAGAATTCACCCCCGTTAGTCTACTACGATCATGGGTAATGACTAACGAGGAAAATAGCCACAAAAGCCGGCGCCGCAGACGGCGCCGCTCGGCATCGCAGAAGGGAGGTCGCACTCCCGCCGACGGCACAGGTACTACCCGGACCAGCCAGGCCAGCCACACTAACCACACCAGCCAGGCCAGCCACACCAGCCAGGCTAACCAGGCCTCACACAAATCCCGGCGTCCAAAGCGCCCAAAGCACACCAACAGAGGCGGCCAACCGAGGCGCAGCCATGGGCCACAGCGATCAGTTATGGAAACCCGCACGGAAACCTCCGCGGGCGGACTAGTGCTGTCTGGGTTGGCCGAGGCCGTCGCCGAGAACGGTGAGGTTGATCTCTCCACCATCTATGTCGCGCTGATCGGACGCTTGGATCGGCGTGGTCGCTTGTTGTGGTCCATGCCGAAAGGGCACGTGGAACCAGATGAAGATCATAAATTAACCGCCGAGCGTGAGGTCTGGGAAGAAACTGGTATCCACGGTGAAGTTTTCGAGCACCTGGGGGTGATCGATTATTGGTTCGTTTCCGATGGGGTGCGCATTCATAAAACGGTGCACCACCACTTGCTGCGCTTTGTCGACGGCTGGCTCAACGACGAGGACCCGGAGGTCACTGAAGTTTCTTGGATTCCCGCGGCAGAACTGATTGAGCGACTCGCTTATGCTGATGAGCGCAAGCTTGCCCGCCGTGCCCATGATTTGTTGCCTGATTTGGCGCGCGCGGAAAAAGAGGCGGGAAGGATTACTCCGCGATGATTCGCTGGGTAGCTACGTCGGCAGTAGCGGCAGTAGCGGCACTCACAGCAGTATCAGCGGTGGCTGGTGCGCCTGCCGCCGTGGCAGCGCCGGAACCGGTGCCGGTCTCACCGGAGCAGTCTGAGTTTTGGGGGTTACCACACGATCCGCTTGCCGACGAAGACGTCACCCTGTCGTTGACCTCATTGAAAGATCTCAACACTGGAACCTCAGCCACCAGTGCCGTCGGGTTGGGCAATAGGCTGCGCGCCGAATTTCGTATTGATAACCGCTCGAAATCCGAACTCACTGATGTGCAGGTAACCGTGCGGCGGGCGAGCGCTGTGGGGAGTGCTGAGCAGGCCCAAGCAGCACTGGCTGGGAGCGATTTTCCGTATTGGGGCAACGCGGTGCATCTCGATACGGTGGGCCCAGATAGTTCTAATAGCGCTTTTGTTGATATTGATACCGCGCTTGCTGCCTCGCCCAGCCTGAGCATCGACACTCCGGGCGCTTACCCGCTGCTGTTCACGCTGACTGGTTTGCAGGATGGCGACCCAGTGCATTTGGCCAGTGAAAGAATGGTTCTCACCGTCGGTGAGGTGAAAGATTTTGCCGAGCACGCCGACGCTGCTGTTGATCCGGCGCACTCAGACATAGCCAACGCCGTTGACGCGGACTTCGAGCTAGCTCCACCGCCGCACCACCTGCCACATGAACGCGGGCTCTCGTTGATCGTTCCGGTTTCCGCTGCCATCGATCCAGTGCCGGGTGCCACTGGTGATGATCCGTTGATCGTGCGCTCGGAAGATTTTACCGAGCAAATTTCTCAGGGTGGCCGGCTGTATCAGCTGGTCTCTAGTTATCGCGCGCATGATCTCGGTGGTGCGGCCTGCATGGCCTTGGATCCGGCAGTGGTGAATATGGCTTCCCGGATGACCGAAGGCTATTACGTAAAAGAAACCCGCCCAGAGATCAATAATGAACCGATGCGACTGCGGGATTCCTGGGGCGCATCCCGCGAACCCGATTTAGGGGACAAGGGCAGGGGTGCAGAGGCAGCACGAACCTGGTTGGACATGCTGCGTGACCTGGACTGCGTGCTGGCAATGCCATGGTCAAATACCGACCTGAATGCGGTCCATGGTGCCAACGACGGCTGGCTTTTGCACGAGGCCACCGATCGTGGCCCAGAATTACTCCAGCGCATCCTCGGGCTGGAAACCGAACCGGTATTACTACCGGGAAGCGGCTATGTTTCACGGGAAACATCCTTTGCTCTAGGAAACCTTCCCGACGGCGCCCACGCCTTGCTTGCCGACGACGCCGTGCCCACCGCAACCGATGCCATCAACGATCCGAACACCAATTTACGAGTTTCGACTTATGACGGAGCTCTCGCGGCCGCGCTCAACGACACCGGCGACAACCCAGTCACCGCACCGTATAAACCACTGGAATATCGCACCGGTTCCGAACGGGCCTCGAGCCATGCGCGCACCATCACCGCGACCAGCACGATGCGCACCGCAACACGCAATACCGGCGACACCATTGCCGTGCTTCCCGCACTAGTCGAAGCCCCGATCGCCGATACGCTACTGGACACTGCAGCTGAACTGCTCAGCGAAGCCGGCATCACGCCACAGCCGTTGTCCTCGGCATTAGCATCCACTGCGGTTACGCCGCGTCGTATAGCCGCCAAGCCCACAACAGACGCCGATACAGCAGATAACGCCCCCACAGACAGCGCCCCCACAGACAGCGCCCCAGCAGACAACGCTCCAGCAGGCACCAACGCAGAAAACAATGAGCCAGCCACGGCGTCGGGAAGCCCCTACCCAGACCCGGCGGTCTTCACCGACCTGGAAGTCACCCAGGTGCGCCAACAGGTGCGCTACATTAACGAGCTGATGTCGATCATGAATAACGACCCAGACATCGCCTTGACGCGCTACGAATACACACTCTCGCTGCGACGCGACATGCTCATCGCGCTTTCACACCATCGCCGCAACACTCTAGAAACCTACGATGAGGCCGTGGCTTCCACCGCGAAACGCATCAACGCGAACCGTGCGGTATTGAAAGAACTGCGCGAATCCGTCTCCCTTGCACCACCAGGCAACGTCTATACCCGTGTATCGGATTCTTCGCCGCTGCTCGTCGTCGCCAAGAATCAGCTTCCGTTGCCGGTGACAACACACCTGGAATTTGATTCTCCAGAAGGAACACGGCTCAACACGCCGGAGCAAGTTAACATTCCCGCTCGCGGCTCGATTACCGTAACTATGACAGCCGATATCCCAGCAGATCGCGGCAGAACCGACATTCGGCTCTGGCTTGCCACGCAAGATGGCTCCGGAATTTCGCAGCCCGTGGAAATCACGGTGAATACCCGGGGCGATGCAGTGATCTTATACGGCGTTATCGCGGGGCTGACCGTGTTGTTGGCTACCGCCGTGACGTTGCGGGTGCGGCGTCGCAGGAAGAATTAGCATGAATAGATTGGTGTGTCGTTGACAGAGACTGAAACTGGTTCGGTTCGATCTACTCGCGGGCGCATCGTCGAGCCAACACCACCGGCACCGGTTCCAAAAAAGCGCCCGCAGCCCGTCGCGGTCATTGACGCAGAAGATAAATCCGATCTGCGCCGTGGCCGGACTGATGAAAAAGCCAGCGATGCTGACGTCGTGCGTGCGACCGGCTCAATGGCGATCGCCACGCTGATTTCGCGCATCACGGGATTTCTGCGCAACGTATTGATCACCGCCACCTTGGGTGCTGCGGTGGCTTCGGCATTCAATACGGCAAACACACTGCCTAACCTGATCACCGAGATCGTGCTGGGTGCGGTGCTGACCTCCCTGGTGGTCCCGGTGTTGGTGCGCGCGGAGAAGGAAGATCCCGATAGGGGAGAGACCTTCGTTCGACGATTATTTACCCTAGCGATCACACTGCTCGGCGCGATCACGTTGTTATCGCTGCTGACAGCGCCGTGGATCACCAGGTTGATGCTGCCGGAATCCGGGCAGGTCAACGAAGTCCAGGCGACGTCATTTGCGTTCTTATTGCTGCCCCAGATCGTCTTCTATGGGCTGTTCGCCCTGTTCCAAGCGGTGCTCAACACCAAAGGCATATTCGCGCCTGGGGCTTGGGCGCCGGTGGCGAACAACATCATTTCCATCGGCATTCTGCTGCTCTATTGGACGGTCCCCGGCTCATTGAACCCGGCGGCACCGTCGCCGATCACCGATGTTCACGTTCTGCTGCTGGGCCTGGGCACCACCGCGGGTGTCATCGTCCAGTGTCTGATTCTGGTGCCATACCTGCGTCGCGCGAAGGTAAATCTGAAGCCTCTGTGGGGCCTGGATGCCCGCCTGAAGCAGTTCGGTGGGATGGCCGCAGCAATCATCGTCTACGTGGCTATCTCCCAGTTGGGTTATGTCATCACCACGCGTATCGGTGCGCTTGCCGACGCTCAGGCGCCGATCATTTACCAGCAGGCGTGGCTGTTGATCCAGGTGCCTTATGGCGTCATTGGCGTCACCCTGTTGACCGCGATCATGCCGCGACTATCGCGTAACGCGGCCGACGGTGACCACAAAGGCGTGGTCCGCGACCTGACGGTTGCCACCAAGCTGACGTTTATCGCACTGATCCCAATCGTCGTTTTCCTGACTGCTTTCGGCACCCCCATCGCCCAGGGATTGTTCCAGTACGGTCTGTTCGGCGAAGAAAGCGCTGTGCTGTTGGGTTGGACGCTGAGTTTCTCCGCGTTCACGCTGATTCCATATGCCCTGGTGCTGCTGCACCTTCGCGTGTTCTATGCGCGTGAAGAGGCCTGGACGCCGACGTTCATCATTGCCGGCATCACCGCCACGAAAATTGCTCTGTCGCTGTTGGCCCCGGTCATTGCGGCCCGCCCAGAGACCGTGGTGATTCTGCTGGGAGCGGCGAACGGTTTCGGCTTCATCACCGGTGCGATCATCGGTATTTTCTTGCTGCGCCGCAAGCTTGGTTCGCTACACGCCCGCGAGGTGCTGAGCGCTTCGGGCTGGGCTTTGGGTTCCGCTTTGGCCGGCTTGGTGGGCGCGTATGCCTTGCTGTTGCTGTTGCGCATGTTGCCGAATTCCTGGGGCCAATCGCTTGTCGACGTCGCCCCCGAGACCCTGCAGCCGGCACTGCAATCAGCGGGCACGCTGGTGTCGACGATCTTGGCGGGACTGGTCTTTTTGACCATCACCGGCATCGTTATTTCGTTTTCTGGAGTTCCGGAGTTGCAGGCACTGGCGCGAGTTGCACGTCGGTTGCCGGGTCTGTCGCGGTTTATCAAGCTCGGCGAATCCAGCGATGTCGCCGATGGCGAGATCGACCTGCAGGATATTTCCTCGCGCTTTTTGGCCCAAGACACCTTCAATTCCAGCCCGGTTCCACCACCGATGTCGGCTGGTGTCGTCCGTGGTACCCGCCTGACCCCAGGTGCACCGGTATCGGATGGCCGCTTCCGCCTGTTACGTGATCACGGCAGCGTCGCCGGCGCACAGTTCTGGCAGGCGAAGGAGAATGCGACGGGCAAGGAAGTCGCGCTGACATTTGTCACCACCACTGGCAACGCTCCAATGGCTGCAATGACGCCTGCGGAGGCTGCTCGCGCGGCGGCGGAAGTCTCCCGCCGCACCCGTCGTCTAGCGCAGTTGAATTTGCCGGCCATTGCGCCGAATATCCGGGTGTTGTCGTATCGCTCGGGTTGTTTGGTGGTGGCCGACTGGATCGCTGGTAGTGATTTGAAGACCGTCGCTGAATCCGATGGGTTGGATCCCACTGCCGTCGCCGAAGCTCTGGCACCGTTCGCCGATACCATTGCCTCCGCACACGAGCACGGGCAAACCGTTGGTCTGGATAACCGCGCGCGGGTCAGGATTTCCACCCAAGGCACCGCGATGTTGGCGTTCCCCGCGGTCTTGGACGATAACTCCATTGAGCGTGATCGTTCTTCGTTGAACTCTGCGATCTCGCAGTTGGTGGAATCGACCTCACCGACCCCGGAGGAATTGTCTACGATCACCGAACCGCGTCTTTCTCCGCAGGCCGAACAGGCGGAACAGGCGGAACAAACTGAACAGGCCGACGCTTCCCAGACCGAGCAGGCTGAACAAACTGAACAAACCGCCAACAAAACCAACACAGCCGGGACAAATGGCACAGCCAACACAGCCGGGACAGACGGCGCAGCAAGCGCAGAAGGCGCAAGCAGTGTGGACGGCGCGGGCGACACGGGCGACGCGGCAAGCACAACCGCAAGCGATGCTCTGGACCCAACCCCGCGCGAGATCGCCGATCGCCTGCAACGCTTCATCAGCGGCGAGCAGGAAGAAGAAGCCGGTACTGTCGAGGCCTTGCCGGTCGAAGACGAAGCCACCCCGGATGTCGAAGAGCGCGACGGTTTCGGTGCCCGCGGTTATTCCAGTGGTGGAGCCATCGTGATCGCGGTGTTCACGTTCTTGACCATCATCGTTATCGCTGCCTTGGCGGCCTACGTGATCTCTTTGTTCAATACGGATGAAGATTCCAACCCGGTCTCGCGCGAGGGTATCCATGCCACCAGCACGCCACAGGCCCCAGTGATCGATCTGCCGGTGGTGCAGATACTCCAGCGAGCACAGCTGTTCCCGGATGGCCCGGACGCCCCGGAAGCTATCGACGGCATGCCGGAGACGGTGTGGGAATCGCACCAGCCAGATCCGGCCTTGCTGATCACCACCCAGGATCCCGTGATTTTGACGAATTTGGTGATCAGGTCTGAAACCGCCGGTGGCAAGTTCTCGGTATTCGCTGTCGACGATGCCACCGGCGATGACGACGGTGTCGCATCAACGCCAATTAACCCGGCCGACATTGATCGCGAATCACTGCCTCGCATCGCCAGCGGTACGCTCACCGAAGGCCGCAATAACGTGGTCTTGGATGGACGTAACGAATTTTCGGGTGGCGTATTGATCCAGTTCAGCGGTGTGGAAGGTGAACTGCGTCTGCGGGATGTGATGGTCACAGGTTTAAACACCATCGACCATATCCAGTTGCAGTAGCACAATTTCCTCGCGCCGTCCGGTCTTGTTTGCACATTCCACTGTGCAGAACCGGGCGGCGCTTTTCGCATTTTTGCGTTGTAATGGAAGCGCACATGGGGGAAGCGCGATCGGGGGGATTATGGCCGATTACACAGAAAACTCAGAGCTGAACGAAATATCTGATCAGCAGCTTGTCGACGAATTCTGCAATGGCGATACCAGCGCATTCGATGCGATCTTCACTAAGCATCGTCGCCGTCTGCGCGGGGTAGCACGTCGTTACGCAGGAAATGATCACGACGTCGATGACATCGTCCAAGATGCGATGTTTAAAGCCAGCACGAAGCTCAACACCTATCGCGCAGAAAGTGCGCTGACGACGTGGCTGCACCGGTTGGTGATGAATGCTGGATACGACCATCTCAATCACAAGCATCGTAGGGAAACGCCGACGATTGATGCCGAAGTGGTTCCGCACGACCGCAATCCGGCGTTGGCCTATGATCCGGCCGGTAGTGTGGACGCGCAGATTTATCTCCAGGAAGCTCTCGAACAGCTCAGCCCGGAGCACCGCGAGGCACTCACGCTGACAGATATTGCAGGCTATAGCATTTTTGAAGTCGCCAAAATACAAAACGTAGCGCCTGGGACGGTGAAATCGCGCCGTTGGCGAGCACGCCAGGCCGTGCGGGATGCTGTAGAAAAATCCCAAACTGGTTAGTTAAATCATGTGGTTGCCCTGCAGTTATTGTGAGAGCCACCGTAGGGGATTCTGTACCTTCGCTTGAGCCGGAAGCACGCATCAACACTGGCATACGACGCTGCTGATATAGCGCACAATGAGCGTAGAATGTCGAAGAGACATATCCAGCAACGGAGGAAAATAATGATCGTTCACGATGTCGCCATTATTGGTTCTGGCCCAGCCGGTTACAGCGCCGCATTGTATGCCGCCCGCGCTGAGCTCAACCCGATTGTGTTTGAGGGTTATGAGTACGGCGGCGAATTGATGAACACCACCGAGGTAGAAAACTATCCAGGCTTCCAGAAGGGCATCATGGGCCCGGAGCTAATGGAAGAGATGCGCGCTCAGGCACAACGCTTCGGCGCCGACTTGCGTATGGAATTAGTTGATCGTGTCGAACTCGACGGCGAGATCAAAAAGATTTACGTCGGCGAGGAAGAATTTGCTGCGCGCACCGTAATCTTGGCGACGGGTTCTGCTCCGCGTCACCTCGGAATCTCGGGGGAAAAAGCTCTGACAGGGCGCGGCGTTTCCACCTGCGCTACCTGCGACGGCTTTTTCTTCCGCGATCACGATATCGCCGTGGTCGGCGGCGGTGACTCCGCGATGGAAGAGGCCACCTTCCTCACTAAATTCGCGCGTTCAGTCACCATCGTCCACCGTCGCGAAGGTTTTTCTGCCTCGCAGATCATGCTTGACCGGGCCAGGAACAACGAGAAAATTTCTTGGGAGCTCAACAAAACCGTTGATGCTATTCAAGAATCGGCCGGAAAGGTTTCGGGCCTGACTTTGCGCGATACAGTCAGCGGCGAAACCAGCGACTTGGATGTCACTGCACTGTTTATCGCCATTGGTTCGGATCCACGCACCGATTTGATCAAGGACCAGATCGATTTGGAAGAATCTGGCTACGTGAAAGTCAATCACCCACACACCCACACCAACTTGCCGGGTGTATTCGCATGTGGCGATCTTGTCGACGATCACTACCAGCAGGCGATTACCGCGGCTGGTTCTGGCTGCCGGGCTGCCATTGATGCTGGCGAATATTTGGCAGCACAGTAGCTACTAGCTAGTTCGATAGAAACTTGATGTTGTCGCAGCGTTTTCTTTGAGCTAGAGCACATGCGTTGTATGCGCGCCGTGACGAGAAAACGTTGTGACTACACTAGAATTCGCAGTAATTCTTTTGAGAAAACCACGAGGTGGCAGTTCACATGAGCAACACAATTGATATCACGTCCCAGACGTTTAAGTCTGAGGTCGTTGAGTCGGATGTCCCGGTTATTGTCGATTTTTGGGCGCAATGGTGCGGACCATGCAAAAAATTGAGCCCGGTACTCGACGAAATCGCCGCGGAATACGATGGCAAGGTCAAGGTAGCCAAGGTCGACGTCGATGCCGAGCGCACCCTGGCTGCCATGTTCCAGGTCATGTCCATCCCGTCTGTGATGATCTATTCTGGTGGTTCCAAGGTTGATGAATTCACTGGATATCTGCCAAAGAAGCAAATCGTCGACAAGGTCGAAGCGGCTCTGTAATCCCACCGGGTAGCAGTCTGTTTCCCAGTAGATTTCACTTCAGTAGATTTCACTAGCGAGCTATCAACACCATGACTACGGTGATCACCACGGCAATCACGCTGCACGAGGGAGCGTTGTGACGAAAGTATTAAAGGTCGGCGATTCTTCCGCTCGAGTAGCCGAAGCACGCGCCACCCTGGCCCGGCTGGGCATGCTATCGAACTTCAACGGTGACGTGGCAGGTTGGAAGACCCAGAAGTTCAGCGAAGAAGACAAGTACTTCAGCTCTGAATTAGCCCACGCCTTGAAGGCATTCCAGCAATCTCGCGGCATCATCCCATCAGGCACGATCGATGAGATCACGCTGCGGGAACTTCGTCATGCTTCCTACACGCTGGGCGCACGCGTGCTGTCTTTCCAACCAGGGCAAGAATTGTTCGGCGATGACGTCGCCCAGCTGCAACGACAGCTACAAGAGCTTGGTTTTTATAGCCACAATCTTGATGGCCACTTCGGGCAGAACACGCACGAAGCGTTGAGTAATTTCCAGCTCAATTCCGGTTTGCAGGACGATGGTGTTTGCGGGCCAAACACCATTCACTCGCTGTCGCTTTTGGGGCGACGCATCTCTACAGGCGGTTCCACCCAGGCGATTCGAGAACGGGAATCGGTGCGTCGCGCTGGCCCGAAACTTGCTGATAAACGCGTGGTGATCAATCCGGCGCTGGGTGGCGCAAACAAGGGTGCTACCGTGCGTGGACGCTATGGCGAAATCACCGAAGAAGAAATCCTGTGGGATCTTTCCTCGCGCATTGAAGGTCGTATGATCGCAGCTGGCGTGGAAACTATTATTTCTCGCCCACGCATGGATGATCCTAGCGAGCGTGAACGCGCGGATATCGCGAATGCGTTTGGTGCTGATCTCGTGATCAGTCTGCATTGTGATCGCTACCAGAATGAAAAAGCTAACGGTGCGGCCACGTTCTTTTTCGGTTCCAATTACGGCACCTCGTCGTTGATTGGTGAGAAGCTGTCGGGCTTCGTGCAACGAGAAATCGTTGCACGCACTGAGCTGCAGGATTGTCGTAATCACGCACGCACCTGGGAAGTATTGCGTCTGCCGCAAATGCCCACCATCGACGTCGTACTCGGGTATTTAACGAACCCGCAGGACGTGAAGATTTTGACGCAGCCAAAGCACCGCGATGCGATTGCCGAGGCGATCGTGGTTGGGGTGAAACGGCTTTATTTACTCGACCAAGACGATATGCAAACCGGCACGTATAACTTTGCCGAGCTGCTCGAAGCCGAGCAATCTTAACAGGCTGCAAACAATCAAGCAGGCGATGAATGGTTCATCGCCTGCTTTTTAGTCTGTGTACCTAATCTGTAACTAATCTACGCCTAGTCTTTACTTAGTCTGTGTCTGCAGAACCGGTAGAGCCTTCGATCAGTTCCATGATGCGAGCGAAGTCTTCTTGGTCGCCGAATTCAACGACCATTTTGCCTTTCCGTTTGCCCATCGACACGGTGACTTTCGTGTCCCACTTATCCGCCAATCGTTCTGCGGTGTGGGTGAAAAATTCTGGTTGCGGAGCAGGAGCGTTTTTCTTCTTCGGCGCCGGTTTTTGGCCTTTGTTCAGTAAGACCACGGCTTCTTCAGTTCCACGGACCGACAGTCCTTCGGCGACGATGCGTTCGGCAAGCTCAGACATCTGTGCTTTTTCGTGCAATCCTAATAAGGCCCGCGCATGACCAGATGAAAGCACCCCGGCATCAACCCGTCGCTGCACATCAACCGGCAGGCGCAGCAAACGCAGGGTATTGGTGATGACTGGGCGTGAACGGCCCAATCGGTCAGCCAATTGTTCTTGGGTTACACCGAATTCTTCTAACAATTGCTGATACGCGTGAGCTTCTTCCAAGGGGTTGAGCTGAACGCGGTGAATGTTTTCCAGCAACGCATCGCGCAGCAGTGCATCGTCGGTGGTTTGGCGCACGATCGCAGGGATCGTCGACAAGCCAGCCCGCGATGCTGCACGCCAACGACGCTCACCCATGATGAGCTCAAAGCCGTCCGCAGCCGGGCGCACCACGATCGGCTGCAACAGGCCGAATTCTTTGATCGAATGCACCAGTTCGGCGAGATCATCCGCGTCGAAGACTGTACGTGGCTGCTTCGGGTTTGGGCTGATCTGGCCGACGGGCACTTCGCGGTAGGTGGCACCAAATTGTGGGCCTAAGCTGCCACCGCGAGAGCTCGCTGCGCCGGCGGTTGCTGAGGAGATCGTGGGCGCGCCTGGCACGTTAGTTTTGCCTGCTGCGCCGGCTCCGCCAGCTTTGCCGGTTTTCTCGCCGACCGCTTTCGCACCAGATTTCGCACCGCCTGTCGCGCCGGCATGCGAAGCGGTATCGCCGGCATTGTCGGTACGACCAGTTTTCGTATTCGCTGCTCCGCCGACACGGGAGCCGCGACCGGCGCCGCGATCACCCAGCGCGGATCCTAAAATAACGTCCGCTGCTGAGTTTCCCAGGCGTGGGCGGGCAGATTGATCCTCATCGGTAGCAGAAGGAATCAGCGCTGCCAGGCCACGGCCCAGACCGCCTTGTTTTTGGTTGGGTTTTTTCTCCGCCATGAAAGCTCGTTACTCCTTATGCTTCGTCCGCTGCTGGTTCGCCAGAATCGTCGGCTTGCTCTGCTTGTTGCGAAAGCTGCTCATAAATCTCCGGGCTCACACCGATCGGGCCGGTAGAACTGTGCGGGATATAGTCTCCACGCTCATCAAGTTCTTTTGCTGCCGCACCGTAGGCGTAAGCACCGTGTGAGCTCGGGGAGTAATCGATCACCGTCTGCCCGTATCCCGGAGCCTCAGACACGCGTACAGAGCGTGGAATGACATTACCCAGCACCACTGCGCCGAATTGCCCACGGACTTCGTCGACCACTTGCTCCGCGAGTTTGGTGCGACCGTCGTACATCGTCAGCAGCACGCCGGAGATGTGCAGATTCGCATTCAAATGCTCGCGGATCATCGTGATGTTATTCAGTAGCTGTCCCACCCCTTCCAATGCGTAGTATTCGCACTGGATGGGGATGATCACTTCTTCGACCGCCGTCATCGCGTTGATCGTCAGCAAGCCCAGCGATGGCGGGCAATCGATGAATACGTAATCGAACCCGTATTCGTCTAAGAATCCGTTCTTCAATGCGTCGGAAAGCCGGTACTCACGCCGCACCAAGCTCACCAATTCGATCTCTGCACCGGCCAGGTCGATTGTGGCTGGGATGCACCACAGGTTCTCGCGGTGTGGAGATTGCTGCACGGCTTGTTTTGCCGTCGCGTTGCCGACTAGCACCTCGTAACTGGAGTCGGTGCCCGTGCGGTGCTCAACTCCGAGGGCCGTCGACGCATTGCCCTGTGGGTCGAGGTCGATAACCAACACGGTATGACCTTGGTGGGCGAGGGCAGCGGCTAAGTTCACGGCACTGGTGGTTTTACCAACGCCGCCTTTTTGGTTGGCGATCGTGATCAAGCGGGGCTGCTGTGTCATGCCAATGAGCTTACTTTACGCGGTGAACACGTATCAGTGTGGTGGGTTCGTCCAGCTCAGCGCCCACGGTGATGATTTCCGGAACACCACCTTTGGCTCGTTTAATCGCAGCTTTGTCGCGCTCGATTTCTTCGCTAGCCGACGCCCCCTTCATCGCCAGCATCATCCCGCCAGGCCGACACAACGGCAGCGACCACCGTGCAAGCTTTGCTAGGGGCGCCACCGCGCGAGAAGTCACCACATCGAAGGCGGCAGCATCCTTACCCAGGTTTTCGGCGCGCTCGCGCACCACGGTGACGTTTTCGAGGCCGAGCTTGTCGACGACCTCAGCCAGGTAAGTAGAACGCTTCAGCAAAGGTTCCAACAACGTCACGTGCAAGTCCTCGCGCGCAATGGCAAGCGGGATTCCAGGCAGGCCTGCCCCAGAGCCAATATCGATCACGCGTGCACCTTCTGGGATTGCCTCACCAATGACGGCGCAGTTGTAGATGTGGCGATCCCACAACCGCGGTGTCTCCCGTGGGCCGATAAACCCGCGCGTGGTGGCATCCGTGGCCAAAGATTCGTGATAAGCGGTGGCCAGGTCTTGCCGTTCACCAAAGATCTGGGACAGCATTACTTCTTCTTGCCTTGCTTTTTCTGCTGATTCGCTTGTCCCTGTTGTTTCTGCGCCTGGGATTTGCGCTGCTTTTTGGTCGTCTTGTCTACCTTGCGCACACCAGGAGCTGGAGCGCTCGAGCGCTTAGCTTCGCGCTTTGCCTCTTCTTCAGCTTCTTCTTCGCGGTCCATCTTGGTGTAAATGATGCGGGTCTGGATGAATGTCCAGACGGTGTTGGTGAGCATGTAGAACAACAGACCAATGGTCCAGATGAAGCCGGTTGCCAAGGTAATTGCTGGCATGACCCAGAGCATCATCTTGTTCATCATGCCCATCTGCATCTGCATCATCTCGGCATTGTCGCCAGTGGGCTGCGGGGTCTTGCCTGCAGCGCGACGTGCTTCTTGGCGGCCGACGGTAAACCGTGCGTTCAGGTGCGTCAGCAATGCGATGGTCAGCACCAACGGAACGGCCACGACAATCACGTTAAAGCGGGTGAAGTCGGCACCGAAGGTTTCCATCGCGTCTTCGGACATCGAAATGAACGCAGACAGTGGCACACCGAAAATGTCAGCATCCAAGAACGAACGCACATCTTCGACGGAGAAGGAGTAGTTCGGGATGTTGCGGTTTTCTTCTACCGACAAGCCTGGCGAACCAAGACGTTCTTCGGTGCGGTTGAACATGCGCAGCACGTGGAACAGACCAATGAAGACCGGGATCTGCGCCAGCATCGGCAGACATCCGGCCAGCGGGTTCATGCCGGATTCTTTGTAAAACTTCTGCAGCTCTTGGCTTTGCCGAGTTTTATCGTTTTTGTACTTGTCCCGAATTTCTTTCATCTTCGGCTGCAGCTCTTGCATCTTGCGCGAAGAGCGCAGCTGCGTGATCATCGGCTTCACCAACAACGCCTTGATGGTCATCGTCAGCAAGATGATGGACAATACCCAGGTATATCCCTCGTGTGGGTCCAGCACGAAACCGAGGACGTCACGCCAAAAGCCGAGGATCCACGAAATCGGGTAGTAGATGAAATTAAGCACAAATAATCCTTATACTGACTAGCTTGCAGTCGGGTCTAGTTTGCGTTCGGGGTGTCCGACGAACGTGCCGGATCATAGCCGCCCGGGTGCCAAGGGCCGCATTTGAGGATTCTCACGATAGCATAAATAAACCCCTTAAAAACGCCGTGACGCGCGAAAACCTCCAGGGTATAGGCGCTACAGGTGGGTTCGAAGCGACAGGTGGAAACAGGCTTTTGCGAGGAAAGTTTCTGCTGGTAAAACCGCACCGCCGCCACGCACCACCGCGCTAAGCCACGTGCCGGTGGAATCGCCTCGCCATCAGTGTTGTAGTAAGTCACCGTTGCGGCCTTGTGCTCTGTTTCGTAGTTTTCGGCTGCTGGCCCGGCTTATCTTCGTGTTGCTTTTGTTCGGTCTTTTTCAGTGCCCGGAAGACGCTATTGCGCACATCCTTACGCAATTGAGCAGGGCTGGCGTCGACAAGCGCGGGCAGAGCACGCAGCACGACGTCGACGGATGGGTCTAGTTCTGCGCACAGTTCACGGCAAATGTGCCGCAGTTGGCGGGCGGTGCGGTGCCGAACAACCGCATTGCCAACGCTCTTAGAGACAATAAGACCAAAACGGGGACCAGAAACAGCCAGTGTTTCTGATCCCTGCTGGTTATAACAGTGTGCAATGACACTGCGAGAGCCGGCCCGCCGCCCTTTTTTGGTGGTTCGCCGGAATTGTTGCGGCGAAGTCAGCTTATGCTGGCGGGGAAGCATGACTTATGCAGTCAGCTTTGCGCGACCCTTTTTGCGACGAGCTGCCACGATGGCACGACCAGCGCGGGTACGCATGCGGGTACGGAAGCCGTGAACACGTGCACGACGACGATTGTTTGGTTGGTATGTGCGTTTACCCTTTGCCACGGTAGATCTCCTTCACTAAGCGGTACGACGCTGCCTTTCTGGCACGTCAGATACAAATTCGAGAACCAACACGTCCCACGAGTGGCCTTTGGAAAAGCGCAGAAGCGCGGGGTGCCACGGGTTCTCATGCACACAGTCCGAGACTGTGAAAAGACTAAGCCAGATTACGTCACCGCAAGCAGGAAAAACAAATCGACACGCCGCACGTGTATAGCGAAAACACACAGGCCAGCCCCCGATCGATAGGGTGCCCCCGAAATGACAATGATGTTGTTCGACTACCCGGCGGCGACCTTTGTGAATTACAACCTGGGGGAGTGCTGCGAGTTTTCTACAAGCGCGCTAAATTCCCACCACTCAGTAACAACAGTGTAATTCAGGCTGGTTACTACCGGAAAACATCGCGTCTAGACACTCTTCCACACCAACAGGTAGGAATAAGTGGTCACATCTACTCACAGGCGAATTTCCCACCTCCCTGTGGATAACTCTCAACACAAACTTGAGAGCCCCATAAAAAGTGCAGGTAGAACGCAAAAATTACAGAATCGAAGTTATCCACAAACAGTAAGTGAATTGTGGATAAACTTCACCGCGGGTCTATCCACAGTTGTGGATAACGCTGTGAAATACTGGTCAAGCCATATTTCACAAGCGGTGATCCTGTGGAATCCCCCTGGGGAATTTTTGCGAGTTCTTGCAACAGCAAGCCAAGCAAATAACACAAATACGACCGACCAGAAAGAATCGAGGCACTGTGGCAAACGAGGCGTCCACACTCGCAGAGAATTGGAACAAGATGGTCAATGACCTTTTGTATTTTTCTGACCAACCTGATTCTGACATACCTCCGTTCAGCCATTCGCAACGCGCATACCTGCAGATTGCTACGCCTGTCACCCTGGTCAACGGTTATGTGTTGATTTCTGTCCCGCATGAAGCCGCTAAAGCCACGATTGAAAATGATCTGGGCCCGTACATCGTGCGTATCCTCAATCACTATCTCGGTACGTCTTGCTCCTTGGCGGTTTCGATAAGCGCCCCACAAGACGACGATTGGGATCCGTCTCATTCTCCTGCACAGGCCAGCCGCAACTACGAACCGCGTTATACCTCGCGCTATGACCCGCGCGACGATACTTCTTCCCAGTCGCGTGAGGCAGCGCCGCGAAACTCAGCGTCGTCACGCCCGGCAACGCCGACGGAGACAGAGTCAGATAGCCAGTCGCCGCAAGATACTCCTCGCACGCCTCGTTCCTCAAGGGGTTCTCACAGCCGCGCCCCACACAATTCCGGCGAGCTGCAATTCGAGTTCCCGCCGCATAACTACTCCAGTGAGCAAAACGGGCAGGAACAATCCCGCAGTGCGCACCGGGGTGCTGCCAGCCTCGACGAGCTCGCGCAGGCGTATCAGCAACAGCAAGCCGCAGCGACTGAGACCGGACAACCGGATGCAGCGCGTCGTTTGCACCGGGAGGCGCCGGCGCATGATCCCAACCGGGAAGAATCCCTCAACCCCAAATACACGTTCGAAAACTTCGTTATTGGATCCTCGAACCGCTTCGCCAACGGTGCAGCAGTGGCAGTGGCAGAAAACCCGGCCCGCGCCTACAACCCGTTGTTCATTTGGGGCGGTTCCGGGTTGGGCAAAACCCACCTGCTGCACGCCGCCGGCAACTACGCGCAAGTGCTACAACCGAAATTGCGGGTGAAGTACGTCTCCTCCGAAGAATTCACCAACGACTACATCAATTCTTTGCGCGATGACCGGCAGGAATCGTTCAAGCGTCGTTACCGCAATCTGGATATTTTGATGGTCGACGATATCCAGTTCTTGGAAGGCAAAGAATCTACCCAGGAAGAGTTCTTCCACACCTTCAACGCTTTGCATCAGGCAAACAAGCAGATCATCTTGTCTTCGGACCGTCCTCCAAAGCAGCTGACAACCCTGGAAGATCGCCTGCGCACGCGCTTCGAAGGCGGGCTGATCACCGATGTGCAGCCGCCAGACTTAGAAACCCGCATTGCGATTTTGATGAAGAAGGCCTCTACCGATGAGACGCGTGTCGACAGGGAGGTCCTGGGGTTTATTGCTTCCCAGTTTGAATCCTCGATTCGCGAGCTGGAAGGCGCGTTGATTCGTGTCTCTGCATATTCTTCCCTGATTAATGAGCCGATCAACATGGAACTCGCCGAGATCGCGCTGCACGATATTCTTCCTGATTCGGCGAACCTAGAGATCACTATGTCGACGATCATGGAAGTGACCGCAGAATACTTCGACATTGAGTTCAAGGCTTTAACCGGTGCCGGGAAAACGCGCGCGGTGGCCCATGCCCGACAACTCGCGATGTATCTGTGCCGTGAGCTCACTGATAATTCCTTGCCGAAAATTGGCGAGGCTTTCGGTGGCAAGGACCACACCACGGTGATGTACGCGGATCGAAAGATCCGTAAGGAAATGACAGAAAAGCGCGATACTTACGACGAGATCCAGCAGTTGACGCAGATCATCAAAACCCGCGGAAGGGTTTCCTAGCAGTATTCTTCCACGCCAGGCTCTCATGTGCAGGGCCTGGCCTTTTTCGCGCGCAATTTACTCTTCGTGCGCGGCTCAGCCTTCATGCTTGACTCAGCCTTTGTTCGCAGTTTATCCAACATCCGCGGTTTATCCACAGACCTATACACAACTGTGTAATTACACCAATGTAATTTAGTTGTATTTTGTAATCCACTTCATAAAATCGGGTTGTGTACGCGTTTCTAGCAGTGTGAATGCAGCGGTGGAACAGCTGTGGATAACTACGTCAGGATTGTGGAAAAACTAAATCACCTCGAAGTTATCCACAATTACACCGAGTTATACACAGGAAGAACACAACTGCCCACACATCACAGAAAAATCGCCTGAGCTAGGCAAATACCCTGTTATTCACAGATCACACAAGACTTATTGTTGTTATTATCTTTTTAACTTAGAAATCTATTAAGAAAAGGAAGGTGTGGAGAGATCAAGTTTTCTTGTTTCGCACCCAAACAGATTCTCAAACAACAATGACCCAAGTCAGTTCGAACTGACATCAATGTAATTCATGGCCCAGGATTAGCATCCCCTAAATGACAAGAATTCCGCGTGGGTAAACTGACTGTGATGGGTTAGAATGACAATCTTTCAGGTACCTTGGTAAGCGACTATCGCGAACCACAACGTGTAAGAGAAAGCTAGATACCAACATGGATTCATCTGCAGTATCGTTCCGTGTTGCCAAGGAAGACTTGGCAGACGCCGTCGCTTGGGTAGCTAAAAACCTGCCATCAAAGGCCACCCAACCTGTACTTCGTGCGATGCTGATCACTGCTGATGAATCTGGTCTTGAGCTTTCCGGTTTCGATTACGAAGTGTCCACCAAAATTAAGCTTCCGGCTGAGGTCGAGACCGAAGGCACCATCGCGGTTGCGGGTAAATTGCTGGCAGATATCGTCGCCAGCCTTGCCAATAAACCGGTGGAGTTGAAAGTTACAGATTCCACCGCTCTGGTTCGCTGTGGCTCTTCTCGTTTTGAGCTACCACTGATCCCGCTCGACGATTACCCACAATTGCCCGAGCTTCCGCAGGTCACCGGTAGCTTGAATCCGTCGTTGTTCACCGATGCTGTCACCCAGGTGGCTTCGGCCGCTGGTCGCGATGACACCTTGCCGATGTTGACTGGCGTGAACTTCGCCATCAACGGCGCAAACATCAAACTCGCCGCCACTGACCGTTTCCGTTTGGCGATTCGCGAGCTCAGCTGGGAACCAGTCAGCGACAACGTCAACGCAAAGCTGCTGGTTCCAGCAAAAACCTTGCAAGAAAATGCCCGCAGCTTAGACACCAGCTTGGATCAGCCAGTGCAAATCGCAGTCGGTACCGAGGACAACGTTGGCGCCGAGGGCCTGTTTGGCTTGCACTCACACAACCGTGAGACCACCACCCGCATGCTGGATGCAGAATTCCCGAATATCGAACCGCTGCTGCCAAAAACCCATAGTTGTGTCGCCAGCGTCGATATTGCCCCGCTGCAAGAAGCCATTCGTCGCGTGTCATTGTTGACCGAACGCAACGCGCAGGTGCGCATGGAATTCTCGGAAGACCAGGTCATTTTGTCTGCAGGCGGGGCAGAATCTGGTCACGCAGAAGAAGCCGTGCCTTGCGAGTTTTCCGGACGCGACGAGCTGATCATCGCCTTCAACCCGGGATACCTGAAAGACGGGCTATCCGTCGTGCGCACCGAAAAAGTCTTTTTCGGATTCACCGAATCTTCACGCCCAGCGATCTTGCTGCCACAACCAGAGCAGATGCCGGAAGCTAACGAAGACGGGCAATTCCCGAGCCCTAAATCTGATTTCACTTACCTGCTGATGCCGGTTCGTTTGCCTGGGTAATGTATCTTCAGCATCTGCAGCTTCGTGATTTCCGCTCCTGGCCGGAATTTAGCCTGCGGTTTGCCCCCGGGATCAGTGTTTTTGTCGGACGCAATGGCTATGGCAAAACGAATATCGTCGAAGCCATCGGCTATTTGGCACACCTCGGTTCGCACAGGGTGAGCACAGATGCACCACTGATTCGCCTGGGTGAGGACAACGCCCGGGTCTCGGCCAGCATCATCAACCAGGGCCGGGAGCTCACCGCGCATCTGCTGATTCGCGCCAGCGGCAGCAATAGCGCGCAGATCAACCGCACCCGCCTGAAATCACCGCGTGAATTACTCGGGGTTGCCAAAACCGTGCTGTTTTCCCCGGAAGATCTTGCATTGTTGCGCGGAGAACCAGGAGAACGCCGCCGTTACCTTGATAGCATTCTGGCAAGTCGCACCCCGCGCATCGCTGGGGTCAAAGCCGATTATGACAAAGTGCTGCGGCAGCGCAACGCTTTGCTGAAATCTGCGAGCACTGCCTTGAAACGCGGCTACCGCGATGACGATTCCGCTTCGGCATTGGCCACCTTGGATGCCTGGGATAACCGTTTGGCCTGGTTGGGTGCGCAATTGATCGCGGCTCGGGTGGAGCTTGTCGACGAACTCACCACCCAAGTACGCAACGCCTACGCCGCCATCGCACCGGAATCACGCCCGGCTGCGGTTGCTTATGCTTCCACCTTGGATAATGATTCTGCGCGCATCAGCGACGATTATTACCGCGATTCGAACGGCCGCGTGCAAGTGGAACTCGTCGAAGCAGCCATGCTGGGCGCGCTGGGCAGCGTGCGGGAAAAAGAAATCGAGCGTGGCATCAGCCTGGTGGGCCCGCACCGCGATGACATGGAAGCGTTGCTGGGTGCCAGCCCGGCGAAAGGATTCGCCTCACATGGCGAGACCTGGTCTTATGCGATCGCATTGCGCTGGGGGGAATTCGAGATTTTACGCCAATCTGGCACTGATCCGATTGTGATTCTGGATGATGTTTTCGCTGAACTCGACGTGAAACGTCGCCGCCACCTGGTGAAACTTGCGCGCAGCGTCGAACAGGTGTTGATCACCGCCGCCGTGCAAGAAGATATCCCCGATGAGCTGGCCCCGAATTCTGTAGTCCACATCGGGGTGCACGATTCCACCACTGACGACGGCGAGTACTCCCGGGTGTCATTCATCGAGACTGGCAACGATGCGACTGGCGATGATGCGAGCCACGATGCAAACGGCCACGATGAGCCTGCCGACGAGACCAGCAATGACACGCCTGCCGACGGTGGCGCATCATGAGTGATTCCTCCGACCATGCCCCCATCGACGGCACAGACCAGCCCCGCGATCTGGTCGATTCCACCTTCGAGGCTTTGCGCGCAGCCGCACGTCAGCGCGGATCCGCCCCCCACTTGGGAACCGCGCGCTCGGGTACCCACAACCACCTGCGCAAACGTCGACAAGCAAGTAGCTACCGGGCACAAACCCGCACCGCGCACCAGGCACAATCTGCAGATAGCGCACAGACGCCGCTACCCGCGCTGAATTGGAAGAAATACCAGCAATCCGGGCCCGACGGGCGCAGACCGCGCCGTCCGCTGGATTTGCCGTCGGTGGGTTCGGTGTTGCACAAGGAGATCCAGTCGCGCGGCTGGGAGAAAGGTTTGGCATCGGGGTGGGTGACCGGCCATTGGGAAGACCTGGTGGGCCCGAAGATTGCACAGCACACCAAAGTGGAGATGGTCAAAGACACCGCGCTGTTCATTTCCTGTGATTCCACCGCCTGGGCGACGAACCTGCGTTATATGCAGCGGGAAATCTTACGCAGGATCACCGAAAAGACCGGCCCGGATGTGATTACGGAATTGAAGATTTTCGGCCCGCAGGCACCGAGTTGGCGCAAAGGCAAGCTTCACGTCAAAGGCCGCGGCCCGCGCGATACCTACGGCTAAAGTCTTGCTGAAGGCGAAAGCCGCTGCAGTGGCTGTGCTGCCGCCATCTTGAGCGTCGTCAAGCACCCGATGAGCACCACCCAGCTGCACCGTCTGGGGTGTAAGATTGGAATGTCGAAGATTTCCTCTTTAAGGAGTGCTAGTTTCACGTGGCTAACGCGCAACCGAATTATGACGCTTCATCAATCACCATCCTGGAGGGCCTGGAAGCGGTCCGTAAACGCCCCGGTATGTACATCGGTTCTACCGGCGTGCGCGGTCTGCACCACCTGATTTGGGAGGTCGTTGATAACTCGGTCGACGAGGCCATGGCGGGTTATGCCTCCAAGGTTGAGGTTCGTTTGCTTGCCGACGGCGGCGTGCAAGTTACTGACGACGGCCGTGGTATTCCGGTTTCGATGCACGCCAGTGGTGCACCAACCGTACAGGTCGTGATGACGCAACTCCACGCCGGCGGTAAGTTCGACTCGGATTCTTATGCCGTTTCCGGTGGTCTGCACGGTGTCGGTATTTCTGTGGTTAACGCCTTGTCCACGCGCGTGGAAGCCGCGATCAAGCGTGATGGCAAGCACTGGTACCAGAACTTCGAGCGCGCGGTGCCGGAAGAACTCGTCGAGGGTGGCAATGCCCGCGGCACGGGTACGACGGTGCGCTTTTGGCCGGACCCAGAGATTTTCGAGACCGTTAAATTTGATTTCGACACCATCAAGCGCCGCCTACAAGAGATGGCGTTTTTGAACAAGGGCCTGTCCATCACGCTTGTCGACGAGCGTGTGACCGCCGAGGATTTGAAACTCGAGGCATTGGCCGAAGAGGGCGAGACTGCTAGCTCTTTCGATGATCCAGACCCAGAAGAAAAAGCAGACGTCAGCGATAAAGACGCCGTTAAAAAGGTGGAATTCTGCTACCCGAACGGCCTGGTGGATTACGTTGACTACCTCAACCGGACGAAGACCTCGATCCACCCGACGATCATCAGTTTTGAGGCCAAGGGCGAGGATCACGAGGTAGAAATCGCGCTGCAGTGGAACAGCGGCTACAACCAGTCCGTGCACACCTTCGCGAACACGATTAACACCCACGAGGGTGGTACGCACGAAGAAGGCTTCCGTGCCGCGCTGACCACGCAGATGAACAACTATGCGAAAACGCATAAGTTGATGAAGGAAAAAGACGGCAAACTCACTGGTGACGACTGCCGAGAGGGCCTGTCGGCGATTATTTCCGCGAAGGTCGGCGACCCACAGTTTGAGGGCCAGACCAAGACCAAGCTGGGTAACACCGAGATCCGTTCGTTCGTGCAGCGTTCGGTGAATGAGCACCTGGCGGATTGGTTTGATGCCAACCCGGCGGAGGCCAAGGCCATCATGAACAAGGCCGTTGCTTCGGCGCAGGCCCGTGTGGCGGCACGTCGTGCTCGTGAGCTGGTGCGCCGCAAGTCCGCGACAGACTTGGGTGGATTGCCGGGCAAGTTGGCGGATTGCCGTTCGAAGGATCCAAAGGTTTCCGAGCTGTTCATCGTGGAGGGTGACTCCGCGGGTGGTTCCGCGAAGGCCGGCCGTGAGTCGCTGTTCCAGGCGATTTTGCCGTTGCGCGGAAAGATCTTGAACGTCGAAAAGTCCCGCATGGATAAGGTGCTGAAAAACAACGAGGTGCAGGCGATCATCACCGCGTTGGGTACCGGCATCCACGAAGAATTCGATATTTCGAAGCTGCGTTACAACAAGATCGTGTTGATGGCCGACGCGGACGTCGACGGGCAACACATCGCCACGTTGCTGTTGACACTGTTGTTCCGCTTCATGCCGGAGCTCGTCGAAAATGGCCACGTGTACCTGGCGAATCCGCCGTTGTACAAGCTGAAATGGTCCAAGGGCGAGCCGGGCTATGCCTTCAGCGACCGTGAACGTGACGCGCAGCTGAAAGAAGGCTTTGAGCAAAAACGCAAGATCAACATGGACGATGGTATCCAGCGCTACAAGGGTCTGGGTGAGATGAACGCGAAAGAGTTGTGGGAAACCACGCTTGATCCGACAACCCGTATCCTGCGCCGCGTGGACTTGGAAGATGCGCAAAAAGCCGATGAGCTGTTTTCTATTCTTATGGGCGACGACGTTTCTGCACGTCGTAGCTTTATCACGCGCCGTGCGAAGGATGTTCGCTTCCTCGACGTCTAATCGCTCGACGCAGACGGCTAGGATTGGACGCGGCCAATATTATGTGCGTCATAGCTCATATCAGTGATATCGAAAGGAAAACTCGTTGTGAGTAATGCCAACGGTTCTGCAGCTCGCGTGAAGCGCGGTTTGTCTGAGCAATTCTTCGGCGGCGTCATCATGGACGTCGTTACCCCAGAACAAGCGCGCATCGCAGAAGCTGCTGGTGCTTCCGCTGTGATGGCTCTGGAGCGCGTGCCTGCTGATATTCGCGCCCAGGGCGGGGTGGCTCGGATGTCGGATCCGGATATGATCACCGAGATCATCGAAGCCGTCGACATCCCAGTTATGGCCAAGGCCCGCATTGGCCACTTCGTTGAGGCGCAGGTACTGCAGTCGCTGGGTATTGATTACGTCGATGAGTCTGAGGTTTTGACCCCGGCTGACTACGCCCACCACATCGATAAGTTTGCTTTCGACGTGCCATTCGTTTGCGGTGCTACCAACTTGGGTGAGGCGCTGCGTCGTATCAATGAGGGCGCCGCGATGGTGCGTTCGAAGGGCGAGGCCGGCACTGGTGATGTTTCCAACGCCGTGACCCACATCCGCAGTATCCGCGCAGAGATCAACCGTTTGTCGTCGATGTCGAAGGACGAGTTGTTCGTGGCTGCGAAGGAACTGCAGGCACCATACGAGCTGGTGGTTGAGGTTGCTGAGACCGGTAGCTTGCCAGTTGGCTTGCTGGTTGCCGGTGGCGTTTCCACTCCAGCTGATGCTGCGATGATGATGCAGCTCGGCGCCGATGGCGTGTTCGTCGGCTCCGGCATCTTTAAGTCGGGTAACCCAGAAGCTCGTGCGAAGGCCATCGTGCGTGCGGTACAAAACTACGACGATCCTAAGGTCATCGCGGAGGTTTCGCGTGGCTTGGGTGAAGCTATGGTCGGCATCAACGTCGACGAACTGCCAGTTTCTCACCGCTTGGCAGAACGCGGCTGGTAAACCGGCTGGGGGGCTAGCCACGCTTGCCGAGTTGGTACGTGGTTGCTTTTTTCCCTTGCCCACCCTTGCGCACAATAATTTTGTGTTCGAGGAGTGGGCTCAGCCCATAGCGAACTTGGGAATTACTCAGCCCGGATTCTGCTACTAATTGGCTGAAACTGAACTCGGCACTATCACCGGTACTGACCCCAGCACTGTGCCCGGGCGGTGTTAGTGGTGTCGATTCTGCGGCAAGTTTCTGCGCGGCGGCCACAATTTTCGGGACGTTTTTCCCGAGGCTTCGTAAGTATTCAACGCCGAGTTCAATGTCGGGTTCAATGTCAGGCAACGGGGATTCGTTGCCTAGCGGTGCATCATTATTGTGTTGCAGGCTAGACCGCTCCGGTTTTCCCTGGGCAATGGACGGAGTGTGGTCTTCCTGCGGGAAGAAGAAGATGACGGTGACTTTGACTCCGGTGTTGATAATCCTGGGACGCGGTAAACCAGCTGCTTCGCAGAGCTCGAACATCGCGGTCACTCCGCCACCTTCACCTTCAATGATGCGATTTCCGTCAGCATCGGTGAGTAATTTAGCTAGGCGGTAGAGATGTTGATTGACCTCGATGCGCCGGAAATCTGCGCTGTGCAATTGCGCAACTGTCAGGTTTTTCAACCCGCCTGGGCTGGTGATAATTAAGCGATCCGGGGTAATACGCACGTCAATGGCTTTGCCAGCTTCGACTGTATTCGGTCCGAGGTCACGGTGGATAAGGGCGTTCGCGACTGCTTCCCGGATGGCAGCCAGGGGTACAACAGCAACGTTACGCATGTGCCCGGATTCCTGATAGGTCTGTGTTTGTGGAATATTGGCTTCGACCCAGTCCATGGTTTGGTTCAGCAGTGCTGGAACAGGTCCGTAGAAGGTGGCTAGGTTACGGGTGCGTCGTGGGAGTTCGGTTTCGGGCAACCGAACCGCGACGGTAATCGCTAATGATGGCAACGGGCCTTGCGGGAAGTGTCCAAGTGCATAGAAACCGGCGATTGATAACACTTCACCGTTGGTGACCACGAGATTGCGCAGAAGCGTGGTTTCTGGAGTCTCGCGTAATCGAGCGATACTCGCCCGGGCGGTGCGTAAAAATTGCTGGTGTAGGTCGTCGTCAAGATCTTCCACCGTGGTACCTGGAACAGGCCGGCGGTCATAGACTTCTTCTTGCTCGGCATGCAGCTTCGCAACCTCGATCATGCGTAACTCTGAAGCCGGAATTTCGTATTCACCATCTGCTTGACGCAAATAGGCTTTGCCTTGATACATAGCTGGGCGATCCAGGATATTGAGGCCATGTACACGCGCTAGAACGAGGTTTTTGCCATGCAGGGTGACAACAGTGGTTTTGATAAACGGTGGCGTGATAATGGAGATTCTGACTTTTAGACTAACACTTTTCCAACTATCACTCTCAATTTTCTACCGCAAACTGTGAAAATTTATCGCAGAGTGGAATAAAACTGCCACAAAATTGCCACTTAGACTGTCAGAGTGTGAAAGTTTCGCAGTTTGAATTACAAGTCTCGCGGTTAATTGTCACAGTGACAGTCAGAGCTGGGGCCAGGGTCTCACCGACAGCCGCACCGCAGTCATACCCGCACAGGGCCCACACCGAGCCCGCAGAGGGGTTGCGCACCGTCGTCAAGCATCTAATAGGCGCTAGACTGGGAGGTTATGAGTGACGATAACCAAGGCGGTTTGTTAGATCGCATTGAGCCGATAGATATCTCCGCGGAGATGGAGTCGAGTTATATCGACTACGCCATGTCCGTGATCGTGGGCCGTGCGTTGCCAGACGTGCGTGACGGGCTGAAACCCGTGCACCGGCGCGTGCTGTACGCGATGTACGACAACGGCTACCGGCCAGAGCGCAGTTACGTGAAATCCTCGAAGCCAGTTTCGGACACCATGGGTGACTACCACCCGCACGGTGACAGCGCTATTTACGACACGTTGGTGCGCATGGCCCAGCCGTGGTCGATGCGTTACCCGCTTGTCGACGGCCAAGGTAACTTCGGTTCGCCGGGTAATGACGGCCCGGCGGCGATGCGTTATACCGAATCGAAACTGATGCCGCTGGCGATGGAAATGACCCGGGATATTCGGGAAAATACCGTCGATTACCAGCCGAACTACGACGGTAAAACCACCGAGCCGACGGTGCTGCCGGCACGTGTGCCGAACCTGCTGATGAACGGTTCCGGCGGTATCGCCGTCGGTATGGCCACCAATATTCCGCCGCACAACCTTAACGAGTTGGCGGAAGCGATTTATTGGTTGCTGGACAACCCGGATGCCGGCGAGGAAGAAACCCTGGAAGCCTGCATGGAACGCGTCTCCGGGCCGGATTTCCCGACTGGCGGCATGATCGTGGGCACCAGCGGCATCAAGGATGCCTATACCACCGGCCGTGGTTCCATCCGTATGCGTGGTGTCTCCAGCATTGAAGAAAACGGTAGCCGCCAGACCATCGTCATCACGGAGTTGCCGTACCAGGTCAACCCGGACACCATGGTGGCTAATATCGCCGAGCAGGTCGCCAACGGCAAGCTCGCCGGAATTTCGAATATTGACGATGAGTCTTCTGACCGCGTCGGCATGCGCATCGTGGTCACTCTGAAGCGTGATGCCGTCGCACGCGTGGTGCTGAACAACCTGTACAAGCACTCGCAGCTGCAGACCTCGTTTGGCGCCAACATGCTCTCGATCGTCGACGGTGTACCGCGCACGCTGCGTCTGGATCAGATGCTGCGCTACTACGTCACCCACCAGATCGAGGTTATCGTCCGGCGTACGCAATATCGCCTGGCAGAAGCTGAAAAGCGTGCTCACATCTTGCGTGGTCTGGTGAAAGCTCTGAACATGCTCGACGAGGTCATTGCGCTGATCCGTCGCAGCCGTTCGGTGGAAGCTTCCCGCGAAGGCCTGAAGGATCTTTTGGGCGTCGACGACGAGCAGGCAGAGGCCATTCTGGCGATGCAGCTGCGCCGCCTGGCTGCCCTGGAGCGGCAGAAGATCGTCGACGAGCTGGAAGAGATTCAGACTCTGATCGACGATCTGAAAGACATTCTTGATCGCGAGGAACGCCAGCGCGAGATCGTTGCTACTGAGCTGAAAGAGATCGTCGACAAGCATGGCGACGAGCGCCGCACGGAGATCGTGGCAGCGCACGGTGAGGTTTCTGATGAGGATCTCATTGCCCGCGAAAACGTTGTCGTCACCATTACGGCCACCGGCTATGCCAAGCGCACGAAGGTCGATACGTACAAGTCGCAAAAGCGCGGCGGCAAGGGCGTTCGCGGCGCAGAGCTGAAGCAAGACGACGTCGTCAAGAACTTCTTTGTCTGTTCGACGCACGACTGGATTTTGTTCTTCACCAACTTTGGCCGCGTGTACCGTCTCAAGGCCTACGAGCTACCAGAGGCGGGGCGTACCGCGCGTGGCCAGCACGTTGCCAACCTGCTGGAGTTCCAGCCAGAAGAGCGCATCGCTCAGGTTATTCAGCTGCAGTCGTACACTGATGCGCCGTACCTGGTGCTGGCGACCAAGCAGGGTCGAGTGAAGAAGTCACACCTGACCGATTATGAGTCGGCACGTTCGGCTGGTCTGATCGCGATCAACCTCAACGAGGGCGATGCGCTGATCGGTGCCTGCCTGGCTGGCGATGAGGATGATCTGTTGCTGACCTCCGAGCAGGGCCAGTCGATTCGCTTCACCGCCAACGACGATCAGCTGCGCCCAATGGGCCGTGCGACCGCCGGTGTGAAGGGCATGCGCTTTAAGGGTGATGACCAGCTGCTGGCGATGTCCGTGGTGCATGACGGTGAGTTCTTGCTGGTGGCTACCTCCGGTGGTTATGGCAAGCGCACCGCGATCGAGGAATACAGCACCCAGGGCCGCGGTGGCATGGGCGTAATGACGTTCAAGTACACCCCGAAGCGCGGCAAGCTGATCGGCGCGATTGCGGTGAACGAGGATGATGAGATCTTCGCTATCACCTCTGCAGGCGGCGTCGTGCGTACCGAGGCTGGCCAGATCCGTCCGTCGTCACGCGCGACGATGGGTGTGCGGCTGGTTAATCTCGCCGATGATGTTGAACTGCTTGCTATCGACAAGAACGTCGAAAGCGAGGGCGTGGAAGAAGCCCAGGCTGTTGCCAAGGGCGAGAAGAGCATCGAGGACGTACAAGAGCAGCAGACTGATGCTGCGAAGGCGGATGCTGTGAAGACGGATGAGGAGTAGCACCATGGGAAAAAACATTGCGATTTCGCGCATCTCGCCGTTGTCTGCTTTCCGTGTGGGCTTGGCGGTTTCGTTGGTTGGCTTGGTGGCGTGGCTGATCGCCGTAACGGTGGTGTTTTTTGTGATGGATGCGTTCGGCGTCTGGGATTACATCAACGGATTTGTTGATGGTCTAGGTGCCGGCATGCTCATCGATTACGGCCTGGTGCTGTCTCTGTCGGCTCTTCTGGGCGCTGTGGCGGCAATCTTGGGCACAATCCTGGCTCCGCTGTTCGCGTTGATCTACAACGCTGTGGTGGCGCTTTTCGGCGGTATCCAAGTGGACCTGCAGCAGATCGTGGAAGTCGACGAATAGGCTGCAAAAACATCATCTGACCTGGCGATTTGTGTGGATATAAGATACGTATTAAAGTACATAATCGTTCCGCACAAGGGTCTATAGCTCAGTCGGTTAGAGCGCATCGCTGATAACGATGAGGTCGCAGGTTCGATTCCTGCTAGACCCACCAGGCGGGAACATGGGGCATTAGCTCAATTGGTAGAGCATCTGCTTTGCAAGCAGAAGGTCAGGA
>NZ_JAPJNQ010000098.1 GCF_030826625.1 Corynebacterium sp. | reverse complement strand
ATGCAGCGCTGGGTCATTCACATCGACATGGACGCGTTTTTCGCTTCCGTCGAACAGCTGACACGGCCCACTCTGCGCGGCCGCCCCGTCATCGTCGGCGGCATGAACGGCAGGGGAGTTGTCGCCGGGGCTTCTTATGAAGCTCGCAAATTCGGGGTGTCGTCCGCGATGCCCACCTACCGGGCGTTGCAGCTCATTGGCTTTGGCGCGGTACAAATCCAACCGCGCAAGGCCGTGTATTCCGCAGCCAGCAAGCGCGTGTTTGCGCTGATCCGCGAGCGCGTTGATCTCGTCGAACAACTCTCCATCGACGAAGCCTTCATGGAACCTGCCGAACTCATCGGCGCCAGCGCGGCAGAAGTAAAAGAATGGGCGGATAACCTGCGCGCAGAGATCAAAGATATCACCGGTTTGCCGTCGTCGATCGGGGCAGGCTCCGGCAAACAATTCGCGAAAATCGGCTCAGGCCAGGCAAAACCGGATGGCTCCAAAATCATTCCCGTCGACGAGGAACTCGATTTCTTGCACCCGCTGCCCGTCGGCAAGCTCTGGGGAGTCGGGCCAGTCACTGCGTCGAAGTTGCAGTCCATTGGCGTGACGACGATCGGCGACCTGGCAAACATGAGCGAGCGCGAGGTAAAAATCTCGTTGGGTAGCACCGTCGGTATGGACTTGTGGCACCTGGCGCGCGGTATCGACGAGCGGCCGGTCGCGCCCCGAGCGGAGGCGAAATCGCATTCCGCCGAGCAGACCTTCGCCAAAGACCTCACCACCGCAGCCGAGGTCGACGAAGCACTCGGCTGGGCCGCAGAATCCGCGCACAAACGCTTGCTTGCCGACGGACGCGGCGCACGCACCGTCACAGTAAAGCTGAAGATGGCGGATTTTCGAACCGAAACTCGTTCTGCCACGCTGCCGTACGCTACTGACGATGCCGAAACGCTGCGCGCGGTCGCGGGAACGGTCGTGCGTTACCCAGCAGAAACCGGCCCGGTGCGGCTGGTTGGTGTCGGATACTCCGGGCTCGAAACCACCCGACAAGACGTATTGTTTCCAGAGCTCGACCGTGCCGCGCAGCGACGCGTGACGGCAAGCTCCAGCGGTGGCACGAGCATGGAAGAACCCACCATGGTTACTGGAATTGCCGGCGCGGATATCGTCGTCAGCGAAACTGCGGGAGAAGACGCCGCCGAACAAACCGGCGCCCCTGAACTGCCTGGCAGCCACTGGCGGGCCACCCAAGATGTATTTCATCCAGATTTTGGCCATGGCTGGATTCAGGGCAGCGGGCATGGGGTGGTCTCTGTGCGGTTTGAAACTCGCGCGACCGGCCCAGGCAAGACGCGCACCTTTCGCACGGATGATCCGCAGTTGGTTCCCGCCGATCCGCTGGACTCGCTGGCCTGGGATGAGTGGTTAGTCGATAATGCTTAAGCGACGTCGCTAAAGCCTAGTCGAAAAGCTGGAAAATCGTTTCCGCCGCGATCCCGGTGGATAGTGCAATAATCAATGCGAGGCGCGCCTGCCCAGGATGGACCGTGCGGGCAGAGACCGCGCCGTGTTCTGCCAGGGTAGCGCCGCCACCACCGCCGCCGTAGGCCAGCGCGACCGCTCCTTGTGGGACGCGCGTAGCGACGATCACCGGGATGCCACGCCCCAGAGCGCGCACGACGGCGGCTCCAAGTTCTGCGGACATATTGCCGGAACCTAAAGCTTCGATGACTAGCCCGTCGGCGTGGTGATCGACGGCATAATCCACGAGTTCTGGGGTGGCGCCGGGATAGCCGGCGATGATCGGCACGAAATAGCCGTCCAGCTTCGGCAACTGTTCCGGGGCTGGAACTGGGAACCTGGAAGGGCGGGCGGTTACACGATCGTCGTCAGCATATGCGCTGTCGTCAGCACATGCACTGTCGCCAGCATGAGAGGCGAATGCCGCAAGATCCGCAGTGTGTCGCTTGTGCACGCTATGCCCGGGCAGGTTCTTCCCTGCGAAGTGCACCTCGACGGCGGTTGCGGCCGGCGAGCCAGCGTCTGTAATGGTTGCAGTGGCGTTCGCAGCGTTGTCTGTATTGGTTGTTGCCCTGGCATCGGCTAATTCCAGCGCGCGGTTAATTGCTCCCGCGAGGTTAGCTGGCCCATCTGTTGCTGGGTGATCAAACGCACGCTGTGCCCCGGTAAAGACCACCGGAGCCCCGCGCACCAGCAGGGCAGTGGCGAAGGCTGATTCTTCCATTGAATCGGTGCCATGTGTGACGACGACCGCATCAATGCTCGGGTCAGCGGCTTGCTCAGCGATTGCGGCAAGTAAGGTATCGAGTTCAGCCAGGCCAATCGAAGAAGAATCGAGTTGCAGCGTGTCGTGGATGCGGAAGCGCACTCCGTCGGCAAGCGCGGTATCGTCGGGTGCACCGTCGTCATGCATGCCCTCGGCAAGCGCCTGGGTGGCGGCGTCGACAAGCTGTTGGCCACTGACAGACGGTACGAGCGCGCCGGAGTCGTCGGCAGTGCACGCGATGGTGCCGCCGGTACAGATGATGGCGATCTGGCGAGTCATGAATTCAAGTATAAAAGGCAGGCGGGTAAGATTTCTTCGAGCGCTACGACTTCGAACCACAATGCACAGAGTTCGAGCACTATGACCCCAATGTCTATTTTGGAGGATATACCGTGAAATTCACGAAAACGAGCATCACCGCCGCAACCGTCGGCCTAGCATTGACCCTGGCTGCATGTTCTGATGATGCAGATAACGCGGATAAGGCCGCCGAAACCACCAGCAGCGCAGCCACGAGCTCCTCGGCTGAGGCGGCACAGGTGGGCGTGCCAACCAAAGAAGAACTCAACGAGGTTCTACAGCGCGCGGCTGATCCGAACCTGCCAGCAGAAGAGCGCGTCAACACCGTCGAAGGCGGCGAACAATTCCCAGATCTGTTCGACACCATGGCCGCTGCGAAGGCAGAATCCGGTGCTGAATTCAACGTCGTCGATCCAGTCCTGCCTGGTTACGCTGAGGGCACCGCTTTGGCGACCGTGGCCTATTCGCTGCCTGAACGCGAAGTTCAGCCCGCCGATAACGTGGAATTCATCTACCAGGACGGCCACTGGAAACTCTCCCGCGAATGGGCCTGTGTTCTGGTGACCAACACCGTGGAGCCTGAACAGGTTCCAGCGATGTGCATGGACGAAGGCGTCGACGTACCACCGAACGAAGCTGAAGTCATCGAAGAAGGCCACCATGAAGGCCACGAGGGACACGACGCGCCTCCTGCTGAAGAGCACGGCGCACCTGCGCAGTAAACTAGCAGCGCAGGCGATACAGCTTTCATAGCGCGAAAAAGCCGCCCGGTACCAGGAGGTTTGGTACTAGGCGGCTTTTGTATTGCGCATTGCGGGCGAAAATTTCTCACCAGCCAGCACAATTAGTTGACCACTGGAGCCATCCAGGACAGGATGTTCGTCTGCAAGAAGACCAGGCAGCACAGACCGATCAGCAACACGATCGAGTAACCCACGACGGATTTGAAGATCGCGCTTTCTTTGCCCTCGAGGTTTACTGCGGTAGCGGCAATCGCCAGCGACTGTGGCGAAATCATCTTGCCGACGACACCACCGGTGGTGTTGGCCGCCAGCAGCAGATCCGGGTTGAGGCCAATGTTGTTGGCGGCGGTAACCTGCAGGTTCGCAAACAATGCGTTGGCGGAAGTATCGGAACCGGTGATCGCGGTACCAACCCAACCCAATACCGGAGCCAGGAAACCATAGACCGCACCGAGCGAAGCGACGTAGGTACCCATGGCGACAGTCTGACCGGAGTAGTTCATGACATACGCCAGTGCCAGAACCATCACGATCGTCAGTGCGGTCCAGCGCATCTTGTAGGCGGTGCTGGTGAGCTCGCCGACGACGGCGCTGCTCTTCACGCGGAACTTACCGTTGTGATTAAAGATGCCGTACGCAACGGCGACGATGATGCCAGAGATCAGCAGCAGCGTACCCGGGTTGTTGATGATCTTGAATGTATATGAGGTGTCGATAACACTGCCGGTTGCGCTGACGAGGCGGTCAGTGAGCAGTGGCCAGGCGAAGGAGATCTTTGCCTTGTCCAGGATTCCCGGGATGGTTTCTCCCAGGTTGGCCAGACCGAAAATAACGGTCACGATGGCATACGGCATCATGGCCATCCAGACGCGGGATTTGGTCAAAACCTCGCCATCGTCTTCGCGCTCTGGGATGTCGAGGCGCTTGCGCATTGCGGCAACGCCCTTCGGCTGCCAGACGCGTAGGAATGCGAATGCAGCGCCCAGGGAAACCAGGCAGGCGACGATGTCGGTGAGCTGGTACGCGAAGAAGTTCGACGCCCACCACTGTGCGATAGCGAAGGCACCGCCGATGACGGCCGCTGCCGGGGCAGCTTCGCGCATACCGCGGGTCCCGTCGAGGATGAACAGCAAGATGAATGGCACGAAGAAGGCAAAAAATGGTGCCTGGTGGCCGACGATCGCAGCGATGTTTTCGGTCTGTTCGACGGTACGGCCACCGACGTTACCTGCGGTAGTAATCGGGATGGCGACGGCGCCGAAGGCTACCGGTGCGGTGTTGGCCAACAAAACGGTGGTGGCAGCCTTGAGCGGCTTGACTCCCAAGGCCAGGATCATCGTTGCGGTGATAGCTACCGGTGCGCCGAATCCTGCGAGTGCTTCCAGCAAGCCACCGAAGCAAAAGGCGATGAGGATGGCCTGGATACGGATATCACCGTTGCCGAGGGCGTCGAATGTGCGGCGCAGATCCTCGAACCGACCAGAAACCACGGTGACCTGGTAGAACCAGATCGCCATCATGATTACCCAGACGATGGGCAAGAGGCCGAAAAGGCCACCGCGGAATGCCGAAGAAATCGCGGCATCGACTGGCATGCTCATGCCGAAGACAGCGATCAACAATGCTGCAAGCAGGGCAGCGGCACCAGAGGTGTGCGCGCGGGCCTTTACGAACAGCAACATGACGAAGAAGGTCACCAGCGGGATGGCGGAAACCAGGGCGGTGAGCCCAAGGCTTCCCCCGATCGCTTCGGTATTAACCATAAATTGGTTCACGGGAGACTCCGAACTGTGAGTGGGGCAAAGGACAGCCTGATAGCGATGAGCGTTGTGAAAAAATGCTCAGGGAAAGGCTGTCAAAATGCTGAGTGTTGCTAAATCGATTCAGTTAACCCCCATAAACTGGGGCAAGATCGGTAATGCAAGTCACGAAAATGACGTTAACACAGGCCAATTCACTAAATTGAATCACCTGTAAAACTCGGTTTTTGAGGTGAATATATCGGTGCCTGAAACGAGTATTAGTGGGTAGCGACGTCAATTTTAGGCAGCAACGTCACTGAGCGGGCAGCGACAGACCGAAGCTAGTGTGCGCTGCTAAACCGTAGGCGTGTTGAGGAATCCTGTACCACGCTGGCTTCGCCACCATCATTTCCGTAAACCACGCGGGTGGTGTAGTCCAGTTCGCCGTCGACAGGCAAAGGCTTGCCCAAATCGACGGTCAATGAACCACTCGAGCGAGTGTTTGCGCTGGTGACATTCAGGGTATCGTCGGCAAAGCCTTCCGCGCCTGCGTGACCTTCCAGAGACAACGCACCGAGTGCTGGACGTTGCTCGATCGAAATATCCAGGCGCACGATATCGCCGTCGAATTCAGTGATCTCATAATTGGTGGTCTGCAGCATCGTCGACTCGCCAGTCACCCGCGAATCGACCGACCACTGCGCGCCCACACCGACTGCTTCTTCAGGGAAAATCACCGGCACCGAAACCAGCTTTGTGATTGACTGTTCGACGATTGCACGAGCCTCATCGCCAGCTTGCTGCGGGGCAGCCAACAACAGGGTATTCAACTGGCCGGTCGATTCTGCCAACCAACCGAAGCCAAAACCGTCGGCAGTAGAAATCTGTTCCGCCAACCCCGCATCCGAAATTTTCGGGTCACGCACCCGGAAATCGACGTGTCGTGCGGAATTAGCGCCTGGAGTCGCCTCGTCGAAGCCTTCCGGCACCAGTACAGAACCCGTCACCGGCAGGGTGGTGGTCACCACCTCAGAATCGTCCGGGCCCTGGCTAGCCGCAGGGGCCTCGGTGACGAGCTGATCATTGCGCATCACCAGCTGCTCAAAACCCTCGGTGACCTCAATATCGACGGCTTGTTCAGTGTCAACATCGTCATAGGCCATGACGACGCGCTCACCGGAACCAGTAGAGATAACCTGTATCCGTGGCGCATCAATCGGCAAACCAACGGCTTGTTCTGTTGCCGGAGGCGTGCCCCGCCGCTCACCGGCACTACTCGCGTTGTTAGTGCCACTATCACCGGCGCTATTATCACCATCTCCACAGGCAGCCAAGAGCACGGCAGCGGCAGTGAGTAACGAAGCGGCGACCACGCGCCGGGAGGAAAACCGTCGGAAATTGGCAGCAGAATTCACAACCGCTAGTTTAGCCAGCGCGGCAATTTCACGTAAAACCCAATTTTCAGGAACAATAAAACCCGTGACTAGGTTAAAAACGTTGCCAACTCGACGACGCGCACCCTACCTGCGGATCATGCTGTTGATTATTGCCGTTGCCGTTGTGGCTGACCAGGCCAGCAA
>NZ_JAPJNQ010000097.1 GCF_030826625.1 Corynebacterium sp. | reverse complement strand
ATTCCACCAGCGTATCGACGTCCGAGGAAGGCTTAGAATCCTTCAACGTCGGCAAGCCAGCTTCTTCTGCAGCCTGCACAGCGGCGGATTTGTCACCGGTCAGATGCAGTGTGTCTTCGGTAGGGCCGATGAACTTAATGCCATTGTCGGCGCATTTGCGGGCCAGGTCAGCACGCTCAGAGAGGAAGCCATAGCCTGGGTAAACCGCGTCTGCGCCAGTTTTTTTCGCAGCACGGATGATTTCGTCGACGTCCAAATAAGCTTTCACCGGCTGGGCATCACCGCCGATGCGCACAGCTTCGTCAGCAAAGGCACGGTGGAAAGAGTTGCGGTCTTCTCGCGGATACACCGCAACCGTCCGTGCCCCGGTCTCGAATGCTGCGCGGAATGCGCGGACGGCGATTTCACCGCGGTTGGCAACGAGAATTTTATTGAATGCGGGCAAGCCTGACTCTGCCACGTCAAATTCCTTTCGGATATACACATGAGAAATCACCCGACCGGCCCCACATCACTAGGGCCTGGGTAATCTAGATCTCAATATACTAAACCCGCCGTACGAGACGGCGGGTGGGGTGAAATTCCCGGCGCTTAAGTCAGCGTATCCGGAGCAATCAAACGACGTGCGGCCTCGGTGATCGAACCAGACAGCGATGGATACACGGCGAAAGAATCCGCCAAATCCGTTACGGTGAGGTTGTTGGCGACCGCCACCGCGATCGGCAAAATCAATTCGGACGCGTGCGGTGCCACCACTACTCCACCGATAACCAAGTCGGATTGACCGCGGCAGAAAATCTTCACGAAACCGTGACGCAGCGAGCGCATCTTCGCCCGTGGGTTGGTGTGCAGTGGCAGCTTGAACTTACGTGCCAGCACTTCGCCGTCTTCGATTTCTTTTTCCGTCACACCCACCGCAGCGATTTCCGGGCGAGTAAACACCGCGGTCGCCACCGTCTTCAAACGCAGCGGAGAAACGCCTTCACCCAAGGCATGGTACGCAGCAATACGCCCTTGCATCGCTGCAACCGAAGCCAGCGGGAACAAGTTCGAGCAGTCTCCGGCAGCATAGACATTTGGCACGTTGGTGCGTGAAACGCGATCAACTTTGATGTGCCCGGATTTTTCCATTTCCACGCCCAGGCGCTCCAACCCCATGTTGGAAGTATTCGGGATGGAACCAATCGACAGCAGCGCGTGCGAGCCGTGAATTTCGCGGCCGTCGTCAGTAATGACGACCACGCCTTCGCCACCGTCACCGTCGGTGCGCTTTACTTCAGACACACGCGCGTGCTTTTCCAGCTCCACGCCGCGTTCCGCCAGAACTTCCTCGAGCGTATCGGCCGCATCGGCGTCGTCATGCGGCAGGATTCGGTCACGGGAAGCGACCATGGTGACCTTGACGTCAAGCTCGGAAAACGCTGAAACAAACTCGGCACCCGTGACACCAGAACCAACGACGATGAGGTGCTCCGGCAGCTCCTCCAGGTTATAGATCTGCTGCCAAGTCAAAATGCGCTCGCCATCCGGCTGCGCTCCCGGCAAAATTCGCGGGCTAGCGCCGGTGGCAAGCAAAACCAGGTCACACGGAATGAGCTCTTCACGACCATCTTCGCTGTGAGTGGCAGTCACCAGGTGTGTCACGCCCGAAACCATTTCTTCGAAGCTGGCACGCCCCTTAATCACGCGCACGCCAAGCTCTTCCAAGCCTTCTGCGATATCAGCCGATTGCTCATTTGCCAGTACCTGCACACGCTCGTTCAGGGCTTTGACCGACAGGTTGGTCTCACCAATCCCCTCGTTCAAGCCCATGTCGTCGGCACGGCGCAAGTCAGTCTTAATATTCGCACCGGCGATAAACGATTTCGATGGAACACAGTCCAGCAGCACCGAGTTACCGCCCGGAGCCAGATCATCGATCAGGGTTACTTTGGCACCATACTTCGTTGCCGCCGAGGCCGCTTCATACCCGGCTGGTCCGCCGCCTATGATGACCATTCTCTTTGCGGTGTGAGACACGCGGGCTCCTTACACTCTCATCGAAATACCTGCAGCATCAATCTGCAGAGCGCAGTTAAGCTACTGCGTTTAATTCCGTCATGTTCAAATCAGTCAGGTTATAGTCTTGAACTCTATGTTAGCGCGCTTGTTCTTCATAACGCGCGACAATCCCACCAAACACGCGAATGCCGACGGTCAACGCACGCTCGTCGGGATGAAAATTGCCCTGATGTAAATCCTGCATCTCACCGGTACCGGACCAGCAGCCCAGACGCGCCATTGAACCCGGAACGTGTTCGAGATACCAAGAGAAATCTTCGCCTCCCGACGATTGCGGTGCCTGCACCGCCGCTTGCGGATCAATATCAGTGACTGCCTCAGCCAAAATCGCGGTAGCGACTTCATCATTCAGAACCGGTGGTACGCCCTGATCATGGGTGAGCACATAATTGACGCCAGTTGGAGCCAAGATCTCGCCGATAATCTCGGAAAGCTCACGACGCAACCAGCGCCACACGCTGATATCTGCCGTGCGCAGCGTACCCATCACAGATCCTTGTTCCGGGATCGCGTTCGGGGCGAAGCCAGCGTGGATAGCACCAAAAACCACGACGGTACCGGTGCGCGGGTCGATCCGACGAGACAACACCGCAGGTAATTCTGTAACCACTTTGCCCAGCGCATAGACCACATCGCTGGTTAAATGTGGCCGGGAGGTGTGACCGCCGGTACCGGAAACCTCAATTTCGATGACATCTGAGGCCGAGGTGATCGCACCGGTGCGGATCCCGATTTGGCCCACCCGCAACTTCGGCTCAGCATGAACCGCATACAGCGCCGAAACCCCACGCAACGCGCCCCATTCGATGACGTCAACGGCACCACCGGTCATGACTTCCTCGGCGGGCTGGAAAATAACACGCACACCAAAGCTCAACGCCCCCGGATAGGCCCGGAGCAGTTGACCTAACGCGCAGGCCAACCCCAGTGCGACGGTGGTGTGGATATCGTGCCCACAGGAATGGGAAACGCCGTCGATCTGGGAGGCAAATTCAGCATCGGTGATCTCTTGGATTGGCAGCGCATCAATGTCGGCCCGGAAAGCAATCCGGCCTTTGCCGTGGTCATCACCAATATCGACGTACAACCCGGTTTCCGGAAAACGGTGCGGGCTCAGGCCGTAATCTTCCAAAACCTTGCACAGGAAATCGGTGGTGGCGTGCTCTTTGTGCGAAAGCTCCGGGTTGCGGTGAATGTGGCGGCGCCAACCGATCACCTCGTCGTGGTGGTGCTCGATCCACTCAGCAACGAACGAGGCAATGTTCATCAACCCGATCCTTTCTTCAGCTATCAAGAGCTATCAAGCTTCTGCGGCTAGCAATTTTCGTTGGCCACCTGGTTTTTGGTTACTCAGCAATTATACGCCGTAATCACCATCACGCTTATTCGCCATCACGCTTATTCGCCGTCAAGTTCATTCACGGGCACGCTGGCAGGAGTTCCTCAGGCATCAGGAATTTCTAAGGATGCGGTGGTCTGTTCGCTTGCAGTAGTTTGCACGGCGTCGAATTCCGGTAACTCATCAGTGCCAGCACGGGCAAGATACAGCCGGCTAAACCGTGCGGTATCAATCTCATCGACAGGCCAACACCGTCGCAGATGCGGGGTCGTCGTCGGGCACGGCCCCGTCATGATTGCATCTGCGTTCGGCAACAACACCCCCGGAGGGACGTAGAGAATTTGTGCCAGCTTGTACACCGTGGATAACAGCGGATCAGCAGCCTTGTTGCCTGACTCATTGCGCTCTAAATTCGAAATCACGTTGCGCGATAGCCCTGATAATTGTGCCAATCGATTTTGCGAAAGCCCCCGCATTTCGCGCAAGGCACGCAGATTATTCGCCAGCGCATGGCCATAGCTCGTCCAATACCAGCGGTGCAGTTCCGCCATGTGCATCCTCCCCCGAGACGATTTCCCCCACATCATGCTGCACGATGTCGCATGATCGAGCATGATGTTGCGCCCATCATACTATGGTCTAGCACACATGGGTTGGGCGTGAATCGCCGGTAGCGATGCAATCGCACAGCAAGACTCACTGGACGGTTTTCGCACAGCTTCAGAAGTCAATATTGCGCGGACCGTAAAGACGATCTCCGGCGTCACCCAAACCAGGAACAATATAAGCGTTTTCGTTGAGTTCCGGATCAATTGTGGCTGTCACCAGACGCACGGGCAGACCGGATTCTTCCAACGCCTGCACACCCGGTCGCGCCGAAACGATACATACTGCGGTGATATCGCGGGCGCCACGGTCTGCTAATAACTGCAGCGAATGCAGCAACGAACCACCGGTGGCCAGCATCGGATCGACAAGAAAAACCGTACGGTCGCTGAGATCATCCGGCAATGCTTCTAGATAAGGCACCGGCTCGTGCGTCGTCTCGTCGCGTGCCATGCCGATGAATCCGACCTGTGCATCCGGGATCATTGCCAACGCAGGGTCAACCATCCCCAGCCCGGCGCGAATGATGGGAACAATAATTGGTGGGTTGGACAAGCGGGTGCCCGTGGTTTCTGCCACCGGGGTGGTCAGGCTGAATTCGTCAGTATCCAAATTCCGCGCTGCTTCATAAACCAGCATGGAGCCGAGATCTTTCAGTGCTGCACGGAACGCTGCGTTGTCGCTGCGTTGATCACGCAACAAGCTCAAGCGCGCTGCGGCCAAGGGGTGTTCTACCACGGTGATATCCATGGTTCCTATGCTATGCCATCGTTAGCCTGGCATCGGCGTTTTCGCAGTTTTTCACACCCGGTTTTTCTTAGCCGGGAACCACCGCGGTGCTTGTGCAGTCTAATGGGCCATGACGACGTTTGCTTTTGACTTCGACCACGCCACTGCTTTGTCCACGGATATTGAGCGTGCCGCCGCCAATATCCGCGAACCTGCGCCTCCTGCCGTGTATGCCCGCCAGTCAGCAGATTTCGCACGTACCGAGGTCTCTCCTGGTCAGCACGATTTTTTCGCTGCATTAGAACGCGCTACTTCAACCACCGCTGCACAATCCCGAATGTTGGCACGCCGGTTACAAGATGCGGCTGATTCTGGTTTTCGGATGGTGCGCGATGCTGGCGTGGTAGAAACCACGACGGGCCGCGATTTGGGTGCGCTTGACGACGTCATGGCAGGCGGTGCACCGGGTACCTCTGATGCGTCCGGCAGCGATGAGGTGAGCCGATGAACCTGGTAGAAACTCTCGAACGCATTAGTGCGCTTCAGCCTGCGCACCTTGGTAATTTCACTGTGCCTGCGATGCCGGATGTTTCTGCCGCGGGTGCACTGGCAGCTCTCAGTGGCGCCAACGCCAACGCCAACGATATTCAATCTGCGGCTGCATCCATTGATGGTCATAATCACGAGATCGCACAGATCACCAGCGAAGCGCAGGCTGGGATAGAGTCAACGGTCACGGAGCTCGTCAACATTGGGCAATCTTTTGTGCACCAAGCAGGGCTGGTGGTTTTCTCGGCACTTTCTCCTGTACCGGGCAGCACCGTCGCTGCTGTAGCACAGCTGAAAGGGCTCGCCGAAGCCCACATCGCGCAAGCTCGCGGCAGCGTTGACGCGCTTGATCAACAACTATCCGGATTGGCCAGCAAACTACTGTCGATTGCTTCACAGCCGTTTTCTTTAGAAGATTCCAGCACGGTTGCTGCTAACAGCCCCACGGCAGCGACTGCTCCAGCTTCAGTTTCCGCTCCCGCAGCCGAAAACCTGGAGCATGCAGCAGACTCCGCAGCGACCGCAGGAAGCGCAGAACCGGAAATCGCGTTGGCTAGCCATTCCGTTGCTGCTTCCACCGACGCCGGTGCCGAGGCCGGACGGCAAGCCGTGGCTGCAGCCCGCAGTCAATTGGGTACGCCCTATCAGTGGGGAGGGACCACACCGGGATCCGGTTTTGATTGTTCTGGTTTCACCCAGTGGGCATGGGGGCAAGCAGGGCTGGACATTCCGCGCATGGCCCATGAACAAGCCGTGGGACAGCAGGTTTCTGCTAGCGAATTACGCGAGGGCGACCTGGCAGTCTGGGATGGCCACGTCGCGATGTATGCAGGCAATGGCGAACTCATCGAAGCTGGCAGCCCGGTGTCCTTATCTCCACTGCGCACCAACAACCTGGATATGAATTTCCATGGCTTCTACAGACCTACCGCATAGAACAGCACACTGGGTAGTTGGGTTCGCTAAACTTAGTCCCCATGACTAAGCGCGCGATCATCCCGGTTTCCCTTTCGCTCAACAGCGGTGATTTCTATACCCTGTGGGCGCCGATGTGGAAAGAAAACGGCTCGCAATGGGAGGCTTTTCTTGGCGACGACGATAACGTCCTCGTCTTCCCAACTGTTGCCGAAATGCTAGTTTATTTGGAAAACACCACGAAGCACGACCTGCGTGACCACCCGAAATGGGAGGACTTCGCGGAGCTTCCAGAATACCGCGCCACCCCGGAAGAGCGCGATCACTACGATCTCATTGGCCTGCCGCACTACTTGGCTGACCGCCCTTCCTACGAAGCCGTAGCAACCGCAGGAAAAATCTTCTCCATCACCAAAGCACTCGGCAACGTCTGTGCCGATGATGACACCATGATCTTTTTCTCCACCCACTCGGTGCTCAACAATGTGCAACGCGGGGCTGAACACTACTCGGGTGAGCATGGCCTTTCCGAATGGTCTTCTGTAGGACGCGCAGTGTTGTCCAACTGGGAAAAGATCGAATCCAACTTGGCAAACAGCGTCCGCATCGTCGATGTCACCGAGGAATTTTCTGCTGTCGATAAAGACACCCTGGCGGATGCCGAAAAACGCCTGGCGTCTTCGCAAGAAAAAGCTGAACAAGAACGCGCCGAGCGCGAAGAAGAACGCAAGCGCCAGGCAGAAGCAGCCGATCCTTATGATTCTTCCGCATGGGCCGCAGCAGGCATTGACCCAGTGAAAATCACCATCGACGGCAAATCCGTATACACCTTGCGC
>NZ_JAPJNQ010000096.1 GCF_030826625.1 Corynebacterium sp. | reverse complement strand
CGTCCCGGCGTGGCATTGGCCAAGTGATTTCTTCGACGATTTTAATGCGCTCGGTGTAATCGACGCCTTCAGCTTTCAGATCATTGATTTCCTCGCCTCGCGCTGCCGATTGCTGAGCTTGCAGCAGCTGGCGAGGGTCATCCAAAATAGCCTCGAACGTTGAAATGACATCCAAGGTGTAAGTCGGGGAGTCTGGATCCCATAGTCCTACCGCAGCCAGCGCGAACGGTGCCAAGGGCTGGTTCAATGCGAAATCCCGCTGGAGCTCCTCTGTGAGGTGGTAACGCCGACCGTATTCATCGGAGCCAGCAGGTGAATCCGGTTTGTCGATGATACCCGCATTGCGCAGGCCACGAAACAGTGACGTTGCAGCCAAAATTGCTTGGTTCTGCTGGGTGCGCGTGTCATGATTAGTGCGGATCAAATGCTTGACATGCTCATAGACATCGCCAGGGCGCGCGATGAGATTCAACAGCATGGAGTTGCTCATCTGGAATTGACTGGTCAAAGCTTCAGGCTCCGCGTCGATGAGCCGCTGATAGGTTTTTTCAGACCACGAGACCTCGCCGTCGCGCGGGGCCTTTTTCTTCAATTTCTTCAGTCGTTTTGGGTCGTCGCCAGCTTTGCGACGCATTTTTGCGTTTTCGATTTCAAACTCCGGCGCAAGCACGACGACGGTGCCTTCTGTGTCGTAGCCGGCCCTGCCAGCTCGCCCTGCAATCTGGTGGAATTCACGCGACTTCACGATGCGCTCACGTCGACCGTCGAATTTTGCCAGTCCCGTCATCAGTACGGTGCGGATGGGAATGTTAATGCCGACGCCGAGAGTGTCAGTACCACAGATCACTTTCAGCAAGCCGGTTTGAGCCAATTTTTCGATCAAACGGCGGTATTTTGGCAGCATTCCCGCGTGATGCAAGCCGATACCGCGGCGTATCATTTTGGATAATTGTTTGCCGAAAGTGGTGCTGAAGCGAAAATTACCGATCTCGTCGGTCATGCGTTGCTTCTCTTCGGCGTTGAGGAACGAAGTTCCGGTTAGCGATTGCGCTTGCTCAGTGGCTTTGCGCTGCGAGAAGTGTACGACATAGATCGGTGCTTTATTGTCTTCGACGAGCTTTTCGATCATTTCCTCGACGGCAATGAATTCATAGCTAAACGACAACGGAACCGGGCGGGTTGCGCCCGAGACAAGAGTCGTTGTACGGCCGGTACGGTTGCTCAAGTCTTCGCGCAACCAGGTGACGTCGCCGAGAGTAGCTGACATCAAGATGAATTGTGCTTGCGGTAATTCTAGCAGCGGAACCTGCCATGCCCAGCCACGATCAGGTTCCGAATAGAAATGGAACTCGTCCATCACAACCTGATCGATGCGGGCATTTTTTCCGTCGCGTAGAGCGATATTCGCGACGATTTCCGCAGTTGCAGCGATGATCGGAGCATTGCCGTTGACAGTGGCATCGCCCGTCATCATGCCCACGTTTTCAGGCCCGAAGACTCCGCAAAGCGCAAAGAATTTTTCGCTGACGAGTGCTTTGATCGGCGCGGTATAGAATGACCGCTTGCCTTCTGCAAGGCAGAAAAAATGCGCCGCAGTGGCGACCATGGTTTTGCCGGAGCCGGTCGGCGTAGACAAGATCACGTTATCGCCAGCGAGCGCCGCGAGACTCGCTTCTTCCTGAGCAGGGTAGAGCGAGATATTTTTCTCACGAGTCCATCTCAGAAAAGACTCCCAGATCGATTCTTCTAGTAATGAAGAAGGTACTTCTGACAGATCGGGCACTACGTCGTTGAGGTTCACACTCACCACCGTAGTCGATATTCGAGGTGCTATTCGGTGTCGTCGTCCTGGGCGTCGTCTCGTGCGTCGCTATCCAACGAGTCGAGGAATTCTTCGAAAGACGCGCCGATCTCCTCGCCAGTGGGCATGTTTTGCTCACCAGGCAGAATCGCTTGTGGATTCTTCTCCCGATAACGTTCGAGCCCTTCGTCGAATTGCTCTTCCAAGCCGGCAACGAGAGACTGTACTTCGTCGGCCTGGTCAACTTGTTCTTCGAGTTGATGATTGACGCGCTGGATATCGTGTTCCAGACTGCCCAATGGCAAGTCTAGCCCGCTGACACTAGCGACTGACCGTAACAGATTATAGGTAGCCAGTGGATACGGCGACGATGCGAGGTAGTGCGGGACATGGGCGGTATATCCGGCGACATCGCGCCCCCGCTTATGCAGGGCACGCTCGAGGTAGAGCGCTGCAGAGCCGGGAACCATCAATTTTTGATCCCAGGAGACTAAACGATCGATCAATTTCGGAGCGTTGCCGTGACCGGAAATCGTCATCGGGCGGGTATGCGGAACTGTCATTGGTGCTGCGTACAGGCAGATAGTTTGCTGGATATCAAGTTTATCTGCGAGGTCTGCGACAGCTTCGGTGAAAGCGTTCCACCGCAAATCTGGCTCTGGGCCGGACAACAGCAAAAAAGGCTTACCCTGGCTATCGCGTAAGGCCTTGATATCTATTTCTGTGTCTTCGATTTCTACTGGTTGGCTATTAGCAATGGTTACTGCGGGGCGCCGCGAGCGGTAATCGATGAGCTCATCGGAATCGAACGTGGCAACCGGACAGTGATCTAAAGCTGAAACGAGATGATCAGCCGCACCTTCGATAGCCATGCCAGCGTCGGCGTAGCCATTCAACGCCACCACGAGAGTTAAGGCGTCGTCGGTATTGCCCCCTACATCGGGTGCCGGATATTCCAGTTCGTAAATCTCACGTGCTTCGTCGTACATTGGCGCACCTCCTCATTGCATTCTATCGCCGATAGCATCTTAATGGCATGTTGACTGTTCCATAGACGCAGCACAACAAACGTAAACTTTGCGTTAATTGCAAGATGAGCTCGTGGGAGCTGTGGATAGCTCGAGTTATCCACAGAAAAATGAGCATCGAGGACGACGGGCTAGCCGTGGGCGTGCGCAGCTTCGATACTTATTGGCATGAGCCGACAGCATAGAAAAAGACAGCACACAAAAAGACAGCACAGCGAAACGCTGCGCAATGAAGCGCTCCACAGTGAAGCGCTGCAGAAACCCATCCCAAGTGAGCACCATAGCGAGCATGCCCGTGGTCCATTGGCGTCTACCCCAGATGAACTGATAGCTAATTTGCCGGGGCTTTTGGGATTTTATCCGGAAGAATCTTTTATTGTTCAGGGGTATTATTCGCGTGCGGATGGCAGCGCGTGTATCGGACCGACAGTGCGGGTTGATCTATCCGCTGAGTTGCCGGTTGGCGAAATCGCGAGTTATCTACACAACGCGGATTGCTCATTCCATCTCGGCTTTGTAGTGAGCAAACGAGCAACGTGCTCCCTGCAGGAAGATCAACGGCGAAGCCTCCGTAATCTCGGCTGGTATCACTCATTGCGCGATGCGGTAGATACCAACGACATTAGTCTCATGGGATGCTGGCTCGTTGAAGAGACCCGACAAAATGCGCGTTATCGGTTACTTTTTGGAAGCAAAATTCTTGACGACGAATGCACTTCATCGGTTTGGCGTAGTGGAGAAGTAGCATCAGTCATGGGCTCGCCGGCGATGCGGCCGTGGAGTAAGAGAAATGAATTACCGAGTCTGACGAGGGATGAAGCATTTGAGTATTTGCTCGGCGATCAGCAGGATGATCGTGATGCTGAACGCGCTGAGCGTACGCGGAGACTGGTGCGAGATGTCGATAGATTGGGCAGCATAAAAGACTATGCCACCGGTGATGCATTGGTGCTCGTCAACGAAATTGCTGAATCTGGGTTGAGTGCTGTCGAGTTGCTCGCCGAAAACGATATTGTGGAGACAGTCGGATTGTGGATGTCACGCACGGATATCCGCGACCAAGTCATGGAAGTGATGGTGCTTAACCCGCAGCCAGCGAAAGAACTGCTAATCGCTACCGTGCGCAGTTTTATCGGTTTGCCGCGGATCAATGCGCTGGCGACTCTCGCGATTGTGTTTCTCGAGCTGGGAAAAACCCTGAATGCCAGCCAAGCTCTCACTGTGGCGTTGCACGAAGCTCCAGACCACCGCCTGAGTCAATTACTATTTGCTGCGCTGAGCTCAGGGGCCCAGGATGAAGCTTTAAGCGCGATTAAGCGTGGGATTCTGGATGAGAATGGGCGCTAGTCCCCAAATTACGGGTGAATGCCCAAGCGTCTGCGACGATGGTCGGCAGATCCGTTCGCGTTGGTTTCCATCCAAGCTCAGTCATGATCTTGTCGGAAGAAGCAATCAAAGTTGCCGGATCACCGTCACGGCGTGGTGCTAATTCCGCGGGGATAGGGTGGCCGGTGGTTTCGCGTACTTGTGCAATGACTTGCTGTACCGAGTAGCCGTCGCCAGAACCCAGGTTATAGATTTTGTGTACACCTGCGGTGTTTGCTTCGAGCGCAAGCAGATGTGCCTCGGCCAAATCGCGAACATGGATGTAATCGCGTACCGCAGTTCCATCTGTGGTGGGATAATCATCGCCGAAGATCATAATCTTTTCACGATGTCCCAGCGCTACCTGCAAAATCAGGGGGATGAGATGGGTTTCGATAGCCCGATTTTCACCGATGTTTCCGTGAGCACCGGCAACGTTGAAATACCGCAACGAGGTCGCTGCCAACCCGTGCGCGGCAGCATAGGAACTGATTATGTGATCAATGGCGAGCTTGCTAGCCCCGTAAGGATTGGTGGGTGCGGGCGCTGCTGATTCAATGATGGGGACTGAAGCAGGCTCGCCGTAGGTTGCAGCGGTTGACGAAAAAACAAGATTAGATACGCCGTGCGCACGCATCGCATCGAGAAGTTGTAAAGACGTGACGACGTTAGAGTGCCAATAAAGCTCGGGAGCTGCTACTGATTCACCTACGAGACTGCGGGCCGCACAGTGCACCACGGCATCGATGTTTCGGTGTTTGAGGGTGTCATCGATGACTTCGGAGAGCTCGCCTTCTAGCAATTCGGCTTTCGCCGGTACCGCAGAACGGTTTCCTGTCGAAAAGTCATCGATGATCGTGACCTCATGGCCTGCCTCGAGCAAGACTGCGCTGCATACGCTTCCAACGTATCCGGCGCCGCCAGTGACCAGCACGTGCATACTAATTGTGGCTCCCGTGAATCAGTAAATAGCTGCGAATGTCATCGCCTACTTAGTTGCAATGCGTACGGCGTGACCGAGAGTCTCGTTTAAAACGACCTTTGGACCGTTTCCTGCGGTCAAAATGACAGAGTGGCCGTAATTGACGACGTTGACGCTGGCACCAACGACGATTCCGGCTTCGGTGAGCTCACGCAGGCGATCACCTTCGACCTGCAAGATCTCGTTGATCTGCGCAACAGTACCTTCGATTTCTTCTTCTTCTGGAAGATCAATCGCACGCGCAACCTTAGGCACCGAGGGGGCATCGACTCCCAGTTCGTCTAATGCCGGAACCGGGTTACCAAATGGTGAACGGGTGCAGTCTTTCACGATGGAGGTCACGCGACGCTCCACGTTATCGCTCATGACGTGCTCCCATCGGCAGGCTTCGTCGTGCACGTCGTGGATGTCAACGCCGAGGACTTCAGTCAGCAGAAGTTCGGCTAAGCGGTGCTTGCGCATAACTTTGGTGGCTAATTCGCGGCCGCGTGCGGTCAAATCTAAGCTGCGATCTGGGCGCACGTGAAGCAGCCCGTCGCGCTCCATGCGGGCAACAGTCTGGGAGACCGTCGGGCCAGATTGTTCTAAACGCTCTGCGATACGAGCGCGAAGTGGGGTGATGCCTTCTTCTTCAAGCTCATAGATGGTACGCAGGTACATCTCTGTCGTATCGACTAAGTCCCTCACTCTGGGAAACCTTCCTGTTATTCGTCTAATGCCTGTGAATCATTCTAGCGCAAAATGTAGGCCTGGTACGGAACTACCAGACCTACTGTGCTCCGCTAAGGAGCTAATAAATCGTGCCTATAACGCATATTCGCGCAGTCGATCGGCACGGTGGCCGTCACGAAGTTTCGCCATCACTTCACGCTCGATCTGGCGTACGCGTTCACGTGAGAGCTCGAAGCGTCGACCAATCTGGTCCAGCGTGCGTGGAACGCCATCGTCGAGACCATAACGTAGACGAATTACGTCTTGTTCCCGTTGTTCTAGCGTCCCGATAACGTCGCGGATATCTGAGTGGCGCAGCGAGGCGACCACAGCTGATTCTGCGTCGGTAGCTTCAGCGTCCTCAATAAAATCACCCAATGGTGCTTCTTCGTCCGCACCGACGGGCATATCCAGCGAGACCGGATCACGCGATTGGTGTAGGAGCATCTCAATTTTATCTTCTGGGATTCCGGATTCTTCCGAAAGCTCCTCGTTGGTGGCTTCACGACCCAGTGACTGATACATCTCTCGCTTGATACGCGAAAGTTTATTCACCTGCTCAACCAAATGAACTGGAAGGCGAATGGTGCGTGATTGATCTGCCATTCCACGAGTAATTGCTTGGCGAATCCACCAAGTGGCATACGTGGAGAACTTGAACCCTTTGTCATAGTCAAATTTCTCCATCGCGCGAATAAGTCCGAGGTTGCCTTCTTGGATCAAATCCAACAATGGCATTCCACGGCCGGTGTAGCGCTTAGCCAGAGAGACAACCAATCGGAGGTTAGCCTCAAGCAGATGTGACCGTGCCTTTTTGCCCTGTTTTGCCAAGACCTTTAAGTCGCGCTTTTTAGCGCGGGTTAAATGTTGTTCGGGATCGTTTAATAGGTGCTGGGCATACAGACCCACTTCGATTTGTTGAGCTAATTCAATCTCATCGTCGGCAGTTAAAAGATCAGTTTTGCCAATGCCGTTGAGATAAACGCGAACTAAATCCGCAGAGGGATTGTCGTTAGTGTGGCCACGACGAGAGCCGCGATCCTGCTCTTCTTCTTCGAATTCTTGCACGGGAGCGGTAGTCACTGTGATGGCCTCCTCAAGTTGCCGTTTACATAGCTTCTAACGGATCGCTGTGCGGGATTGTTCCCGGTGCCATGGCGGGGGTAGTTTTTGGGGG
>NZ_JAPJNQ010000095.1 GCF_030826625.1 Corynebacterium sp. | reverse complement strand
GGCCACCCCGCCCCCAAAAACCTAGTCCAGGATCTGCTCCCGCAGAATCGACATCGGGATCGAGCCATAGCTCAACGCCTCCGCGTGGAACTGCGGCACGCTCATGCCCTGCGCCACGGCAGCATCGCGCAGATCCGACCACATGCGCTGCCCCAACGCATACGACGGCGCCTGGCCTGGCCAACCCAAGTAACGGTCCAGCTCAAACGACAGCGTGGCCTCATCCAACGCGCAATTATCACGCAGGAAGTTCTTGGCGTAGCACACATCCCAGTGCCCCGGACCATCCGGAACCTTCTTGCCCAGGTGCATACCAATATCCAGCACCACACGGGCCGCACGCAGACGCTGTGCATCCAGCATGCCCAGGCGGAAGCCCGGATCATCCAAATAGCCCAAGTTCGCCATCAACTGCTCGGCATACAACGCCCAGCCCTCACCGTGGCCAGAATTCCAGCACGCCACACGACGCCACAGGTTCAGGTTCTCCCGCTCCATCAGCGTCTGGCCCAACTGCAGGTGGTGGCCCGGAACGCCCTCGTGGTAGACCGTCGTCAATTCCTGCCAGGTGTGGAAGGTGGTGGTTTCCTTCGGCACCGACCACCACATGCGGCCAGGTCGGGCGAAATCATCCGACGGCGGGGTGTAGAAAATGCCACCGGTGCCAGCTGGATCAATCTTGCACTCGATGGTGCGCACCGGCTCCGGAATATCGAACTCCGTGCCGTGCAGCGCAGTGATCGCAGCGTCGGCCTTCTCCTGCATCCACTCAACCAACGCGTCGGTGCCGTGCAATAGGTACTTCGGATCCTGATTCAGCCGACGGAAAACCTCGCGACAGTCCGTCTCATCGTCGTAAATCTGCGCTGCAGTCTTGCGCTGCGCCTCGCTGATCTCCCGCAGCTGTTCCAGACCCCACTGGTAGGCCTCATCCAAATCGACGCTATCGCCAACGAACAAGCGCGAAAAACGCTCGTAGCGCTCACGGCCCACCCCATCGCGGGAACTGGACTGCGGCACCACCTCTAGCGTCAACCAATCCGCAAACTCACCAAACGCGGCTTTGGCTTCCTGCACTTCTTTACTGTGTGAATCCAGCCCCAAATCCTCCAACAGCGAACCAGGCTGCGCCAGATCCTCACACTGGTTCACCACGGCATCCACCTGGCGGTACTTCGGTGCATGCCCATGCGCGCAGGCATCCTTCAGCGATTCACGGTAACCATCCAAGCTGTTGCGCACCAGGCTCAACCGCGAACGCAGGTTATCCAGGTCCTCGGTGGACTCATTGGGCATGAACACCAAGGTGTCGCGGATGGTCTGCACCGGCGAAGCGATGTTATTCAGCGCCGCCTCAGTTTCACCAGCGTGGTGCAGGTCGAGTTCCAGCAACAGCCGGTCGCGCAACACGTTCGCGGTGACGTAATCAATTTCGTCGAAATCGTCGTCGTCGTCAGACTCGTCGGTGGCCTCGTCGAGCGCGTTGACGTCTTCGATCATCTCACGGGTGCGGTCAGCGACGGCCTCGTAATACTCCGGCGAGAAATCCTCCAACTTGTCGTCGTAGCCCGCAATGCCCCACGCGGTAGCCTCGGTGGGTGAGAGCTCTGCCAGGTCATAGACAAAATTCTCGCAGGAAGCATCAAGCAAGGACGGCGGACGCGGCTGGGTGCGTTCTTGCCACGCTTGCTTGTCGGCCCTCAACTGCTGCCCGGCGCGGTCTTCGCGCACGTCTGCGGTGGGTTCGCTACTCATAGCAGGTGAGTCTAAACCTTTAAGCCTGCAAGTTTCCACCCAGCCCAGTGTTAACCTTCCCACCGCAACAAACACCTGCGTTCCACCGCAATAAACGCCCACGATGGCGTCGACAAGCACCCGCCGACGAAGGTCTAGTTTTGCCCAGGTCAGTCGGTAACCAGACAGGTGAACCATAGTATTCTTATATGTCATGGACGCACCAGGAAAAGCGACTGGAAACGCGACGGCGAAAACGACGGGGAAACCACCTGCAACTTCGCGCTACCCCCAGGCATTCGGACAACCCGAAACCCCCGCTGCCAAATGCCTGTATGTGATCCGGCAAAACTCTGTGATCAGCCGAGCGGATCTGATCACAGCCACTGGTCTTTCGCAGCCGACGATCACCCGCGCGATCACCACACTGTTAGCCAACGGTTATGTGATCACCCGCGACGACCTCGCCCGCACGCACGGCCGTGGTCGGCCGACGACACCGGTGGAGCTGGCGAAACCGCTGTGGATGTTGGCCGGCATCTCGGTGGGCACGACGCAAACATACCTCGCTGTTTTTGACATCCGCGGGCGCACCATCCGCGAGTCCACGATCGACACTCCCGTCGCCGAGCTCAGCGAAAGCGATTTCATCCAACACATCATGGCCGGGCTGCACCGGTTGGTCACCGGGCTGGAGCACACGCTGTTGGCGGTGGGCGTGACGACGTCTGGTCAGGTGAGCCGCGACGGCGTGGTCAGTGCACCGAACCTGGGCTGGGAGCAGGTCGACGTGGCAGCGTCGCTTCGCTATCAATTCTCGGTGCCGGTTGCGGTGTCCTCGGCGGTACCGGCGATCCTTGGTTCTGAGATGCAGGCGGGTGAGCTGCTGGTTAGTGATGATTCCGACCGCACCCTGGTGCTGTTTGCTGATGACTCGTTGGGCGCCGCTTTCACCAACACCTCTGGTGTGCACCCGATTGAAACGCTGCCGCAGGTCACCAACCACAAGCTCGGCTTGCAGAATTCCGCGCCGGAAAAAGCACTGATCACCCGCTCCATCTTGGAGCGCATCAATACGCAATGCCCGGATCTTCCTGCTGCCCCAACCACACTGGCAGAAGCCGTGCAGTTGGCAGCGGATAGCGACGACATACGCGAGATCCTCGATGCGCGTGCCTACGGATTAGCCAAATTAACGGTAGATCTAGTGCGCGAATACAGGATTTCTACCGTGGTGGTTGCGGGTTCGGCATTCGTGGACGATGCCCGCGCACCGAAACTGTTCGCCGCAACCGTGCGTGAAATCATGACTACCGCTAAGGCACCAAAAATGCGCATGATTCCCACACATGAAGAAGTGGTGCGCTCGATTGCGCGCGCGGTGGCGCTGGACCAGATGCTGCGCGAGCCGCTTCAGCTCGTGCCTGCCGACGACAACCGCAGCTAGTTGGGGGCTGGGTTAGCTGCTGGGTTAGCTGTAGCGGACCTCGTCGAGAGACAGCGCGCTGCCGCTATCACTGCCACCAATCAGTTCCGCGTGAGCAGCAGCCGTAGCGACGTATTTCGCGGCGTGCGGGATAAACGCCTGCGATTCGTCGTCGGAAAGCTCCCGGCGCACCTTGGCCGGCACCCCCGCGGCGAGGACTTTATCGCCGATCTTTGCGCCTTCCAACACCACTGCCCCGGCGGCAATCAGCGAACCTGCCCCGATCACTGAGCGCGAGAGCAACGCGGATTTCATGCCCACCAGCGTTCCGTCACCGACATGCGAGCCGTGAACCAGCGCCATGTGCCCGACGGTGACGTCTTCCCCGAGCACGCAATCAGCGTCGGCGTCGACATGCAGCACGGAATTGTCCTGAATATTGTTGCGCGCACCCACGACGATGCGGTTGACATCAGCGCGCAGCACGCAGCCATAAAACACTGAAGCGTCCGGGCCGATTTCCACGTCCCCGATCAGGGTGGCATTCGGCGCGATGAACGCGGACTCGTGCACGCGCGGGGTTTTTCCATTGAAAGGCAAAATAAGTGGCATGGCCCCATGATAGCGCTGGTAGTGGGCTTTTTCGGTGGCACACTTGTCGACGGCTGCTTGTCAACGGCTAGCCGGTTGCCTGCTCCACTAATTCACACAACTGCCCGACGCCCATGTATAAGCGGGCGCGCATACCCAGCTCCGCCGCGGCAGCCAGGTGGCCTTCGTTGGTGCTTATAAACACGGTCTCGCGGGCGCTGGCACCTAAAGCGTCGACGGCGACGTGCAGCATGCGCTCGTCGGGAAGCACCACGCCAATATCGCATGACAGCACTAGCGCATCGAGCTCCTCCAAGCACGGGTACTGTTGGCGCAGGTGTTGCGACTGGCTCAGTGAACAATTCGCGGTGCCAGCGATGGGGATTCCGGCGTCGGCTAGGCTTTCGATGCACCCCCAGGCTTCGGTGTCCAGCCAGCTGCCTGCGTCAGTATCAGCGGCGATGGCCTCGGCAATATCGCAATCATCCAGGCCCACGCGGGCAATTATTTGCTGCCAAAACCGCTGGTCCCCAATGTCGCCGCTGCAGTGGGCGGGGCGGAGTTCAGAAAAAACTTGCCAGAACTTCTGCGCCTGCGGCAATTGCGCATCATAGATGCCGGCGGCCTGCAGAAGCGCATGGTTCTGGGGCTCGCGCGGGGTGTGCACGAGGGCGCCTGGGAGATCCACCAGCAGATTCAACTGTGCCATGCCCGCCCAGTATAGAGCGCCAACGACGGCCACGGGGCGATGCTGGCGCGCTACCAGCGGCCCGATATTGGTGCATCGTTATTAATGCATAGTCATTAGTGCATCGTCGGTGGGCCCTGCTGGGATTGCTGGTTAATCGGTGCCCACTGCACGCCCTGCTCGTCCTGCCCAGCGTAGGCGCCAGACGCACCCCGCACATCTTTCAGGCGACGATTCCACACTGGGTTCGCTCCTGGCATGAACCAGATCAACACCCCAGAAATAGCTGCGATGATCAGGCCACCAATCACGGAGTAATCGTGGGGGATCCACCAGAATCCGGCCATCGTCATGCCGATGATGACAAGCCAGATCAGTGGAATGTAGAGGTTTAGGTTCAGACGGCTGGCAGTGCGATATTCGCTCCAGTCTTCCGCCGGGAAGCGGCTTCTTGCTTCGGCGCGAATGCGTCGTCCAGTTTTTTGTGACAGCGCAACGACGGCGACCAAGGTCAAGGCCAAGCCAACGCCGGCAATGATCATTTCGCCATTAACTACGCCGTAAATCAAGACCATACAAGCGACAACTAAGGATATTCTTTCCACACCATTGAGAGGTAAACCATTAGTAGGATTCACATCAGGGTAAAGACTGCGAAAAGAGCTGGTTGTGGGGGTAGTCAATGTTTTTCTCCTGCAGAAACCACACAATTGAAACAATTAGCTTTAGCCTAGCCTATTATTTCTTAGGATTTCCAGGTAATCTACGAATGCATATTTTAAGGGAACCCCGGCAATGCAATTTTGCAGGGCAACCCGTTCTTACGCACGTTTACCGCAATGTCTTTCCGGCGCTACCTACCCACAGGCTTGGCAGGGGACCGGCAGCAACCTGAAAGACGCCTGATTAAATCTAGGAGTTCGTAGTGTCCCAGGAGTCGACAACTCGGCTACGTACACTTTCCCGTCGCGCCGTAGCCAGCACTTTCGCTCTATCTCTAACCTCGTTGAGTGCATTGGCCGTCGCATTCGTACCACACGCACACGCCGCTGAACAGTGCAGCTTCAACTGGGGAATCAAACAGTCTTATCGCAACTACATCCAAGGCCCCGTCGCCCGCGGTGGCTGGGGCGCTGACGGAATCGGCTTCACCGGTAACGAAACTGGGCCCGACGGCGCTTTCGTGTTCACCCCGAAAAAGACCGAGGCCAGTGGAAACGCTGTTACCGTCAACTTCAACGGCACGTTGAAATTTAATGGCCACGGCTACCACGGCAATACGAACGTCGACCTGCTGGATATGACCATCTCGGATTGGAAAGTCCGCGCTGAAGGCAACAGAGCAGACATCATCGTCGACTATGTCTCTTATGACTCCGACATGGTCGATACCAGCAAGCGTGGCCCAGAGATTAGGGGCGACGACGTCTCCATCGCAACGATCAACCTCAACAACCCTGTAGCTCCAAACGCAGACGAGGTTAACCTCAGCGGTAGCACCAACTTAACTGCAGAAGGTAAGAAACTATTCTTGGCCTACGACGTGGGCCAAGAGCTGGACCCTACTTCGGGCGCGATCAAAACCGATGGCAGCTGTGATTCCGACAAAGGCTCCGGTGGGTCCGGCTCTGGATCCGGTGGCGGCAATAAACGCACCCTGACCACCATCAAAGGCAACTTCACTGGTTTCAACAAAGAAATCATGTCCCTGTTGCAAGAAACCAATGACACCATGAACGCGTTTACCACCTTCATGGGCAACAGCCAGGCCTTTTTGGACGAGTACGAGTCTTACCAAAAACGCTTCAACGGAGCATCCGGCGGTGCGGGCGGTAATGGCACCACTAGCGGCACGACCTCAGGCGGTGGCACTCGATCCGGTGGGGGCAACTCCACCCAGTCCAACTCCGGTGGCGGAGCTGGCGGTGCAGGCGGCGCGAGTGGCGCTGGAGGCGCAGGCGGCGCGGGTGGTACTGGCGGTGGAGCTAGCAACTCGGCCGGCGGTGGCGGAACCGGAAACGTCGCTGGCGGAGGCGCTGGCGCGGCTGGTGCCGGTGGCGCTGGCGCTGGCGAACAATGCCACGCAACCGGTGTCACCTCTTCCACACTGAGCTGGGGTTTGAAGAAGTCTTTCCGCTCTTATATCACCGGATCCATCGCGAAAGGCTCCTGGACGCTGCAGGGCATTGACTACGTTGACGGTCAATACCGCTTCAACGGCAACTCCGGAAACGTCGACACTGGTGCGAAATCCGGCAGCATCCGCCACAATGGCGCTATTCAATTCGACGGCCACCATGGCGTATTGGATTTGAACGTATCCAACCCTGAGGTCACCTTCAACGGCAACTCCGGCAAGTTGATTGCCGATGTGCGTTCGTCGACCATGGAAGGCGAAAAGCTGAACTTTGGCCGCGTAGCCGTCGCAGACCTAAACTTCGACTCTCTCAGCGTCGACGCCAACAAAGCCAGCGGTAAAGCCCGCGTGTTCTTGACTGATACTGGAGCGAAAGCATTCGCAGGCTTCTACGAGGCCGGCCTGGAGCTCGACCCACTGAACTTTGATGCACAACTCGGCGGCGCTGGCGATTGCTCTGCGGCTGGCGGAGCGTCTGGTTCCGGCACCAGCGGCGCCGGCGGATCCGGTGGGGCCGGTGGCACTGGAAGCGTTGCCGGTGGCGGAAGCGGTAGCGGCAGCGTCGCAGGTGGTGGCGATAATCCGCTGTCCGGTGACGGCGAAACCACCGCTTACGAAAATGGTTCCGGCAACTTCAAGATCAAATCCGCTGGATCCAACAACGCTGGCCTGGGTGACAACCCGAGCGCTTATATCCTGCTGTTCCTCGCTGGCCTGATCGTCGCCGGTGGTTCTATGAGCCACCTAGTCATGCGCAACCCTGCCTAACCCCAGCCATATTCGCGCCATGGGCACCCCAAACCCGTGGCGTTTATCCCCACCCC
>NZ_JAPJNQ010000006.1 GCF_030826625.1 Corynebacterium sp. | reverse complement strand
AATTTGATGATTACCACCAGCAGAAAGCACGCTTGGCTGAATATTTCCGCCAATCTGCGGCAGAAATCGTCGGCAAGCAAGATCTCCGTGTCGATCTGCCGTTTCATTTAGCTCTCTCCGTCATTGAAATGCGCCCCAACAACGGCGTAGCCCCGCAACCCCTACGCGAGGACAGCTTGCCGGAACAAGCAATTATGCTTGCAGACGCCGCGCTGGCGGTGTTGAGTGCAGAAATACCAGATAATCGGGAACAACGGACCCTTGACTTATTGGCACCTGCTAGCAACGCCTAGCCAGCAAAGGGCAGACTGGTTGCCAATCAAGGAAGTGTGCACAACACACAAGGCAAACCTAAACGTTGTATTCGTCGGCCGATTACGTGGCAATACAAGGTGACATCTAAGGTTTTAAGGATTAAGGATATTCACTGAAAGGATAGATTGTGCGTATAGCAGTTCTCGTAAAAGAAGTGCCGGACACATCCAAGCCACGGGTTTTGAACTTAGAAACCGGTCTTGTGCAACGACACGACAGCGAATCCAACGTCGAGTTGAGCCTTGATGAAATTAGCGAGCGCGCGGTCGAGGCTGCGCTACAGCTAAGGGAGCAGTACTCCGAAGCACTCAACGAGGAAATCACGATCGATGCCGTGACGATGGCGCCGGAAGCAGCGCTTTCTTCACTCCGTAAAGCGTTATCCCTCGGTGCTGATGAAGCCGTGCATATTCACGACGAAGCTTTGCTCGGAGCAGACCTTACGGTAACCGCCGAAGTCCTTGCTGCCGCTATCCGTAAATGCGGCTACGATTTAGTGATCACTGGTGATGCATCAACGGATGGCGCATCCAGCGCATTACCGGCCATGTTGGCCGAACATCTTGGATATTTTTTACTGAGTCGATTAGCCTCCTTAACCATCCAAGCCGATCGCGAACCCGATTCCTTGATTCTCGAAGCGTCCCGAACCACCACGAGCGCACGCCAGACCTTGCAGGCAGCCTGCCCAGCCGTAGTCTCAGTCACTGACGCGTTTCCAGCACCACGCTTCCCGAACTTCAAAGCGATCATGGCGGGAAAGAAAAAGCCGGTTACCACGCTCAGTCTGAATGAGCTAGGCGTCAACGCAGAAGATTTCTCCCATCCCCGCGCCATCATGACTGCCGTGCAGAAAGCACCACCGCGCGAGGCAGGCAGCAAGATACACGACGACGGTACCGGTGCAGAAAAAATCGTCGAATACCTCGAGAGCAAAAAGCTAATCTAAGCCGTTTTAGGAGCAATTTCCATGACCTACCCGGACAACAGTGTGCTCGTCGCGTGCGATTTATCTCCAGATGGTGCCACCCCCGAGGCTGTAGCCGAATTGTGTGGCGCAGCCAGTACCATCGGCACTCCTGTCGTTTTAGCCATTTCGTCGGCAGAAATCAGCAAGGAATCTCAAGATTTGCTCGCTCAAGCTGGTGCCGCTTATATAGCTACCGCAGATTCCGCCCAGGCTTCGCTTGGGTTCGCTATCGATGCTTTAGAACAAGCCGCTGCGGAATTCTCTCCTGTGGCCACGCTGTGTTTAGCTGATTCCTTCGGCAGTGATCTTGCGGGACGCGCATCGGTACGACTAAAACAAGCATTGCTTACAGACGTCACCGGCGTCGACCGCGATGAAGAAGGAATTATCGCTTACCATTCAGTCCTCGGTGACAGCCACCGAGTCACCTCTGCCGCAACTTTCGGCTCGCCAATCATCACGCTGCGACCTGGTGTTGTTGAAGTTCGTGCTAAGGCAAGTGCCGGCGAGATCGTGTCGCTAAACGTGAATGCACGCACAAAAAACGCCACAATCACCGAAATTATTCAGACCGAGTCTTCGGCGACACGACCAGCATTAACCAGCGCTAAAACCGTCGTATCAGGCGGACGTGCCTTTAGTTCAAAAGAAGAATTCGGCGCCGTCGAAAAGCTTGCCGACGCACTGGGCGCAGCAATCGGAGCTTCCCGGGCAGCGGTCGATGCTGGCTGTGTCGACCGTTCGGCACAGGTTGGTCAAGCAGGCACCTCGATCCAGCCAAACCTCTATTTCGCGTTAGGTATTTCCGGGGCCCTGCAGCATCTTACGGGCATGCAAGCTTCGAAACACATCATCGCCGTGAACAAAGATGAACAGGCGCCGATTTTTGAGGTCGCTGATTTCGGCGTCGTCGGAGATGTCTTTGAAGTCGTTCCGCAGCTTACCGCGCTGCTCGAGCAGCGAAAGGGATAATCCATGTCTTCTACGCCAATCCTTCGCCGCGGTTTGCCACGCACCGAAGGCGGTGCACCTTGGCCGCCCGTTGGCAACGCACAGCTCGACGAAGCTCTCACCGAGCGTGGGCAGGCTGCCGATGCTACTTCCTCTATGCCGACGCAAACGGAATCTAGCGTCCGCCTCAGGCAGGGACTTCCCCGCCTGGCTGGCGGTGCACCTTGGCCGCCCGTAAAGGAAGCCGGAATCGAAACTGTTTCGACCGCACCGCCTGCCCCCGCAGAAACCGATGTCGCCAAAGCCGCCGATACCACCACCGATGCCGCAGCCGCCGCCACCACAACAGCGACCCAGGCTGCTGCGCCCCAAGCTACAGCGACCCAAGCTGCTGCGACAGAGACTCAGGCTCCCGCTGCACCAGAACGCCCGGCGCACGCAGCTGGTCCAGAATCTAATTCACCATCAACAAAAGATTCAGCAGCCCCCTCGAACACGAACACAGAAAAAACCCCAGTTCTCGACCGCGAGTATGGTCCTTTTAGCGCACGACAATGGCTCGGTGGTGGTGCGCTTATACTCGGCGGCATCATCCTTGTGGCTGCGATCATCGTGTTATCGTCGCGATGGTTCCTGAGCACCGACACGGGCGCGAACTTTATCGCGGATTACAACGGACACCCCGGACTCCCGGGCAGCACCCCCACCGGTATTCCCGCATGGTTGTCATGGCAGCATTTCTTGAACTTCTTTTTCATGGCGCTCATCGTCAAGACTGGTATTTCAATCCGTTATGAGCGCAAAGCCCCTGCTTATTGGGCTCCGAAAAATAATTCTTCACAAAAAATGAGCCTGACAATTTGGATTCACCTGGTCATTGACCTGCTGTGGATCATCAACGGTGCAGTCTTTTTTGTTTTGCTTTTCGCCACGGGACATTGGGCTCGTATCGTTCCCACCAGCCTCGATATATTTCCGCATGCGGCTTCCGCTGCGTTGCAATACGCCTCGTTAGATTGGCCCACAGAAAATGGTTGGGTGCATTACAACGGTTTACAGTTGCTGTTCTATTTCGTCACCGTTTTCATCGTCGCCCCGATGGCAATCGCCACTGGGTTCAGGATGTCAGCCTTCTGGCCTAAATCAGAAGCACTTAGTAAACTCTATCCAATCAGCATCGCACGAAAACTCCACTTCCCGATCGCACTGTATTTTGCCGTGTTTATCGTCATTCACGTGCTCATGGTCTTTGCGACGGGCGCACTCCGCAACCTCAACCACATGTGGGCAGCACAAGGCGATCCAGACCCTACCGTGTACGCAGGTAACTGGACCGGATTCATTTTCTTCGTCATTGGATTAGCGCTAACGACGGCAGCAGCCGTCCTTGCACGCCCAATGGTCCTGGCGCCGGTCGCGCGACTTTTCGGCACCGTGACAGCTCGATAGGAAAAATACTTCATGCCTAATTCAACCGGAGAGCGTATGCCAGAACCTGAAAACACCGCTGCAGGGTCCGTGCCCGCTAGTGACAATTCACCGCGCTTACTCGAAGTCTCGATGCCCGATGAATCAACCTCGCAAGTGCGCATTTTCGAACCACGAGATCATGGCTACGAAGGTCCTTTAGGCACCGCCGAAAGCGAAATACGCAAGCCTCTGGTTGTTATCTGGCCTGGTTTTGGCATGGGCGCTCGGTATTTCGATCCTATGGGTCGAGAGCTAGCCAGTCGCGGCTACCACGTCGCCAGCGGAGAATTACGCGGGCAGGGAACGTCGACGGCCAGGGCAACCCGCAAACACACCTGGGGTTACCATCATCTTGCTTCACAGGACTATCCGCTAACCATTCGTGCGGTTAAGCAGGACCTCGGTTTGGATGCCGACTACCCCACCATCTTGCTGTGCCATTCTCTTGGTGGCCAGATTGCCCCGCTCTTTTTCACGCGCAGCGAAGCCAGCCAGCTCAACGTCCAAGGAATGTTCGGCGTCGGCGTCGGCAGCCCCTATTATCCGGGGTATTCCGGAGCTATACGACGAAAACTGCGAATTGGCATGATTGTAATTCGCGCAATCGTCACGGTTATTGGCTACCAACCCGCCGGGAAATTGGATCTCCCAGGCTATGGGCGTCAAGCCAAGCACAAGATGCTGGAATGGAGTCATTACTCTCGTACAAACCAGCAACGCGGCTTGCTCGGAGAAGACCGTGACTACGAAGATGCGAAGCATGAGCTGAGCATTCCAGTCATGCTCACGCGATTCGACAATGACCGCGACTGCACTCCTGGTGCAATGGAAAACTTGGCGGCGGGAATCCCCAACGCGGATGTAGTTATCAAAAATTATTCCGAGCAATTAGGCCATAACCGCTGGGCTCGTAAACCACAGTTGATCGCCGACCGCTTCGACGAATTCGTGACTACATTGCACGATTAGGCGTGAACTGTGAACTAGCTGTCGCCATAGCTATCGTGATCGTCTGCTTCGGCAAGCATGGCAGCAACCGCCATCGGCGTGCTCTGCTCGCGGATTAATTCGCCACCTGCCCAGTGGTAGACGTGCCGGGACGAATTGATCAACCCAGCTGCAAGTTGTACGCGTAGCCTTGCGCGCTCATAGTCAAGCTCAGGCCGACACCGTTGCAATACTTCAACCCACATATGCAGGTACGCCATCTGCAGCGACTTCACCCGCGACAAATCTTCGTCGACAAGATTACGGATTTCGCGTTCTTGCACCCGAATCAAATCAGGCTCTGTAGCGGCGATGTGGGTTTGCGCGGCCACCAGCGCAGTCAATACAGCTCGCGGGTCAGATTCTGTACCGTGCTCGGCCATGACTTCACGCCCGCGGGCGACCAAGCGCGAAGAAATATCGATTAATAGCTGTGCCAGCATATCGTCTTTGCTGGAAAAATACCGGTATACCCCGGGGCCAGAAATGCCGACTGCTGCGCCAACATCTGCCAGTCGGGTCTGGTGAAATCCACGCTCGGCAATGATGCGCGCCGCCTCACGGAATAGCGCAGTGCGACGACGCTCTTTCGCCTGCGAACGTGCAGTCGAATTCGGTGCCACTAGTGGAAGAAGTGCCGGGTTCCTGTGAAGTACAAAGCTACGCCGGCTTTTTCTGCAGCAGCGATGACTTCCTCGTCGCGAATCGAACCACCAGGTGAGACTACGGCTTTCACACCGGCATCCAGAAGCACCTCGAGGCCATCAGCGAACGGGAAAAACGCATCGGATGCTGCAACCGAGCCGACGGCACGCTGTTCATCGTCGGCAAGCGTATTGGCGCGCTCAACAGCCAAGCGTGCGGAATCCACGCGGTTGACCTGTCCCATGCCCACGCCGACGGTGGCTGAGCCGCGTGAGAGCACGATTGCGTTCGACTTCACCGAACGAACCGCACGCCACGCGAATTCCAGGTCCGCTAGTACCTCATCGTTAACCGGTTCACCGGCAGCCAACTTCCAGTTCGCAGCTTGATCGCCTTCCGCCTGGTAGCGGTCTGGCTCTTGGTACAACACGCCACCGGAAATCACTTTGGTATCCCAGGAGCCCATTTCATCTTCGTCTGCAGCCAACGGGGTTGCGCCGGCTGCGAACTCGGCATCCTCAACCTGCAAGATACGAATATTCTTCTTAGCCTGCAGAATTTCGACTGCGCCGTCTTCAAAACCTGGCGCCAAGATCACTTCGGTGAACACATCAGCAACTTGGCGCGCCATGTCGACGCTGACTGGACGGTTCGTAGCAATGACACCGCCGAATGCAGAAACTGGATCGCAAGCGTGGGCATTGCGGTGCGCTTCGGCGATGGATGCATCCGAGACGGCGATGCCACATGGATTGGCGTGCTTAATAATCGCGACGCACGGCCGCTGGTGATCATGCGCAGCACGCCAGGCCGCTTCAGCATCTTGGTAGTTATTGAAGCTCATTTCTTTACCGTGCAACTGCTGTGCGTTTGCCACCCCTCCAGCGCCCGGAATGCGCTCGAGGTAGGCAGCCTGGTGTGGGTTTTCGCCATAGCGCAGTTGAGTTGCTGGAACATCAGAAGCAAGTTCTGATTCCGAGTTATCTTCTGCATCGGCGACGAGCTCGGCAAACATCCAAGACGAAACAGCTGAATCATATTTCGAGGTATGCGTGAAAGCCTCCAGCGCCAGCTGTCGACGTTCTGCGAGACTGAATCCCTCGCCGGCAACGGCACGTTCCACTGCACCGTAATTTGCAGGATCAACGACGACGGCGACCGAATTATGGTTCTTGGCAGCCGCACGCACCATCGCAGGCCCACCAATATCGATCTTTTCAATGCAGTCTTCTACCCCTGCGCCGGAGGCTACAGTTTCTTCGAACGGATAGAGGTTCACGACCACGAGATCGAACGCTGCAATCTCGAGTTTTTCTAGCTGGTCACGGTGGTCTTGCTTGGTACGGTCAGCCAAAATACCGCCGTGTACGCGCGGGTGCAGGGTTTTGACACGACCATCGAAGCATTCCGGGAACCCAGTGATTTCTTCTACTGGCGTGACCTCGACACCAGAGTCTGCAATGCCCCTTGCAGTGGAGCCGGTCGAGACAATTTCGACGCCAGCGGCAGAGAGTGCACGTGCTAGGTCTTCCAATCCGGTTTTGTCGTAGACGCTGATCAGTGCGCGAGAAATCTTGGTGTTGGCCACGGTGTTGGATCCTTTGGTCGTTGGTTCGTTGTTGGTATTCGCTGCTTGCGCGGGCTGAGCTGAACTCGCTGTATCTACGTTATCTGCATTAGTCATGATGAAAAACTACCTCGCTCGAAGCATCATCTACTGTGGCAGAACGTAGAAGTGAAACCAGTAGTTCTCGCTCAACTTGCTTGATCCGTTCGTGCAGTGCGGACTCCCCCTCGCCGGCGTGAATTTTCACTGCACGCTGCGCGATAATCGGGCCAGTATCCACGCCTTCGTCAACATAATGCACCGTCGAGCCAGTCACTTTCACGCCGTATTCCAATGCATCTCGAACCGCATGGGCGCCGGGAAAGGCTGGTAAAAGTGCCGGATGGGTATTGATGAGTCGGCCATTAAACTTTTGGACGAAGCTCGGGCCCAGAATTTTCATGAACCCAGCAGACACAATCAAGTCCGGCTTGCCGACGGCGTTGGCTAGTTCTTCATCCCAGCTCGCTCGATTCTCACGCATCGGGACGACGGCGGTCTTAACGCCTACTGCTCGTGCGCGGTCGAGCGCTGGGCATTCGCGGTCAGAGACCACGAGGTCGACGGTGTAGTTTTCGTCTTGGTTATCCAGAAGGGCTTGTAATAATGTGCCGCTTCCCGAAACTAAGGCTGTTAGTCGCAGTGGAATACTCACATCTGACCAGACTACTCGGTACGGTAGCCTTCGTCACTTTTCTGTGCTCTCGTCGCGGTCTGCAGAATCGTTTCCGTTGTCGGCGTCATCCGTGTGTCCGGAGTCGTTGTCAGCCTCAACTACGTCCTCCTCAACTACGCCCTCCTCGGCGGCACTGTCAGCTGTGTCTTCCTCAACAGCGCTGTCAACAACGTCTTCCCCGACTGCAGAATCTTCCACATCTGAGTTTTCTAGATTCGAGCTTTCTTCCTCTGCGTACTCTGAGTACTCCGCATCATCACCGAAGGCATTATCTTCTGGATCGAAGTCATCCACGCCCGCGTTCTCAGTAGCCTCAGTAGTCTGAGCAATGGCAGCAGACTCATAATTTTCGGCGACAAGCGCGGATGCTTGACGACGCTGGAAAACGAACAGCATCAGGGTCACCGCCAGCGCAATGCCACCAATCCAAATAAGGGCCAAACTTGCGGTCCACAGGACCGGCACACCAGTGTTGTCATAAGCACCGATTTCACCGCCCGACAGGTAGCCCGCTGCAGCCATGAGCAACCAAGCCGAAAGCCCTGCACTCAAAGTTGCAATTGGGCTCGGTCGTATCCGCCACATCACCACGACGATGACTGCGATAGGAACGAATAGTCCGACCCAACCCCAGCTTGCCGACGACGCTGGTACCAGCCCCATGATCGGCACCGGCGGTAGCGGCACTAGATGGGTTTCAAACAAGGACACACTCGCGGCTCCGAATTGATACTCGGATCCAAACAACACACCAGCAACACCAATGATCGCATTAGGGATATACAGCAGCGAAAGCACGATCAACGCCAGCTTGCCACCTGATTGTGCCTGCGGATATGCCACCATAATTTCTTCTTGCTTCCCCCAGGACAAGGCGAACAGCACTATCCCTACGCCGAGAGCAGCCAAGCTCAACCACCCTAGCGTCTTCGCACCGAGAACAATTCCATCGACGATTGACGACGGCACGCGGTATCGCCGCGCAAGCGCACGCCATGCCTTCGGCCCGAGTCCGCAGACAAAAGCCAACAGATGGATGATCAATACGGAAAGAAACACTGAAGCGATTGGCGGGACCGCAACGGGATAGACCGCCTGTGCGTCTGCCAGCATCAATAACGCAATAACGGTTAAGACCAGCGGTATCACCAGCGACCAAGCAAACACCATCAGCAAGTCGATGATGCTAAATCGTTTCCGAACAGTGGCGTTAACTTGGCGCGCACTCAACGCAATGGTAACCAGCGCTGGAGCTAAAGGTACCGCGGAGATGACCACGTCCTCCCCCGCAACCGGCGCAGCTTGAAAGATCAACCATGCTATCGCGATGACGGTGGGCAAAATTGCGACCGACTGGGAAGAGATAAGCAGCGCAGTAACAGCGATGACGATGACCGACATGATGAGCACCAGATGCGGGACAGCCAGCATCAACCCCACCTTGCGTATACGCTGACGCATGGTCAATTCTGCAGCAGCAGGCGCGGTTTTCTTTCGTTCTGGTGTCCGTTGTCCACGCTTGCCCGACGTCGCACCTCGCAGAGAACTCCCCCGGTATTGCCGGGCAGAGCCGACAGGTGCAGCGTTTGCAGTACTCCGGGGGCGACGGTGCGGACGGCGCACAGAACGGGAATGCGGGCTAGAGTTGCTATTCATCGCCTTCTACTTTGCCATGTTCGCGCAACAAGGCCATCGCGGCACGTCGAATTCCTGCATCAATCGCGCAGTTCTACGTGCATTACTCTGCACTAAGCTGCGGCTCCACGACCGACGTCACAAGCAGCTCAGACCCCATCTTTTTTCACAACTTCACCACTTTTTTCGGCAGGGTACACCCATCTAAGGGAAAACTCAGTGATCTCTAAAGATTTTTCCCGAAATAAGTTGATCGATCGACGTTGAGACATTATTGTTACATTCGTTAGATAACAGACAGGTTACAATTCAGTGTCGCGCTTAACGGTCAAGATTCTGCCCACAAAACGCCACTGAGAATTAATCGAGAATTGCTGCAACAGGAACGGAAACTATTGATGCAAGGTTCTTCCATTCACTCCCGTGGGGGTCGCCACCGCAAGGTCAACGCGTCACAAACTGTTAAAGGACGCATTGCCCTAGTTACTGTGGCTGCGGGTACGGTCTCGACTGCTGGTATCGGTGGCGCGACTGCTGGGCAGCTTAACGCCACGGAGATCACCGAGCAGGATTCCACTGTCGACGCCGGTACCACTGACGTGGACTACACCCTGGCGACTAATGCGGATGCCCTCATCCCTTCGTCGACCGTTGCTCCACAGATCCTAGAGATTAACGAGTTCCGCCCAGTATCCAATTTGGCAGAACAGCTTGATAAGGCCATTGCTCATTCCACGGAACGCATCGCCGCGGATCTCAGCTCCCGCCTACCTAGCATCGTGAAGCCTGCCGAAGGCGTATTCACTTCCGGATTCGGCCCTCGTTGGGGTTCTTTCCATAACGGCATTGACATCGCCAACGCCAATGGAACTCCAATCCTGGCGATCATGGACGGTGTTGTCATCGATTCCGGCCCTGCTTCTGGTTACGGTAACTGGATTCGCATTCAGCATGAGGACGGCACAATCTCGCTGTACGGACACATGGAATCCCTAGATGTTGCTGTCGGCCAGCAAGTTCACGCCGGCCAGCGCATCGCGGGCATGGGCAACCAAGGTTTTTCGACTGGCACCCACCTGCATTTCGAGGTACACCCGGGTGGCGGTGGGCCAGTTGACCCCGCTGCTTGGCTCGCAGAGCGTGGCATTTCCGTCTAAGCACTTCGCTCACTGCCCCTGCAGGAGCAATAGCGCTTTTATAACTCCATCTTTTCCACTCACACCGCAAGCTTGTTTGCAGCAATTCTTGCAGCGGTGTGAGTGGATTTTTTATTGCCACTTTCGGTTACTTCCTCTCAATCACCCAAGCCTCGCCAGACGGCGACTCGCGCCATACCGCCCCTAAAAATCACCCCTAGAAATCACCCCCAGAATCTATCCCCACAAACCCCAATAATCACAATATTCACTAGCGCAACACGCCGTGTGAGCTGGCAAATTACGGTTCTTTACGCAAAATAACCCATCAACCTGCACTTATGGCATTGCCATCACAAATAAATAACGGTAGCTTTAACGATGTTCTGAAAACGCTTCTAAGAAAGCCAGCGCTTTCGGTACTCGTAAGACTGCACGATTTTAGACGGGATCTTGTATGAAGCCTTCTCACCGCTTTCGACGGCTAGCCATGGTTTTGAGTGTCGCCGGCCTCGCGGTCGCTGTGAGCTCCACTGGTTTCGCACCAGCAGCACAAGCTAAACCGGCCTTGACGGCAACTGTTAATCCTGCCAGCTCTGAGGCCCCCGCCATCAACGGCTATGACATCGATGCTTTGCTTCGCGTCGCAGAGGGTCTGGCATCAACTGTTCAGGAATTGAACAAGAATGGTGGTACCCCGTCGTTGCAAACCAGCAGCGAGGCTTTAGAGATCATTATCGACCCGCTGACTGCTCCAGAGGCAAACCGTACTGAAGCCATCGCTAAGGCCGTACCATCGACGAGCTATATGACTGCCGATAAAGGCACCGCTGCTGATGGTCGCACCGTGGTATTCCCAACCGAAGGTATTTTCACCTCACCTTTCGGCCCCCGCTGGGGTCGGATTCACCAGGGAATCGATATCGGCAACAGCATCGGCACCCCGATCTATTCGATCATGGATGGCACCGTCATCAGCGCCGGTCCAGCCCAAGGATATGGCAAATGGGTGCGCGTCCAGCATGACAACGGAGAAATCTCGATCTACGGCCACGTGAACTCGTACAACGTGAGCGTTGGCCAGAAGGTCAAAGCTGGTGAGCAGATTGCCACCATGGGCAACGAAGGCCACTCGACTGGCCCGCACCTGCATTTCGAAATCCGACCTGACGGTACGACACCGGTGGATCCGGTGCCGTGGTTTGCACAACGAGGGATCACCGTCCGCGGCGCCAAATAGTTGAGTGCTAGCTTAAAGCTTTTCCATCGGCGGGGCACCCACTAGCATCAGGCGAATGGTTCCCGATGAACCAAAATCAATCGTCACAGTGGCACGCGCTCCCTGCCCATCAGCAGCGATCACAGTGCCCAACCCATATTTGGCGTGATTGACCTTGTCGCCGACCGCCAGTTCTAATTTTGCGCCGCCGGTATTCTTCTTTGGAATTCCGGACCGGCCCCGTTGTGAAGGGGAAGACGCAGCGGAGCCTCCCATGCGGCGCGAGCGACGGGCACCGTAGGAGATATCGGACCAAGCATCGTCGTTGCCTCCACTGAAATTCGAAGCTCCGGCTCCATAACCACCGTAGACACCACTGCCCCATCCAGCTCCGTAGCCTGTGGTGGGTTCTTCGCGTTTCCAGGTAATAACTTCGCTCGGGATTTCTGCCAAAAAGCGGCTCGCCGGGTTTTCCACTGGGCGCCCCCACGCCGAGCGCATCATCGCCCGGGTGAGATAGAGCTTTTTACGAGCACGGGTAATGCCCACATAGGCCAAGCGACGTTCTTCGGAAAGCTCTTTCGGATCGCCAAGTGCACGTAAATGAGGAAATTGCCCGTCTTCCCACCCGCTGACGAATACTACGGGGAATTCCAACCCCTTCGCGGTGTGTAACGTCATCATCGTGACGACGCCATGCTCATGGTCTGGTATTTGATCAGCATCTGCGACCAACGAGACTTTTTCCAAAAATGCTGCCAGTGATCCCGCCGGGGCTTCACCGTCGGCAAGCTCACCACCGTCGGCAGTACTCACCCCTGCCTCGGCTGCTTCATCCCCTTTAACCGCAAGGGGGTGATCTTCCAGACCTGCGGCATTCGCTGCATCGGAGGAAAACTCGCGAGCTACCGAAACCAACTCGTTCAAGTTATCCAGACGGGTGCCATCCTGTGGATCGTTCGAGGCTTCCAGCTCTGCTTTGTATCCGGTGATATCCAGAATCCGTCCGATCAGCTCACCCAGATGCGGCTGCCCAGTAGACTCGTTGTTCATCGCGGGAATTTCTTCGCACACTGTTGCCAGCATTTCGACGAAACCGCTCAACGCATTGCGAGCGCGAGAATTCAATCCAGCAATTTCCCCCGCCACCGCTGCTTGCACGGCTTTAGAAAAACTGATGTTGTGATTTTCTGCGTGCAAAGCAACCTGGCCTTGCGCTTTGTCGCCGATTCCGCGTTTGGGAACATTAATAATGCGACGCATGCTCACGGTATCGTCCGGATTTTCCAATACCCGCAAGTAGGCGACGATATCCCGGATTTCTTTGCGCTCGTAAAACTTAGTACCGCCAACCACTTTGTACGGTATGCCCGAGCGAATAAAAATGTCCTCCAACGCGCGAGAGGCATTATTCGTCCGATACATCACCGAAATTTCGTCGTAGCGATAACCGCGGTCGCTGAGCTCATCGATTTCTGCGGCAATAAACCTCGCCTCATCGTGCTCGTTGTCTGCGACATAGCCAATGATGTCATCGCCATCTCCCTGGTCGGTCCACAGTTTTTTCTCCCGGCGGCCAGAGTTATTAGTGATCACGGCGTTCGCAGCCGTCAAGATATTTTGCGTTGAGCGGTAGTTTTGTTCCAACAAAATCGCTCGTGCCTGCGGATAATCGCGTTCAAATTCTTCAATATTGCGGATGGTTGCACCACGGAAGGCATAGATCGACTGATCTGAATCACCCACGACGCACAGTTCTGGTGCGCCGATTTTTTCCTGGCCAACCGTTTGTTCGTGTCCGGATGCACCGCCGCTAGCATTACCGACGAGTGCTGCGACCAGTGCATACTGAGCATGGTTGGTGTCTTGGTATTCGTCGATCAGCACATGCCGGAACCGTCGCCTGTAGTATTCAGCAACCTCTTGGTGTTCGCGGAAAATGTGTACGACCTCCGCGATCAAATCATCGAAGTCCACTGCGTTGGCGGCGCGTAGTCGACGTTGGTATTCAGTGTAGACCTCTGCGACTGTGGTCTCGAATGGGTTCTTGGTAGTTGCCGCGGCGCTGGCTACTTCCGCTGGCGTGAGCAATTCATTCTTGTGGTTCGAAATTGCATTCGCCAACACCCGACCAGTGAATTTCTTCAGATCCAGGCTCATCTCTTTGGCGATCATCGACAGCAGGCGCCGCGCATCATCCCCGTCATAGATGCTGAAATTCGTGTTTAAACCATCGACAAGCTGCGCATTCTGTCGCAAGATACGCACGCACGTGGAGTGAAAAGTTGCGACCCACATACGCTCTGCAACCGGTCCGACGAGCTGGCCGACGCGTTCCCGCATTTCGCGGGCTGCTTTGTTAGTAAAGGTAATTGCCAAAATCTGGTGTGGGCCAACTCCACGGTATTGCATGAGGTAAGCAATCCGGCGGGTCAACACAGCGGTTTTTCCGGAGCCCGCGCCCGCAACGATTAATAATGGACTGCCAGTGTGCTCAACTGCTTGGCGCTGTTGCTCATTCAGCCCCGCGACAAGGTTTTCACTAGACTGCGCCACAGTCCTTGCGGGCACACCAGATGCGCTATGAGTGCTGTCGAAACGCGAGGGAAACTGCGCGGACGCACCATCAGCTATCCCCTCTTGAAAACCGCCCAAGTGCGTGTCTGAGAATAGGGACTGGTCGTTGTTATTAGGACGAGGCTGAAACGGCGAAGAATTCATAATATCTCCAAACTACTATTTCGCCGTCACACTAGGCGTCCTCACGCGAGTTATTGCCTGATGCTCGTACACAGATCTTAGCTACGAATGACGCCAGCCCAGCCGGGGCAAGTGCGGCGAATGCTGTAACTGCGACCACAGTAGAATACCGGGTATGGACAACGTGGCTTCGAATTTTTCCGTACGCACCCCCACCGGCACCGACGATCCGCTTTCGGATAAAGAAATCGCACAATACCGCGAAGAGATAGACAAGATGAATGACATTATCCTCAACGCGGTAAAACGCCGCACCGAGGTCGCGCAGGCGATTGGCAAAACCCGGATGAGCTCCGGTGGCACGCGCCTTGTGCACACGCGCGAAGTTGCGATCATCAATTATTTCCGCGACGAACTTGGCAGCGACGGCGTCGATATAGCCAATGCGTTGCTGCGCTTGGGCCGCGGACGTTTGGGCTAAAACGGAGCAAGCTTGTTCACCGTGAGTGCGGAATCTAGGTGTTGCTCACTGCCACATACCGCACTACAAACAATATTTTTATTCACATTCTTCCCCAATGGTTTTATAAGCAAACTCACCACTGTTTGCGCACCAAAACCCACCTCCTAAAATCAACCGATCCATGCCGTTCATTTTCCCTAGACTGATTTGTCTAGAAGAGACATACCAAGAGTGCTATCGTGGCGTCAGTTCATGCAGGTAAGCACAGCGCTTGCCAACGCCAACCAAGGAGGTTCCTCATGTCTGATCTCACCCCAAACCACAAAGCCGGCGAGCCATTGGCACCAATCGACGCTGACACCCTGCAGGCGATGGCAGACAAGAACACAGAAAATCCCGAGGGCGGCAAAAAAGTCATCCGCACCCACACCGAAGCAGATGGCCAGTTCCGTAACTACACCCAAGTTCGCGATTTGCAGCCAACTTTGGTTGCCGAACCACCGAAGCTGCTGGGTGATGACTCCGCACCAAACCCAACCGAGATTGCACAGGCAGGTTTGGCTGCATGCATTTCCGTAGGCATCCAGGCAATTTCGACCCACCGCAACATCACTCTGACCAAGATCGACATCGACATCGAATCTGATATCGACATCTCCCCAACCTGGGGCGTAAGCCCACGTGAAGACGCTCGTCCGGGAGTTTCTGATGTGCGCGTCAAAGTTGACATTGACGGTGATGCAGACCGCGAGACTCTCGAAAAAGTCGTAGCCGATGCCATTAAGTGGTCGCCAGTCGTCAACACTTACACCCGTCCTGCGAACCTAACCCACGAAGTGGTCTAACCTCTTCACACCCTTTCACGGTTTAGCTCCGTTTGCACAGCGCCGGGTTCACTTGATCCCGGCGCTCTACCCTGTCCTTTTGGCCCCTGCATGTAAGGCACAATCCCATGACATCTACAGCCCCCAGCATCGAATTAGAACCCCTCGAGCTCGACGAGTCCATCCGTGCGACGCTGCAAGAAAACGCATCTGCCGTCGACAAGGGTGATAAACCTGCACGCTACGGCCTGGAACTCCTCGCCAAACACGGCTTGCTCAACACCGATGGGCTTGTATCGACGGTACGGCTGGTTCGCGCGCTTGCCCGCGAAGACCTCTCGGTCGCCTTCAGCACCTGGGCAGACCTGATGGTTTTGACCTACCTGCAGGCCGCTGACACAAAGCACCCAGAACTCATTAAATCCCTCCAGAACGGTTCCCGCCCTGGTGTGACCGGAATGGCTTCGGTATTCAAATTTGCCGCAGGCGCTGGTGACCTGGACTTGCATGCCACTGCAACCGATGGGGGATTTCAGGTTTCCGGCAAGCTGAAATGGGCATCAAACTTGGCCGACGATGCAATTATCGTCTCCGGTGCACACTCGGATCAAGGCGGGCAATTTTTGTTCGTCATCGACGGTGATGCCCCAGGGATCACATTGGGTACCCCCTTCGGACTGTTGGGACTCAACGCCACCTCCTCAGCTTGGGTTGAATTCAACAACGTCTTCGTGCCAACAGAAAACGTGCTGACGACGAGTTTCAAGGATTACCTGCCGCAGGTTCGGCCAGCATTTTTATTGTTGCAGAGCTCTGAGTGCCTCGGCGTTGCCGAAGCAGCTATCGCTGCGGCAAGCGGCAAAGCAGTCGGCATCAATGAAGTATTCGCTGATGACATTGCCGAAACCTACCAACAAATCACCGAGTTGATCTCAACCCAAGAAAACATCGCAGAAAAGACTGACAACGGCCAACAGCCAGCTTTCGCAGACTTGCTGCGCTTGCGGTTAAACGCTGCACAGGCTGCAGTGAATGCCGCTAACCTAGAAATTCGAGTAGCTGGTGGTGCAGGCTACGCGAAGTCGTCCCCGGCTTCGCGCCGCTACCGGGAGGCGACGTTCATCCCTGTCCAGTCGCCATCCGAAGGCCAGCTGAAATGGCAATTGGCCCGCGAAGCAGAAAGCTAAAAAGTGGCAGACCCGAAACCTAGCTCATCCAATACTGAAGTCTCAAAGACTGAAGCCGCAAAGACTGAGATGTCCAGCAACGAATCAACGAACGCGCAGTCCTCGAAAGCTGGATTCAGCCTCAACGATAAGTTGCGTGGCGCATCAGGGGCTTTCCCCAAGGGCACAACCATCGTCACCACGCTCCACGAAGGACGCGATGCGGGGATGACGGTATCTGCGTTTTCTTCGCTATCGCTGAACCCGCCACTGGTGATGCTCTCGGTAGGCAATCGCTCAAGTTCTTTACCGAAACTCGTTGAAGGCAACCCAGTAGCGATTTCTGTGCTCGCGCAAGGCCAAGCACCACTAGCCCAGCAATTCGCACGCAAAGGGATCGACCGATTCGCTGGCGTAAAAACTCAGCGCACAGCATTGGATGTTCCGGTGATTTCCGGGTGTGCCTCATGGTTTACCGGCACGATTGAATCGAAAACTCCTGCTGGCGACCACACCATCGTGATTGTTCGGGTCGAAGATTGCGATTCAGATGCCTCGGTCGCACCATTGCTCTACCAAGGCGGAGAATTCCATTGCTGGCCCGAGCTTGGTTGGCGCCCGTCCTCTATTTAACGATTCGGTTCACTGACACGAACCTAATTTTGTCTCTGAGCAGTTTCGTCTCTGAGCCGTCTTGTCCCTGAGCAGTTTCGTCTCTGAGTACAGTCCCAGGATCCAGCTTGGGTTCACAGGAATATGTAAGTGATCTAGCCCGCAAGCATACTGCTTGCGGGTTTTTCGCATTCCGCATGTTGTCCGGACTTAATACACTGCACCAACCCCGACAGGCCCACGTCTAGCCAAATATTCATTTTTACTTATATTAAATCTTCTGGCGTGTCGATACATAAACAACACCAGTAACACTTGTAACTTCAGTTGCATGAACTAACTTTGACGATCCTTACTGTGACCGCAAACACCAATGTTGTTTAATTATCTGTACAAGGAGCCCTTATGAGGATGCGTCGGCACATTCACCCTCGCCGCCCCCGCGGATTAACGCCCGCAATCGCCATCACGAGCACCTCTGCTCTCGTCGTCGCCGCTGCCTTCGGCGGCAATCATGTTCTCAACACCCAAAACGCCGGTGCCGGACCGGTGGAAGCAACTATGAAAACCGCTAGTTTTTCCAGCGGCACCACGACGGTCGTCGATGATCCTGCTGTCTCTACGCAGGGAGCACACGACCATGGCCACGGCCATCACCACGACGAACACTCGGCAGATGAACCGCGTGCCGTGCAAGAATTTACCCAGGATGAAGAATTCGACTCTTTCGCGCTCACCTGGGAAGGCGACCGCGATGTGCTTGCATTTTTCCGCGCAGAAGCTGCGGATGGATCTTGGGGCCCATGGCTGGAAACACACCCATTGCCGAATCCGCCGGAAGCCACCCAACAAGGAACAGAACTAATTTATGTTGCACCGACCACTAAGGTGCAGGTCTCTCTGGCTGGCGTTGATCTTTACGGCGACGGTGAACATGCAGAACACAGCGAGCATGGTGAGCACGCTGGCTCACCACAAATCAGCATTCCGAAAGCCGGTTTAGAGACCTCTGAGGGCATCATCCAGCCGGTCACCGACTCGGTCGACCTCACACACACTGACGATGCTGTCGGTGTTGCTCCGCTGCCTAAGGCAGAAGAGCTTAGCGCGGTATTCATCAACGGCCGTGAAGGTGCCACCCCGGCTGGTATTCAGCAGACCGCAAACCTTTCCGTCGGCATGCCCAGCGTAGTGACCCGACAGGCCTGGGGCGCCAACGAATCCTATCGCGGCAATTGCGGACCTACGGGCATGAACTACAAAGCGATGACCCTGCACCACACCGCCGGTGTCAACAACTACACCCGTGAATCCGCAGCAGCCCAGGTGCGTGGCGCCTACCAGTACCACACTCGATCACTGGGCTGGTGTGATATCGGCTACCACGCACTCGTCGACAAGTTCGGCACCATCTACGAAGGCCGCCGCGATGGCTTGAACGCAGGCGTGCTTGGTGCACACGCGGGTGGCTACAACACCGGAACCTTTGGCATCGCGATGATCGGTAACCACCAGATCGCTCCAGTTCCACAGCCAACGATTAACTCCGTAGGTCAAATCGCTGGTTGGCGCGCTGCACAATCTGGATTTGATCCTTCTGGAACCGTGTCATTGACCTCCGAAGGCAGCCAGCATGCCCGCTACCGGGCCGGCGATACCCGCACCTTTAACCGTTTCCACGGCCACCGCGATGTCGACCACACCGAATGCCCTGGCGATGAAGCCGTCAAACAGTGGCCCTCGATTCGCGCTGCCACTAACCAGGCCTACAGCCACGTTTCCAATCTGATCGCGGGTAATCCGGGGACTAACCCGAACCAGCAAAATCAGCCGCCGCAGGGCACTCAGAACCAGCGTCCATCGTCGCCAAGCACCCCGAATAACCAGGGTACGAATAACCAGGGTACGAACCGGGGCGGCCAAGATATCGCGGCACTCGCTACAACAGCGATTGGTTTAATCGCCCCGATCGTGATGACACTACTGAAAAACTCCCAGACCAGCAGCCTTCCCGGCAACGCCAACAACCTCGCTCAAATTGAGATTTCCTCCGGGCTCAACCTCGGCGAGATCCCAGGTCTGATTGGCCGCGTCGTGAAGCTGACAGGAGATTCCAATATCGAGCAAACTTGGGCTCGCATCAATGCGCTCCTGGGCCCGGTATTGGGAACCCCGATCACTGGAATTGGAACCGCGGGCGCTGCTGCCGGCTTCAATACAGATATCGACTTCGCTGTATTCGACAACGGCGTGATCATCGATTCGGAAGAAACCGGCCCGCAAGCGCTGTGGGGCGAAATCGCTCGCACATGGGCCAATGGCGCGGTCGAATCGCTGGGCTTGCCGACGAGCACCCCGGAAGTTTTCGACGGCACCAGCCCAGTCACAGTGAAGTTCCAGCACGGTTCCATCATTTATGACCCAAGCACCGGGCACATCGAAATTTCTGAAGACGACGATTCGCATACCCACTAAAGCTCGCTCTTCGCGTTAGACAGGAAGGAGCAATGCCGCACATGGGCACGCATCCACATGACCAGCACAGCCACCACAGCCACCATGGCCACCACAGCCACTGCCATAGCCATCACGGCCACAGCCACCATGGCTCGGCAACCGGCGCTCGACTAGTAGCAGTCATTGTGCTCACCTCCACCATTTTGGTGGCAGAAGTCATCGGTGCGATCTGGTCGGGCTCGTTGGCTTTGCTTGCCGACGCCGGCCACATGGCAACTGATTCAGTCGGCTTGGTGATGGCCGGGCTTGCACTGTACTGGGGAAAACGCAAAGCCACCCAATTGGCAACCTACGGCTTCTCACGTGCTGAAGTCATTGCTTCTGCTCTCAACGCGTTGATGGTCATGGCAATTGCGGTTTGGATTCTTGTCGCCGCAATCCGACGCATTCACAACCCCGCAGAGCTTGCCGCCGAGGTCATGTTGCTCGTTGCCACCATCGGCTTACTCGCGAACCTTTTGGCGATGCTGGCTTTGCACAAGCCTTCGCAAAATTCATTGAATATCAAAGGCGCTTATTTGCATATTGTCTCGGATATGCTCAGCTCCATCGGCGTCATTTTCGCCTCCCTCGTTGTGTGGGAAACCGGCTGGACCGGCGTAGATATTTTGGTATCTGTGCTGATCATGGCGGTATTACTGCCTCGTTGCTGGCAGTTGCTCAAGCAGTCCTTCTCGGTGCTGATGCAGCACGCGCCTGCCGGATTGGATTATGTTGCGATCCAGCGCGAGCTTCTGCGGCTGCCCGGTGTAGAACGAGTCTATGACCTGCACTTGTGGTCACTGACCGGATCGGATGCCATTGCGACGGTGCACATCGTCGCTGCACCGCACGGTTCATCCCAACTTCATGAGCACCAGGAAATCTTGCGCCAAGTCGAGGCGATTTTGCGCAGCCAATTTGGGATTACCCGCACCACCGTGCAGATTGAGTTCTCGCCACCCGGCGCTCAGCGTGCCGACGAATGCGTCCACAGCCCGCATTGTGCACTATCCGCGCAAGCAGATGCGGCAACCTCTATTCCTGCGCGCGCTGCTGCCCATCACCCAGACACCACCGAACATCAGGGCTGGCAGTTGTGGGATAAAACCGCGGTTTCCTGCAGACGAAACTGGCGCGCGTCTGTCGTACGTGCCAGCGGAAATCGGTATCATCTAACTTCGTGAGTTCTTTTGCATCAATAACCACCACCCCGGAATGGCAACGGCTTGTCGCCCTGGCCAATGAGCATGATTTTGACCTTCGTTCGTTGTTCCAGGAAGATCCCGACCGCGCCCGGCGGTGGTCTTTTTCTGCCGGGGATTTACACCTTGATCTATCGAAGAACTGGATCGACGATACCGTTCATTCCCATTTGCTCGCACTAGCTGAGCGCGCTGGTCTGCGTGAGGCAATCAATGAGCAGTTTTCCGGTGCACATATCAATAACACCGAAAATCGTGCGGTTTTGCACACCGCTTTGCGCTCCCCAGGATCGTTTTCCAGCAATGGCGAGCAGGATTTGCTAGTCGACGGCCAAAACGTCACCCGCGATGTGCACGCCGAGCTCAACAAGATGGAGCGTTTCGCCACTTCCCTGCGCGATGGCAGCTGGACTGGCTTCACCGGTAAGAAAATCCGCACCATCGTCAACATCGGCATCGGTGGCTCCGATCTAGGTCCGGCCTTCGCTGCGTTAGCGCTGCAGGAATACAATACCGCAGGCATCACTGCCGAATACGTCTCCAATGTAGACCCAGCAGATATGAACGACAGGTTGGCAGTGGTTGATCCAGAAACCACTCTGTTTATCGTCAGCTCAAAATCTTTTGGCACACAAGAAACCCTGTCGAATGCGACGGCTGCCAGGCGCTGGCTCGTCGACAAGCTCGGAAGCCAGGATGCAGTTGCCCGGCACTTCGTTGCGGTCTCGACGAACGAGGAAAAGGTCCGAGAATTCGGCATTGATCCGGACAACATGTTCGTTTTTTGGGACTGGGTCGGCGGCCGGTATTCGGTCACTTCTGCGATCGGGTTGTCGTTGATGTTGTGCATCGGGCCAGAGGATTTCCGGAGCTTCCTCAGCGGTTTTCACGCCATCGACGATTATTTCTACCGTACAGAGCTACGCGACAACGTCGTCGTGCTGATGGGAATGCTGGGCGTGTGGTATACCAACTTCCACGGGGCATCCAGCCACGCGATTTTGCCATATTCGCAGCACCTGCGTCGTTTCCCCGCTTATCTGCAGCAGTTGACGATGGAATCCAACGGCAAGTCTGTGCGACGCGATGGCGCCAAGGTGGATTATTCCACCGGCGAGATTTACTGGGGCCAAGCGGGAACCAATGGTCAGCACGCGTTTTTCCAGCTGCTACATCAGGGAACGCATTTGATTCCGGCAGATTTCATCGGTTTCGCCCGCCCACACAATGATCTCGCGGCGATCGATGGCAAGGGCTCATTGCACGATTTGTTGATGAGCAACTTCTTTGCCCAGTCGAAAGTCATGGCGTTCGGGAAAAACGCTGAAGAAGTCGCGGCCGAAGGCGTTGCGGCGAACCTCGTCCCACACCGGGTAATGCCTGGTAACCGCCCGACGACGACCATCTTGGCACCGTTGTTAAGCCCCGCAGTGCTCGGCAGCCTGATCGCTTTGTACGAGCACATTACCTTCGTCCAGGGCGTGATCTGGGACGTCAACTCCTTCGACCAATGGGGCGTCGAGCTGGGCAAGAAACAAGCCGATGAGCTCTTGCCCGCCATTGCCGGTGCAGAAGACATCGATTCGGGTGACAGCTCAACTGACGAACTAATTCGCTGGTACCGCGAACATCGCGAGCACTAGGCCAGCACCGCAACTTCCAATCCCGTGATTGCTAGCCCAGCAGCGGTTGACACCGCGGACACCACCAGATGATGCGTTCGAGCTCATCATCGGTGCCTCCGCGGTTTTTCTGATCCGGCCCACCCAACACATCTTTTTCGATGAGGCTGCGGCAACGACGACACGGGCGATGATTTCGCCCAAAAACATACGTCGTTTCCCCGGCGCGCTTGATGCCGGTGGTCACCCGCACCGGTTCGTTGCGGTTTGCCCACATGATCCGCCGGGCGATATCCAGAATTTCTGCCACGCGATGGCTGCCCAATGCAGCGACGCGGCTGCCCGGGTGTAGCCCTGCTAAGAAACAAATTTCTGCGCGGTATTCGTTGCCGATGCCGACCAGGTTGTTTTGATCCAGCAGCGCTGTACCGATGGGGCGCTCGGGTTGCAGCATGATCCGGCACAATGCTTCGCTTTTGCCGTTGCGAGCAGTTTTGTTTGCGTTATTCGATGTCTCAGGAATGTTCTTGGCGTCAGGCAAGTTCTCTGTGTCAGGCGTGATCTTAATGCCAGGCGTGACCTTCGTGTTTTGCCTGGACTTTGTATCAGCTGAGCTTTCTGCACCCGGATCATCCCAATCGGCTGCCAAAATATCAGGCCCGAGCGCGCCAATGAACAGATTGTAATCCGCTGCAGGAAACACCCGCACCATCCCTAGCTGGTGCCCCACAATTTCGATATCCCGTGGTTGGTGTGCAAACTGCAGCACCACACGTGCGCTATGGCCGGGTTTGCGCCACCGATCGCCTGCTAAATGCAACGCCCAGGTGCCTTCCATCTTCAGGTGCGTGGCAAGAATCTGCTCATCAAAAAGCATGAACAGGTATTTTCCGTACGGCCAGATTTTTTGGCAGCACGCACCCGTAAAATCCTGGGTGGCAAACCGCGGAGTGCGAATCGAGGTTCGTGTGACTTGCTTGCCGACGAGAAATTGCAGCCGCTGCGACAGCTGCAGGATGGAATCTCCTTCGGGCATAGCGCCGCTTCCTTTCTACTTGCACGTTTTAATTACTCAAACGTAGACCTTTCGGGCTGAGCTTTGCCCCAGCGTTCCTCATGGCTACTGCCAACTGTGTTCCCAAGATTCCAGCACCATTGGCTTTTTCAATAATCAGCGGGCGAAGCCACTCGTTAGCAAGCGCTTGCTGTATCGCATCGACGAGCAGCTGCGCTGGAGCAGCAGCAATACCTTCCGGCAGCGTATCGAAAAACGTCGTCAAGGTTTTCCCGCCTCGGCTCAAGTGCGCAAGGCAGAGCCCGTCAGCAAGCACCACCAACGCACCTGCTGCCCGGCTTGGACGCGAACTACTTCGCGCATTGTCGTTATCGCCAGCAGTGTCGTTATCGCCATCAGTTGCGGGCCAGTCAAGCGCAGCACCATACGGGTTGGCAGGGTCGGTGGCAGCGAGCACAACGACGTGTGGGTCAGTGGATCCCGAGGGCCATCCCTGCACGTCGGGGGCATCATCAACACCGCGCAGACGATCAACCACAGCCGGGGTAGAAAATTGCGCGGCTCCCAATCCTGCAATGAAATAGCCTCGCTGAGCTTTGCCGGCCGCCTCGAACTCGCTGAGCACTTTGTATGCCAAGGCGAAACCGCCAGTGACGTCTTCTGTCACGACGCTGCCACGGCTGACGATGCCGTATCGGTCTAACCAGGCCTCGCCCTGCGCGAGCGAACGCGCGGTGGCATCTGTATCAGGCTGGATACTCAACGACCAGCGGCCAACCATGTCCGGAGGCGTGGCCTGACCCGGGCGAGTTTGTTGGTTTTGCGCAAAACTCGTACGCCCCAGGCGAAGACGGGAACGACGCGACGGCCGTTTGGCCTTATGCGCCCGACTAGTGCCACCAGTCAAGCGAGCACGCAACGGCGCGAAGCTATCAGGGCTGACAAGCCCGAGATCCACCAGTTCCCAGAGACCTTCGCGCACCGCATCGCTGCCGTGCAACGGAACCTGGTCGACGATATCGGAAAATAGGTATCCCCCGCCATTACGCAGGACATCCAAGATCGCTTCTTGCACCACCGACAGCTTCGGCGTTACATCGTGATCCAGTGGGCAGAGCTGCGCAGCATAATCAGCTGGCAGCAGCATTATCCAGGGATCATCGCGCCCGGCTTGTCCGGCACCACGAATAAGCACCTCCCCATTATTAGTGAGTTCATCGAGGTGGCGCGGGCTAAACCCAGGCACCCGAGCAGGCAAAACCAATTGTTCCCAGGCACTCGCGGGCAAACGTACCCCAGCAAGTTGTTCCAAGACGGTGAAAACGCGATCCACCCCGCTAACACCACCAGCTGGCGCATCCGTGATTTGCTGCCAGTCGAGCAGAAATCTCGCGAAAGCTGACGCACTGACCGGGCGCAACGCATTGCGCGCAGCGGCCAGGGACCGCGAGCGGATTTGTTTGAGCACCACAGCGGCACAATATTCCAGCTCATCGACACCCTGGCGGTAGTGTCCTTCGACCAGTTCCCCTTTGGCCGCCATCTCCTGCACGATGTGCCAAGCGCTAGAGATACTGATACCGAATGCCTCTGCGGCATCGCGCACCACGAAAGGGCCGCGTGCCCGCACCCAGCGTTTCAGCAATTGGGCAAGCGCGTCGCTAATGGTTTCCGCAGAGGCGCTCACCCCCGGCGGTACGGGGATCCCGAGGCCGTCACGCAGCAACCCAGCATCCTGTGCTTGGGCAAGATGCTCCTTGCCCACCAGGCGCACCACCATCACTCGCATGCCCAATTCACGCTGGGCGTCCTCCACAGAAACCTCTGAATGCTCGGCCAGGCGATCCACGGGAATCGGCCCGATGCGCCGCAGCGTATCCGCGAGTTGTTCCGCGGTCTGTGCACGGCGCTGCGGAGTAATGTGCTGGAGCGATTGGTGAACTTCCACGATCACATCAGCGTCGAGAAGTTCACGCAGCTCCACGGTGCCGAGTAGCTTCGCGAGCAAACTAGGATCCAGTGAGAGCGCAGCCGCTCGCTTTTCTGCCAGCGGGCTATCGCCTTCATACATGAACGCCCCGGTGTAATTAAACAGCAGCGACGATGAAAACGGCGATGGTTGTTCTGTGGTCACTTCTGCAATCCGGATATTGCGCTGGGCAATTCCCCGTGTGACCTCGTTGAGGGCTGGTAGATCATAGACATCTTGCAAACACTCGCGCACAGTTTCCAAAATGATGGGAAACGAGGGGTATTTCCGCGCGATATCCAGCAATTGTTCTGCTTTTTGCCGTTGCTGCCACAGCGGCGCACGTTTGCCAGGATCATAGCGTGGCAAAAGCAGGGCACGCGCAGCGCATTCCCGAAAACGCGAGGCAAACAGCGCAGAATTTCCCACCTGCGCGGTCACGATGTCTTCTACCTCGTCGGCATCGAAGGTGAATAACGACGCATCCGGCTCATGATCACCTTCGGGAATGCGCAGCACGATTCCATCATCTCCGGCGACGGCTTGGGCATCCATACCGGTGTTTTCTGCAATGCGCGCACCTACCGCCAACGCCCAGGCGGCATTGACACCGCGACCGAACGGGGTATGCAACACGACACGCCAATCGCCAAGCTCATCACGGAATCGTTCCAATACCAGAGTCTTTTCGTCGGGAATGATCCCTGTGGCTTCGTGTTGCTCATCGAGATAAGCCAGAAGATTAGTGCGTGCACGTTGTTCCAGCGGGAGAGTATCAAGCACTTGCTCGCGTTCGCGGTGCGCTTGGCGTCGAAAAGCACCTACAGCGAGGCCCAGCTCGTATGGACGGCCTAATTGGTCGCCGCTCCAGAAAGGCAGCCGTCCTGTGTGGCCCGGCGCTGGAGAAACCAGCACCTGATCGCGGGTGATGTCTTCGATGCGCCAGCTGCTCGCCCCCAAGGTGAACACGTCACCGACGCGGGATTCGTAGACCATCTCTTCATCGAGTTCTCCAACCCGGCGCGGGGTGGGTCGGGTACCAGAGCCACCACTATTGCTAGCGGCAGCATCGGATTCTGCAGTCGTTCCAGCCAAAAATACCCCAAACATACCCCGGTCTGGGATGGTGCCACCGCTGGTCACGGCGACGCGTTTGGAACCAGGGCGGGTGGATAAAATATTGCGTACCCGGTCGAAAACAATACGAGGTTTCAGCTCAGAAAAATCAGTGCTGGGATACAGACCACTGGCCAGGTCCAGTACGGATTCATAAACCTCACGGTCCAGTTCGCGGTACGGCCAGGCGCGCCGGATGGTAGCGAACCATTCGTCGACATCCAGATCTTCTACCGCCACCGCAGCGATGGTTTGTTGCACCAGCACATCCAGGGGATTGCGGGGAACGTTTATTTTTTCGATCAACCCAGCTTCTACCCTGCCGACGGTCACCGCGGTTTGCAGCAGATCTGCGCGATGTTTCGGATAAAAATCTCCTTTAGACACTGCGCCAACGCTGTGGCCAGCACGGCCCACACGTTGCAATGCGGAGGCCACCGACGGTGGTGATTCCACCTGCACCACCTGATCCACCGCAACCATATCGATGCCGAGCTCTAGCGAACTGGTGGCAACGACCGCTTTCAGCGCGCCTTGTTTCAACAACGATTCAGTCTGGGCGCGTTCGTCTTTCGAGACCGAGCCATGGTGCGCACGCGCAATCACCGACGGGGCGGTTCCAGCGATATCCGTCTGCTTCATCAACTGCGCGGGGTCCCGGCGCGTCGGTGCCGACAGTGTTTCTGGGGCGTACTCGGTGGCATAGAGTTCGTTGAGCCGGGAGGTTACCCGCTCGGCCGTCCGCCTGGAGTTGACGAATACCAGCGTGGAGTTGTGCTCCATGATGGATTGATACAGCTCGGCTTCGATATGCGGCCAAATGGATTTTGCTGTAGGCAAAGCCGATTCGCTGGCAAAGGTGCTGTTATCAGCCGGGCCCCCGCCGCTGCTTAAGCCCAGCGGGTCATCGACAGTCATCTCCCCAATCGTCGAGGCTTGTTCTGGCACTGGCAGATCAGCCATATCATCCACCGGAACGCATACCGCAAGCTCCCAGGATTTCTGCGTCGGCGGGGCGACGATCTCCACGGCACGGTCGCCGCCCAAAAACTGCGCGACGGTTTCCAGCGGGCGCACCGTCGCCGACAGCCCAATGCGTTGTGGATCTCCGGCAACCCGCGCTAATCGTTCCAGGGTTAATGCCAAGTGCACTCCGCGTTTGCTGCCAGCAAGCGCGTGAATTTCATCGACGATGACGGTGGTCACCGTCGATAAGATTCCGGCAGCTTTCCCGGTGAGCATGAGGTATGCCGATTCCGGGGTGGTGATCAAAATATCTGGTGGTCGACGAAGCTGGCGGGCGCGTTCTGCTTGCGGGGTATCGCCACTGCGCACGCCGACCGTCACAGATGGGGCATCAAAACCCATCCGCGCTGCGACGCGCTCAATCCCAGTCAGCGGGGCGTGAAGGTTGCGTTCAACGTCAACGCCCAGGGCTTTCAGTGGTGAAATATAAAGCACCTTCACCCCAGGCTTGCGGTTTTCGTCGGCATGCGGGACGCCCACCGGCAAACTCAGTTGACCAGCACCGCTGATCAGTCCGTTGAGTGCCCAGAAAAATGCCGCCAAGGTTTTACCCGAGCCGGTTGGTGCCACCACCAGCGAATTTTTTCCTTCCGAGACTGCCTGCCACGCCTGTTTCTGCACGTGGGTGGGCTCGGAAAAGACTTCACGAAACCAGCCTGCGACCGGCGGGCTGAAACGGGACAGGACGTCATCGGGCATGACCACCACTCTACGGCTACAGTATGAGCCATGACAGGCGTGTTATCAGATGTTCGGCTGACCAACCTTTTGGCTCAAGGTTCCGGCGAGATCCTCAAAGGTATCCGTGGCGTTGGTTTGCTCCGCGATAAAGAACTCGCCCAGGCCGGCGATGAGCTCGCACAAAACTGGATCGCACGGGTACTGGCACAGCACCGTCCGGACGACGGGTTTTTATCTGAAGAAGCCAAGGATAACCCGGAGCGGCTGGACAAACAGCGCGTGTGGATCGTCGACCCACTCGACGGCACCAAAGAGTTCGCCACCGGGCGCCAGGATTGGGCGGTGCACATCGCGCTGGTCGAAAACGGAGTGCCACTGCATGCGGCAGTCGGCTTACCGGATCTCGGCGTGGTGTTTCGCTCCTCTGATGTGCGTGCGGTTTCCGGGCCGTTTTCACGTCGCATTGTGGTCTCGCGTAACCGCCCGCCAGAGATTGCGGAATACGTCGGCCAGCACATGGGCCTAGAAACCGTGCGGTTGGGATCAGCTGGAGCGAAGGCGATGAAGGTGTTGCTGGGCGACGTGGATGCCTATATCCATGCAGGTGGCCAGTATGAGTGGGACCAGGCAGCGCCGGTCGGTGTTGCACAAGCTGCAGGACTGCATGTAAGCCGATTGGATGGTTCGCAGCACCAGTTCAACCGCGCCGATACTTATATCCCGGATCTATTGATATGCCGCAAAGAGCTTGCCGACGAAATGCTGGGGCACATCGCCGATTACGCCAGCCAGAACGGAAGCTACTAACAACCACAGTGTGCCGTAGACAGCAACTAGTAGGCTATAGGCCATGACTGGCCCATCGAGCTTTACTGACAACCAGACGGACAACGCACGTTTTTCTCACGCCAACAATTCCAGCGCCGGAATTCCCACACCATACGAAGATTTGCTGCGCGATGTTTTAGCCAACGGCACCACCAAACACGATCGCACAGGTACCGGAACAACCAGCGTGTTTGGCCGCCAGTTACGCTATAACCTGGCGGAATCTTTTCCACTGTTAACCACCAAGAAGGTGTATTTTCACGCCGTGGTCGGTGAGCTGTTGTGGTTTTTGCGTGGCGATTCCAACGTCGGCTGGCTGCGCGATAACGGCGTGCGTATCTGGAACGAATGGGCTGATGATAACGGTGAACTCGGCCCGGTCTATGGTGTGCAGTGGCGCTCGTGGCCCAGCCCAGATGGCACGCACATCGACCAGATCGCCCAGGCCGTTCAGGATTTACAGAACAATCCGGATTCCCGTCGCATGGTCGTCAGTGCCTGGAACGTCGCGGAACTCGACAACATGGCGCTGATGCCGTGTCATTTGCTGTTCCAGTTGTACGTCGCCGATGGCAAACTTTCACTGCAGGTCTATCAGCGCAGCGCAGACCTATTTTTGGGCGTGCCGTTTAATATTGCCTCGTATGCCCTGTTGGCGCATATGTTCGCCCAGCAGGCAGGCCTGGAAGTTGGCGAACTGATTTGGACCGGTGGCGATTGCCACATTTACAACGATCACGTCGAGCAGGTCCGTGAGCAGCTGAGCCGCAGCCCCAGGCCTTATCCGCAGTTGAAGTTGCACAAGGCTGCGAGCATCTTCGACTATGATTTCTCCGACATATCGGTCGACGGTTACGATCCGCACCCAGCCATCAAAGCCCAGGTTTCGGTGTAACGGCCATGTTGGGTGCAATTTGGGCGCAATCGCTGGACGGCATCATTGGTGATGGTGTGTCCATGCCGTGGCATGTGCCGGAAGATCTCGCGCATTTCAAAGAAATCACCACCGGTGCGCCAGTGATCATGGGGCGCAAGACCTGGCAATCGCTCCCCGAGCGTTTCCGTCCGCTGCCGGGGCGGGATAATTACGTGCTGTCGTCGGCGGCTCCTGGTCCGTGGTCGGCTGGTGCGGATGTCGTGAACTCGCTTGACGACGTCACCACGTTGTCTACAGCCTGGATCCTGGGTGGTGGCAAGGTTTATGCGGCCACGCTCGGAGATGTGGACCGGCTAGAGATCACTCTGATGGGGGCGAATATTGGTAGTATTTACGGGCAAAGGGCGGTTTATGCCCCGGAAATCCCGGATGATTTCGGGCTGATCGCAGATAGTGACTGGCAAGTCTCTGCCAATGGCCATCTGCAGATTCCGGGACATGAGCCGAGTGATTTACCGCTGAAATATCGCTTTTTAACCTACGAACGAAAGGCTGCAGCTTAAATGTCTGACGTACAAACCCCAGAAACTTCCCAGCACATCACTGTATTCGGTGCCACCTGGTGCCCGTTTTGCCGCAAACTGATCGGCGACTTGGAAGCCAACGGCACCCCATTTGAGCTCATCGACCCAGACTCCGAGCAGGGACAAGCCAAAAACGCTAACCCTTGGATCGAATCCGTGAACGACGGTAACCGCATCATCCCTACCGTGTTGTTTTCCGATGGCACTTCGATGACCAACCCACCTGCCGCTGAGGTGGCAAAGAAGCTGGAAGAACTGCAAAGCTAATCTTCCCGAGGCCATGCCGACGTTTTTCGGTGCTGGCCACAGCCAATTGCTTGACTGCGCTAGCTAGGCGCCCCGACGGCCACGTTGCCCGACCGAGGGCGGTGTGCGCTAAGCTATTGGCTGGACTGGCTGTTCAGAATCTCTTCTGGTCAGCGTTTGGCCCCAGTAGCTCAGGGGATAGAGCACGGCTCTCCTAAAGCCGGTGTCGGTGGTTCGAATCCACTCTGGGGCACACTTTTGTCTTGAGACTTCGTCCGTTGTGTTGGCGATGTCTCAAGACTTTTTTGCTGAGAGCTGCCATCGCGCATCAATGATTTAGGACCCCCTTCCCAAAAGAGCCCACGATCACACGCGTTGCACACCTGAAACAAATGTTACTGGTGTTATTGTTGTGAAGATTATTCATTCCTGATTGGAGAAATCTCAATGAATGCTTCCCGCAATGTCAGTCGTCGAACGCTGCTGCGCACCACCGGTGCCCTCGCCCTCGCTGGCGCTTTCATCAGCTCCAACTCGGCACTCACTGCTCCGCTCGCTGCGGCTGCACCGGGTCCGGGCCCTGTGCTCGGTCAAGTGCTGGACTATGCCGCCGGTGTGCCGTCGGCACGCTCCATCAAAGACGGCGGTTTTCTCGGTGCTGTACGCTACGTTTCCGAACGACGCCCAGGTGCAGCATGGATGCTGGGCAAGCCCGTCAGTGCCACCGAAACCAACAACCTGGCAGCACTTGGGCTAGAGACCGCATCTGTCTACCAGTTCGGGCGCGCGGAAACCGCGGACTGGAAACAAGGTGCATTAGGCGCAGCTACGCACGCACCAAAGGCAATCGCGTTGCACGTCAGCGCCGGTGGGCCAACCGGCCGTCCGATCTACATCGCAATCGACGACAACCCTTCGCGTCACGAATACGACACCTTGATAGCGCCATATTTGCGCGCTTTTGAAGCTGTCCTGAAAACGTCTGGGTATTCCGCCGGCATCTATGGAAATTACAACGTCATCGACTGGGCAATCAAAGACGGCATCGGTTCGTATTTCTGGATGCATGACTGGGGTTCCGGCGGAAAGATCCACCCGCGTACCACAATCCATCAGCTGCCACAGAACAAGCAACAGACCATCGGCGGTGTGGTCTGCGATATCAACAATGTTTACGCCCGGGATTGGGGCCAGTGGAAGCCAGGCGTCGCGTCAGGAGCTGGCGGCACTCCCCCAAACACCAACCAGCAGAATAACCAGCCGCGTCCACAAGGCCAACCGCAGCCGCAAGGCCAATTCCCGGCTATTCCAGGCAGCACGACGCCACCAAACGTCGCCGACCTGCAGCGGCTCAGCTCTGATCCTGCAGTACAACAAGGTGCGCGTACCCTGCAAGAGTTAATCAAACTCGCCCAGGATAACCCGCACCTCGCAAAGCAATTCGGGCTCTAAAAGCCTAGATTTCCACCGGTGATCCGTGCCATCACAAGCGTGTCGCGTGACAAGTCACAACGAGACTTCGCACACTACTTCACAAAGTCAGAAAACTGTTCTTTTACGACGGCAGACAGTTCCGCTGCGGTGCCTGTGATTGCCGCAGCCGCGACAAAGTCTTTGCCAAAAGAAACTGACGAATGCAGGCTTCGGTCATCAGACCAACCCCATTTCGTCCCCTGCACACCCGGCAATTGCGCAGTGCCGAAATTCTGCTCATAACCATCAGCAGCGATAGGCTCGGTGTGTTTCATCATTTCCAGCAGCTGATGCTTTGGATTTTCGTCTTTCAACTGGGCGATAAAACTAACGACGTCATAGGTCGAAGTCACGGACAAACCCCAACGTTGCCCACCCCGAGTTGAAAACAAGCGGTATTCCTCAGCCACCTCATCGATCGATTCAGGGTACCGTGCCCACAATTGATCCGCAGCACTGTCGCTTGATTGCGTGATCATAGACTCGACCAGCTCGATATCGGCATCCGTGCCATTGTTCAAAACATATTCAGCGATGAACAGCTTTGCCAGTGACAATGCTGGTCGCGCCATCCGATCACTAGTGCTGCCCAATTTAGAGTTATCCGAAAACCGGTAAAGCGTAAATTGGCTTCCCTGCTGATTTTCGACGAACTCAACTTTCCGTGGCCGCAAAATGTTACTGTCCGGGGTCAGCTGGGTGCCCGCTCGCGATTTAATCTTCGCCACCGATGTTGCTGAAGCCTTGGTGGCTGATACATCGTCGCTTGCTGCATCCGCGTCGTTGGCACTATCGTCAGCCGCCAAATCGTCATCGCTAGCAGTAGCGCCATCACCGTGAGCTTCTGAAAGTTGCCCATTAGCGCTGCCCGGCAAATGCGAAGCACTGGAGCCATGATGGCCACCGAGATACACAGCAATAACCATGGCAATCACAGCGAAGATCAGGCCGAACCAGCTCAAAGCTTTCAGTCCGGAAAATTTTGAATGCATCACAACTTGGCATTCTACAAAACCGCCACAACGCACCGCGCCGATACCACACAGGATGCACCACAATAGCAAAATCCCTGAGCGTAAAACTACGCTCAGGGATTTCAGTGTGAGTCATGGGATGATGCGATATTACACCACCATCATCCTGCGAGTTGTGGGATTAGTGATCCACCGGAGCCTCGACACCCACACCAGTCATAGAACGAACTTCCATTTCTGCTGCCAGGTGATCCAACTTGTCCGGCTTGGACAATACGGTTCCCAGGTAACCAGCCAGGAAAGCCAACGGAATAGAGACCAGGCCTGGAGAGGTCAGCGGGAAGATCGCCCAATCGGCGCCAGGAATCATCGAGGTTTCGCTACCCGATACGGATGGCGAGAGGAAAATCAGCAACAGCGATCCGATCAGACCGGTGTACATGGAGGCAACTGCACCGGTGGTGTTGAACTTGCGCCAGTACAGCGAGTACAGAATCGTCGGCAAGTTTGCTGAGGCAGCGATCGCGAAGGCCAGGGAGACCAAGAAGGCCACGTTCTGCTCCATCGCCAAGATTCCCAAGATAACCGAGGCAACGCCCAAGACGATAACGGTGATGCGGGAAACACGCACCTGTGATTCTTCGGATGCTTCACCGTCGCGCAGCACGGCGTCGTAAATATCGTGTGCCACCGAAGCCGACGCAGTGATGGTCAAGCCAGCGACCACCGCCAACACCGTAGCGAAGGCAACCGCGGCAACCACGGCCATAAAGATTGGTCCGAGCAATTCGAGCGCGAGCAGTGGCGCTGCGGCGTTGGCACCACCTGGTGCGTCGACAATGATGTCTGGACCCACCAGTGCAGCTGCACCGTAGCCGAGAACCAGGGTCATCAGATAGAACGAACCGATGATAACGATTGCCCAGGTCACCGAACGACGAGCTTCAACCGCGGTAGGAACCGTGTAGAAGCGCATAAGAACGTGTGGCAGACCACCAACACCGAAAATCAGAGACATACCCAAAGAGATGAAGTCCAGCTGCGTCCAGATGTCTTTGCCGTATTTCAGGCCTGGTTGCATGATGTCTTCAGCTTCATACGCGCGCTCTGCCAGGTATGCGGAGTTGCGGTGGGTCTCAATTGCTTGATCAAACAGCGTAGTAAAGCCACCACCGGCAACAATGAAGGTCAAGATGATCATGACGACGACGGCTGTCACCAGGAGGACGGCCTTGATCATCTGCACGTAGGTGGTGCCTTTCATTCCACCGATCAAAACGTAGGCGGTCATGACCGCACCGACGATGCCGACGGTGACGTACTGCCAAATCTTTTGATCCAGACCAAGCAAGACCGAGACCAGCGAACCTGCACCAGCCATCTGTGCAACGAGGTAGAACAAGGACACGAAGATGGTGGCAATTGCGGCTGCCAGGCGCACCGGCTTTTGCCGCAGGCGGAACGAAAGCACGTCCGCCATGGTGAAGCGTCCGACGTTACGCATCGGTTCCGCGACCAAGAGCAAAGCGAACAGCCACGCAACGAAGAAGCCAATGGAATAAAGGAATCCATCGTAGCCGTATAGGGCAATCGCGCCGACGATACCAAGGAAGGACGCGGCCGATAGGTAGTCACCCGAAATCGCTAGACCGTTCTGACGCCCCGAGAACTGTCCACCACCGGTATAGAAATCAGATGCCTCTGAGGTAGTTTTACCCGCCCTGGTCACGATCGTCATGGTGACGACGATGAAGGCCGCGAACACCCCAATATTGATCAACGGGTTACCAGCATCGAGGCCTTCTTCCGCTGCCGCCTGGGCCACAGTGGAGACGTTTGTGCTTGTCTGAGCAAGCGAAGCGATAGACATTGCTTAGCCCTCCATTTTCTCACGGATGGCCGCCTGGCGCGGCTCCAGGTTTTTATTGGCGAATTTCACGTACAACCAGGTGATCAAGAACGTTGTAACGAACTGGGCAATCCCCAAAACCAGGCCGATGTTGAATCCGCCACCGATTTTGACAGCCATGAAGTCCGGGAAGAAAGTTGCCACAACGAGATAAGCGAAAAACCACAACAGCGCGATGATGATCGCTGGGAACGTAAACCCGCGGAAGCGGCTTTTGAGTTCAGCAAATTCTTCCGATTTACTCATCTCAATAAATTCCTCAGACGTAGCTTTACGCCGAGGTGCGTTGGAAGGAGCTCCTGCCATTATCTCTCCTATTACTTCTGGGGCGACGCTTATGCGTCAGATTCCTATTCGCTTCACTATGGATTCACTCCGTAATGAAGCTGTCTCCACACATCTGTGCGGAGACGGGCAATTTGCTGCACATCACATGTTACCTTGCTAACAGTCTCAGGAATAACTTAACCCCCATCACAGGAAAGTTTCCTAAAAGTAATCACCCCCGATTGACCCGATTACCTGCAACAATCAGATCCTCCCCCATCCCCCACTCACCCAGCTATGGCTACTTTTCGTGTGGGAAGATTTCCGGATCCCCGAAAATACGACCGAACCCTGGCAACTCAGCTAACGCATCGATATCGCTAGTATCCGCTTGCGATAATTCAACACCGAGCGCACCGAGGTTTTCTTGCAGGCGCTCCCGCGAGGATGCCTTAGGAACCACAGACACCCCTTTGTCCAAGAGGTAGCGCAGCACTACCTGCGCCACTGTAGCCCCAGTGGTTTCCGCGATCTCACCTAATCGTGGATTATTCAGAACAATCCCGCGCGCCAGAGGCGACCATGCTTCCACTCGCGTGCCATGCTTTTCGTTGGCCTCGAGCTGCTCTGGCTGGTGGAATCCAGGGTGCAATTCAATTTGATTCAAGCTCGGAGCAACCCCTGTGGCCTCAACGAGTTTCTCAAGGTGTTCTGCATTGAAGTTCGCCACCCCGGCAGAAACTAATTCTTCGGTTTCCCGCAACTCCAGCAAAGTTTCCCAGGTTTCCACGAAACGGCCGCCCTGTGGATAAGGCCAGTGAATCAAGAAATTATCAAGATACCCCACATCCAGTTTGCGCAGTGACTGTGCAAAACCTTGCTTTGCTTCGTCAGTGCCGTGCTGGTCGTGCCAGAGTTTGCTGACGACATAAACGTCTTCCCGCACAACATCGCCTGCTTTGAACGCGTTGTTCAGCGCGCGGCCCACTGCTTCTTCATTGTCATACAGGCGTGCGGTATCGAAATGGCGATAGCCCAGTTCGATCGCGGTACGCACGATTGATTCAACTTTGTCTGGCGCAATTTTGTATGTACCAAGACCGAGCTGTGGCATGACGGTGCCGTCGTTGAGGGCAAAATTCGAAATAGTCATAACTTCCATGATGCCACTAGACATGGCACAGGCGCCGTGATCGACTTTTTGATCACGGCGCCTGTCTGATTAGTGTTGATTCATTCTGCGAATGCGCAGTTTAGTTGCCCTCACCGACCGACAATAAGTCAATCATGAAGACAAGCGTGCGGCCGGACAGCGGGTGCCCACCGCCTGCAGGGCCATATGCTTTATCAGGCGGGATAATCAGCTGACGGCGCCCACCAACTTTCATCCCAGGAATGCCTTCTTGCCAGCCTGCAATAAGGCCTTGCAATGGGAATTCAATGGACTGACCGCGGTCCCAGGACGAGTCGAATTCCTGGCCAGTTTCGTAATCAACTCCGACATAGTGCACCTCAACGAAGCAGCCAGCTTCGGCTTCGGCGCCGTCACCAATCACGATGTCTTCGGATGCAAGCTCCGTCGGTGCTGGGCCCGAAAATTCTTCGATCTCGGGTTTTTCCATTGCCATAATTCTCCTTGTGAACTGGGAAATATCTTCTCGCTGAGATGAGGACGTGTCCGATTTTCTCGGCGCATTCTGCCACAATCCGTCAGCGATCAAATGTGACAGCCAAAAAGGCTGGACCTAGCCAAACTAGATCCAGCCTAGCTATAAGCCACCGCCTCGCCAACCAAGGCGAGACTGCAACCGACGCAAATATCGCTTAGCGCTGGTCCAACGAAGGTACGTCGCGACGGCCTTCGCCAACGTAAATCTGGCGTGGACGGTTGATCTTGGTTTGCTCGGTGAGCTGTTCGCGGTACTGCGCGATCCAACCCGGCAAGCGTCCCATGGCGAACAAAACGGTGAAGAAGTCCGTAGGGAAGCCCATCGCACGGTAAATCAGACCAGTGTAGAAGTCTACGTTCGGGTACAGCTTGCGCTCTACGAAGTAATCGTCGTTCAGAGCAATTTCTTCGAGCTTCATCGCCAGATCCAGCATCGGATCACCACCGAGGTGCTCGAGGATCTCGTGTGCGGAATCCTTGACGATGGCAGCGCGTGGGTCGTAGTTCTTGTACACACGGTGGCCGAAGCCCATCAGGCGAACGCCCTTTTCCTTGTTCTTCACGCGGTTCATGAAGTCGGTGGCGTCACCATCGTGGTTGTTCTGGATATCATCCAACATCTCCAGAACGGCCTGGTTTGCACCACCGTGCAGAGGACCGGACAGTGCATTGATACCGCCCGCGATGGACACGAACATGTTGGCCTGCGCGGAACCAACCATGCGCACAGTCGAGGTTGAACAGTTCTGCTCGTGGTCCGCGTGCAGGATCAAGAGCTTATCCAAAGCCTTGGCCAGGACTGGATCAACTTCGTACTTCTCGGTCGGGTAACCGAACATCATGCGCAAGAAGTTCGATGCTGGATCCAGAGAGTTATCTGGGTACATGTACGGCTTACCCTGAGAAGCGCGGTAAGCGTAAGCGGCCAGCATCGGCACCTTAGCCAGCAGGCGGATGGTTGCCTTATCCAGCTGCTTCTCATCGAGTGGGTTCAGTTCATTTTGGTAATAGGTCGACAGAATGTTAACCGACGACGCGAGCACAGCCATTGGGTGTGCATCACGTGGGAAGATGTTGAACTGTGCCTTAAAATCCTCGTCCAACAAAGTGTGGCGCAGAATATCGTTGTTCCAGGCATCCAACTGCTCTTCGTTTGGCAGCTCGCCTTTAATCAACAGGTAGGCAACTTCGTTGAAGCTGCAGTTGTTGGCCAAGTCCGCGATATCGTATCCGCGGTGACGCAGAATACCTTCATCACCATCAATGAAGGTGATCTTGGATTCGGTTGAGCCAGTGGAGACATAGCCCGGGTCGTACGTAACGTAGCCGGTTTCGCCGAGCATCTTGCCCAGTGCAAGACCCGAGTTTCCTTCGGTTGCTTTAACGATTGGCAGTTCGTATTCACCACCAGGGTAGTGAAGTACAGCCTTGTCATTATTGTCAGAAGCCACAATGAACCTTTCGCTAATTGGTTGAATCGCAAGTTCGATACAATTCGTACAATTCGATAGTACGGAAAACGACTCACCTACGGCGGATCCGGCCAATTTCAGCCGCATCCTGGTGCTAATCATAGTAGCAAACTATGTGATGCTATCAACATTATCCACCACTTAGTGGCCCAAAACTCTAGCCCTTCCCCACCCCATCACCGCTCAATGCCTATAGTAAGAAGAGCACGCTCTATGCAGCTAATTACAGTTAGATCTAAGTTAGATATTTCCGCAGATTTTTGGTTCCACAATGGTGGCCATACAGAAGTGGTTCTACAGAATCTGCACGAGCAGTGCCCTACCGTCGAAACCAGGAAGGCCTTTCTTGAAAATGGATTCTGCAAATCCTTTAACGTTGCCTGAACACTTGCGCCCTTCGGATGGCCGCTTCGGTTGCGGCCCTTCAAAGGTCCAGCCTGCCCAGATCCAGGCCGTCGTTGACGGCGCCAGCAGTATCATCGGCACCTCCCACCGCCAACCGGCAGTCAAAAACGTTGTCGGGGACATCCGCGATGGCCTAGCCAAGCTTTTCGATATTCCCGAAGGCTACGAGGTCATTATGTCCCTCGGTGGCGCCACTGCATTCTGGGATGCCGCGACCTATGGGCTGATCAAGAAGAAATCCGGGCACTTGAGTTTTGGTGAATTCTCCGCCAAATTCGCGAAGGCTTCACAGCAGGCGCCCTGGCTAGACGAACCGACTGTCATCAAAGAAGAACCAGGCAACGCACCAAAGCCCCAGGCCATGGAAGGTTGCGATGTCATCGCTTGGGCACACAACGAAACCTCCACAGGCGCCATGGTGCCGGTGACCCGCCCAGAAGGCAGCGCCGCGTTGGTTGTGGTTGATGCCACATCGGGCGCCGGTGGCCTTGAGGTTGATATTGCAGAAACCGATGTTTATTATTTCTCACCACAGAAGTGTTTCGCCTCCGACGGTGGGCTCTGGTGCGCTATCGTGTCGCCGGCGGCGATCGCACGCATCAAGGAGATTAAAGATTCCGGACGATTCATCCCTGCCTTCTTAGATCTACAGACAGCCGTAGAAAATTCCCGGAAAAACCAGACCTACAACACCCCAGCCGTCGCCACGCTGCTGATGCTCGATGCTCAAATCAAATGGATGAACGACAATGGCGGGTTAGCAGGCATGGTGCAGCGCACTCGCGAATCATCGGCAATCCTCTACGAGTGGGCTACCGAGCGGGCAGAAACCACTCCGTTCATCAGCAACGAAGATGCCCGTTCGTTGGTGGTCGGCACAATTGATTTCGATGATTCGATTGATGCAGCAGAGCTAGCAAAAACACTGCGCGCCAATGGCATTTTGGATGTCGAACCTTACCGTAAATTAGGGCGTAACCAGCTGCGTATTGGCATGTTCCCTGCTATCGAGCCTGGTGATATCTCAATACTCACCAAAGCTATCGATTATATTCTCGATAACGGTAGCGAGAAACGGTAGTATTTTCTGCAGCTACTGCACACTAAGGAGTCAGGTATGCACCAGTTAGCATTCGAAGGCCACAACTTAGAGGCGTCGGTCTTGTACTTCCGCGACGAGACTGGCCAAAGTTTTGAGCTGCCCGTCAGCGAAGAGCTGTTGCGCATTTTGGGCACTCACCATAATGCGACTAACGCAGCTAAGACTGCATCCGGTGCCCCTGATTCTGCTGTGACGATCATCGACGAGTCTGAGCCGACCGCCGCTGGTGACGACTCCAACACAGGCACAGCCAGCAATGCCCATGGCGATGCAGGCACAGACGATGCAGGCACAGACGCAGCCACGAGTACAAATACAGACGCCCGCACCAATGCCGAGGGCAGCGTCAGCCAACCCAACCAAGCTGCTGGCTCCGAGCAATCACAGCCAAGCTCCGAGCGTCCTGGATTAAGCGCAGTGCCGGAAGTTCCGCATATGGTTCCCACCAAGGCGAGCGGCGTGCCGGATCGCGAACGCCCACGAAACCGACCAATGTCGATGCGCCCGAACCAAATTCAGCAGCGCATCCGTGCGGGCGCGAGCGCGCAAGAGCTTGCCGACGAGATGGGAGTGGAGGTTTCCCGCGTGGAACCATTCGCACATCCCGTGGTTCTGGAGCGCGAACGCATCGCGGAATTAGCGAAGCAAGCCCACCCAGTACGCGATGGTGGCCCTGATCGTCTCACGCTCTGGGAGGTCCTGGCTACGGCTTTTGCCGCCCGCGGGCATTCTCTTGCTGATTCACACTGGGATGCCCACCGCAGCGTTACCGGAGAGCCCTGGACCATCGAAGTTTCCTGGACCGCCGGCCTGTCACAAAACTCCGCACAATGGCTGTTCCATCGGCATCCGACGTCGGCAGATACGGTCGAGCCACGTAACTCTGTTGCAGCTGATTTGGTGGATCCTGACTTCATCCAACCAGTGCGCTCGGTAACTTCCCTGACCCGCTCACAACGCGTTGATGACGACGCACAGGATGCATTTAACGCCGGCTTCGATGGCATCATCTCCGGTGATCCTCTCGCAGAAGACGAACTCGCCGCGCACAAAAAACGCAAACGCGGTGCTTCGCACCCGTTACAGACTGCTGATACTTCACAGAATGCAGTCGACAACTCCGGCCCGGCTGACGATGACGAAGACACCCGCGATGACATCCCTGTGGTCAAAGACTCCGATGAGCGACCTGCACAAGATTCAGCACGAGGCGCAGACAGCGACGACGACGAATTCCTGCAACACCCAGAATCAGAAGCGCCGAAAAAGCGCCGTCGCAAAGCAACGACCCCACATTGGGAAGATGTTTTGCTTGGCGTACGCGCCAACACCAAGCGACCGCGCCGTTAACACACGGGCTGTGTCGCAACCACACTAATCGCACCGAAGGTTTCCCATGACGCAGTTTGAGTCTCACCAACCGGGTACGCCGGACCCGCTATCCGACGGTTCCCAACCAGAGGACCGCTCAGCGGTGCTTACCTTGTGGTTTCTTGATTCTGCGGATAATCCTGCGGAAGTATTAGAGAACAACCCGGTCGCTGACCGCGGGTTCGGGCGGAAATATTTGGCACAGATGTATCCTTCAGCGCCGATCACCTTGCTGGGGCAATTCCCACTGAACCGTTCTGCCCAAGCATCAGCCGACGAATTTTATATAGGCGCCTACCCTGGCATCACGGTGCTACAAACCGTTATTGATGATGCGTTGACGTTGTCTGAGCTTTCGCCACAGCTGCGTGATTCCCTCCCCGCCACAGACGTCTATGCTTTTGCCTTCAACGACGACACTGGCTTCGGTGGCATCGCACATTGGCACAATGGCGAGCTGTATCGCAGTCTGACTGCGACGCGCTATGCAACATTCGAGAACGAGGGCCTGCCCGACGGTTTTGAAGCACCACTGTGGGCGGGTGAACGCAGCCCACAGCTCGGCGGGATCGCGCTGCCCTTCGCCCCGGCAGATTTGCTTGCCGACGCCCACAAAGCCTGGCTGGGGATTGACTTTTCTGCCGACGGCCCCGATATCGACGTAGTAGGCTTCGCGCTGGATGGGCGCCCTGAACCAAAATTCGCCCGCGGCCGCAACGGCGGCTCGCACGCGCTCGTACGCAAGAATTCGGCTGCGCGGCCCTCTACGGCCACCGGCTCCAATAGCTCCGCAGCGCTCACCGAGAACTACGACGACTACGAGAATCACGCAGCACAAGCAGAACAGTCTTCGATCACCGAAACGTTTATGAATGGCGCTACCACCACCGCGCGCGTCGTCGGCAAGCTAGGAAAAACTGCCGCTCGTAAAACGCGCACAGGATGGGGCAAACTCCGTGAGCAATTACGCCATCTTGACCGTGGCTAGCACTCAGTGCAGGCTGCGCCAACGCTCGTATAGGCAACAAGCCGCCGTCGTGGCGACGTTAAGCGAATCTGCGCCTTCTGCCATCGGGATAACCACCAAGCTATCGGCGGCTTTCATCGCGTGCTGACTAAGCCCTGGGCCTTCCGCACCAAGTAACAGCGCAACCTTCTCGCGGGGCTGCTGCGAGGCATCAACAAGCGCATCTCGAAGCTCCACAGCTCCTGCCCCTGGGCTCAGCGCTGCCACATGAAAACCTTGGTCGCGCAGATCTTGCAAGCCATGGTGCCAATCATTCGGGCCTCCGGGAATGTGCACGCTCGGAAGTCGCAACCCCTGCCCCATCGACACTCGGATGACTCGACGATCCCACTGGTCACCGCAGCCGGCTCCGAAAACGATTGCTTCCGCGCCCAAGGATGCCGCAGAGCGAAAAATTGCGCCGATATTATCCGGATCGCCCACGCCCTCTAAGACCACCACGGTACGCGCGTCCCTAAGGCGCTCGAGAGCTACCGGCTCCGGGCGCGGAGCCACGGCGAGCAATCCACGATGTAGTTCGAAGCCGACAACCGCACGCAGCAACTGGGCCGAAAGTTGGTAGACCGGTATCCCGAGTCGCGCGATGTATGACCACTGTTCAGGATATTGCGCACCAAACTGCCGCAGTTTTTCTTTCAGCCCGAATACTGCAGTCGGGCGCACCAGGGAATCTCCCGCGCACATGCGCGACACCGGCAGCGCGCCGTCGGCAAGCACCACCGGCTCACGCCGCGCCGGAATATAATCGCCGGCCTCGTTGTTTTGCAACCGCGGGTTCCGGTCCGGGCGCAGACGCGGGTGGTTGAGCAAGCGAATATCCGCGAATCGCTCGTCATCCACGTCAGCCTTACGCACCTCGATCACCTGCGGGCTGTGCACGGCAGAATCAGCAGAGGAAGAGATCATAGGTACAGTCGCGTAACTATCCGAGTACTGCACGCAGCGGTTCGATGGCAAAGAAGATTACGAACAGTGCCGAAAGCAGCCACATGATCCAGTGCACCTTGTTCGCTTTGCCCGCGAACAAGCTCAGCGCGGTGAAAGCAATCACGCCCACGCCAATACCGTTGACGATGGAATAGGTAAATGGCATCACCAGAATGGTCAAAAACGACGGTAGCGCAATATGGAACTTGTCCCATTCAATGTCTTTCACCTGGCCCATCATCAGCACGCCGACGACGACGAGAACTGGCGCTGCAGCTTCCATCGGAACGATCTCATACAGAGGCGTCAAAAACATCGCGGCCAAAAACAGCAAGCCTGTGACAACATTTGCTAGGCCGGTGCGGGCACCGTCAGCAACACCTGCAGCGGAGTCAGCATAAACCGTGTTCGAGGACGAGGAGGTTGCACCACCAAGCACGGCACCGAAGCCTTCGACAACCAGTGCCTTTTTCAGGTTGGGCAAGTTGCCATTGTCGTCGACCAGCTTGCCCTGCTTGCCCAAGGCGGTCATCGTACCCATCGCATCGAAGAAGTTCGCCAGCACCAGTGCAAAAACCAAGAGCGTTGCCGCTAGTGCCCCAACCTCGGTGAAAGCGCCAACCAGGTCGATAGCTCCTACCAAAGACAGATCCGGCATCCCGCCCAAAGAATCCGGTACCGCAGGTACTGCCAGATTCCAACCAGTCGGGTGAGCCTCACCATCAGCATCAACAGACGGCCCAACCCCCGCGATCGCTTCCACGATGACGGCAATAACGGTGGTGACAACGATGCCGATGAACAGGCCACCGCGAATTCCGCGAACCATCATGAAACCGCAGATGAGTAAACCAATAATGAAGACCAAGGTCGGCCAGCTAGCAATCGAACCATCGATGCCCAATTGCACCGGGACGGTGGTGCCGGCAGCGTCTGGGATGCGACGCACGAAGCCCGCGTCCACCATGCCGATCATGGTGATGAACAAGCCGATGCCGACGCCGATCGCGGATTTCATCGCCGCTGGGATGGCATGGAAAACTGCCTCACGGAAACCGGTCACCGCCAAGATGACGATGATAATGCCGTCGATGACGACCAACCCCATCGCTTGCGCCCAGGTCAGCCCCTCGCCCAGCACCAAGGTGACGGCGACGAGAGTATTAATGCCTAATCCAGCAGCGAAACCGAAGGGATATTTCGCGATGACGCCGAACAGAATGGTCATGATGCCTGCCGCGAGGGCGGTCACGGCTGCAACCTGAGGGATTCCCAGCACGGTGCCTTCTACATCCTCGGTGGTACCCAAAATCAGTGGGTTGAGGATGATGATGTAGGCCATCGCAAAGAAGGTCACGACGCCGGCGCGAATTTCCGATGGAATCGTGGAACCGCGTTCGCTGATGTGGAAATAGCGGTCTAAAAAGCCACGTTCAGACTGTGAATTTGCTGTATTGATGTCGCCAGTTGACTCTGCTGGCTGTGAAGACGGTCTTGTCATGCACCCATTATGAACCACATACGGCACAATTAAAGACATGGGTCCCCTAGGTATATTCACAGCTACCCTCCACCGTCCCCGCAGCAGCGCCCTCGGGCTAGGATTAGCCGCACTCTTGCTGGCAACTTCCTGCAGTAGTGCTGATCATGCCGATAGCAGTACTGCCAACGCTCCCCGCACAACCAGCGACGCCACGGCAACAGGTACCGCAGATGTGGGAGACGACAATTCCATAGAACGGCTAGTGCCACGAGTGATTGCCACTCACCCGTTTTCTGCCGAATCTTTTACCCAAGGCCTGGAATTCGCTGCGGATGGGTCCCTCTTAGTTGGTACCGGCCAGTGGGGTGAATCCCGCATTTACCGGGCAGAGCTCACCACCCACGAAATCGCTGAACATCACGAGCTTGCCGACGAATTTTTCGGTGAAGGCATCACCCATACTGGCGAGAAGATTTGGCAGCTGACCTGGCAAGCCGGCGAAGCGATTGAACGAGACCCACAGAGCCTGGAAGAAATCGGGCGAGCACATTACGACGGCGAGGGCTGGGGCATTTGCGCTCGCGACGGCGAATTATTGGTTTCGGACGGCTCAGCTACCGTCGTCAAGCGTGACCCGGATACTTTCGAGCTGCTCGACGGTGCGGAATTGCAGGTAACAGCCAAGGGTGCCGCCGTCGACAAGATTAACGAGTTGGAATGTGTCGGAGACTCTGTCTATGCCAACCGCTTTTTAACTGATGAGATCATTCGTTTTTCTGCTATCACCGGCGAGGTAGATGCAATCATCGACGCTTCGAGCCTGAAGAACAATGCCGTTGCCGATCCGAACCACGTGCTCAACGGAATCGCTTTCGATCAGCGCAGTGGGCATTTCTTTCTCACGGGCAAACGTTGGCCGGATTTGTACGAAGTTGAATTCGTGGCCGACCCAGCCCACCATTAGTGACGGGATAACCGGGTTCGGCAGCAGCTGCGCCGAAAAGTAAGCTTAAGGCCATGGCTACCCGTAAAGAAGCGAAGCGGAAATCGCTGATTCAGATTTTGGTGCTCATCGTCGCCGTCGTGGTGGTTGCAGTCGCTGCTTTGGTATTCCAAAACTGGTGGACCAACCGTCCCGGCCCGGAACCGGGAAGTATCACTTTGCAGGCCCGCGTCGGTGACCGGGAGGAAGAAATCAGCCCTTACTTGGTGTGCGAACTGGGGGCGGAATGCCCGGAAACTGAGGTCGCGGAGTTGCTGGTCGATGCTGACGAAACCTTGCACATTGATGTCCCCGAAGCGGTGCACAAGGTCCCGTGGCGAGTGCTACGAATTTATGACGATCCGGCGGCCAACGACGAGGTATTACACGGCGCCTACGACACTGATTCCGTAGAAATTGCGGGCTCCGCCGGCGATGCTCGTTTGCTCGTCGTGGAGATTTCCACTGTGCTCATCGGTACTGATGACCAAGGTGAGGAATCTCCGTATTCGGTTGTGTGGTCGATTGCCACGCAAGAGCAGTGATAGTTCGAGGCTCGAGCAGTTGGTTTTGCTCGAGCCCCGAGAATTTTTACTTAAGCATCTAGGTCTTTGGCAATTGCACGCAAAATTTCCGAGACCTGACGGCCAGTTTTCCGGTCCGGGTAGCGGCCGTTTTCCAAGGCCGGCTGCACCTGGTTTTCCAGAACCGTCATAACGTCCGAGACCAGAGAGTGCAGCTCTTCCGGCTTGCGAGCTATCCCTGCCTTCCGACGCGGGTTATCGAGAACTTTCACACGCAGCGCCTGCGGCCCCCGACGGCCAGCAGCGAAATCAAACTCGATGCGCTGGCCTGGGAGCAGTTCGTCGACGCCTTTGGGTAACACGTTCTTACCGACGAAGACATCAGCATCTCCTGGGTTGGAGGCAAAACCGAATCCTTTATTTGCGTCGTACCACTTCACTTTTCCAACCGGCACGATCGTCACCACCTTCGTTGTTCTAACTCGTCATTATCGTTTATTTTTCGCTGTTGCTCGCTGTTATGAACGCTTGCCGTTTTCGATCTTATTGTCGTGGTATTGCCAGGCAACGCAACATCATCCTGCACTGTGATGCAGCAGACGATATCTAGTCGTCGATACCAGCAGTCAACGCGTAAAGGCTCCATTATATCTAGGCTCTAATTACCCCAACAACCCCAGCGTGACGTGATCTTTCGCGCACCGATAAATCACAGCCAGCGGTAGAGATTTAGCGTAAAAACTTCCGACAGCTTAGCCCCCGCCAATGGTTTGTGATTTACTTCATAAACGTTGCTGTGCTGCATCTTTACTGCGATCACATTAACAATCACCACATTATTCACGAATTTGTAGCCAATTTTGCGCCAAAGCGTGACACATTCGTTATAAATCGCTAGTGTTTCTAATCAGGCACACGGTCACTTTCGCACACCTGCTACAAACAAGTCCGCACGACGAACCCGAGCAGGGCGCGAATTCGACCATCACGATCTGTGCAGCAATCATCACACGCGGGTTCTGTATGCGGCACAAGGAGAAATCCAATGGGACGCCACAGCAACGTGAAGAGCAAGCGCATCACCAAACTTGCAGCAGCCACCGCCGCCGTTGGCGCATCCGCTGCGCTGTTCAGTCCAGCTGCTGACGCTGCCCCAGTCTCCGACTGGGAGCGCTTGGCGCAATGTGAATCCAACGGAAACTGGTCCATCAACACCGGCAACGGCTTCCACGGTGGCCTGCAATTCACGAACTCCACCTGGCACGCGTTCGGTGGCGGACAGTTTGCTCCCAACGCCCACCAGGCAACCAAATCCCAGCAGATCTGGGTTGCAGAACGCACCTTGGCTGGACAGGGCTGGGGCGCATGGCCTGCCTGCTCCGCGAAGCTGGGGCTGAACTCGGCACCTAACCTGGATCGTTCAGCAAACGGTGCTGCCGCCCCGGCTCCAGCACCAGCGCCTGCACCAGCTCAGTACGCTGGCCAGCGTGAGCAAGCCGCTGCTCCTGCCGCGAACAATCCATTCCAGGCGGTAGAAGATCTCTACCAGCGCATCGAATCTACTCTGGCACAGTACGGTTTGGCCGTGCCTGCACCGATCACACAGGCTTACCAACACGCTTTGGCCCAGGCCAAGGGTGCCGTCGCTGGAATCCCAAGCGTCGATGAATTCTACCGTGCTAACGCCGGCGCTATCGACGCAATCTTGAACCTGCGCTAGATTTTTCTGGGGTAGTTATTCTGAGCTAGTTGTTTTGAGCGCATCTCATAGTGTGCGCAAGCTGCAGTCAACACTGACTGCAGCTTTTTCTTTGGCAACAGCAACCGGCAACTCAATGACAGCCAGTGATTGCTTGCAGCACAAAAACCTCCAGCCCCATGGTCTGGTTTTGCCATCGACTAGGGGCTGGAGGTTGTCAGCTCTAAACGCTTAGCGCGCGGTATACGCTATTTATTGATCCGCGTATAAGGGTGCACGTAGTTCAGCTTCTCGGCAGGAATTGGCAGCACCAAATCATCACCGAATGGGCTCGAAGCTCCAGTCAGTTTCGAATGCAGCTCAGTAACCGGGTGATCACCGTCTTCCAGGTGAGTCGGCCATGCGGGGTTGAATTTTTCTACGTTTGCCATAAACCTCATTCTGCCAAAAATTTTTCTAAAAAGTAAGCGGAACCACCACAAAATTCAGCAGCGTAAAATCTGGCAGTACTATGGCCGATCATCCAATTACGCAATCGCCTGCACACCACCTCGCCGAATGGCTAGAGACCCGCACAAACCAGCAACTTAAGGTCATTGTGCAGGCCCGTGCCGATACCGCGATCCCCGAACCGCGCGATCTGCAGACTCTAGCGCACCGGCTACTGCTGCCGGCTTCACTCGCCCGCGCCTTGGAACAGCGTAATGCACTCGAACTCGCTGTCGTGGAAGCCTTGCTCACCGCCGGTGCGCACACCCGACCAGTAAGCCAGGATCAACTCCTAGCTGCCCTGGCCGGAAGCCAACTAGAAAATGCGCATCATACCTCCGACATCTTTGACGACGCTGGCGACACTGGCGACGACCGGAATGCCTCTGCACTCGCACAAGCACTTCAGCAGTTACAGGCCCACGCCATCGTGCTGAACTATCCGCCAGAAAAAACACCTGCTGCAAAGTCGACTCAGGCTGCGCAGTATTGGCTCCCAGCACGAATCCAAAATTTACTTTCCCACCGCGACCGACTTTTGCAGCAACAATCCGTCAGCGCGGAGACCATCGCCCACCTCCCCGATCAGCACCATGAAATTCTGCGACGGATTCACGCTGGCGGTGGACTCGGCACCACCAAGTACGCGGATAGCACCGACCCAGACCACCCCATTACGCAGATGATTTCTGCCGGAGTGTTATATCACGTGGCGGATTCGACAGTCGCGTTGCCGGTATCCGTTGCCCGCATACTCAGCGATTTACCCTCCACCGATGTGCACTTACTGCCTTCTGCACGTATCGCGGGGCTGCTATGGCACAACAACGACGAAGTGCTCGGCCGATATCAACCCGATGCCCGTTACACAGCGGCCACATCATCGTCGTCGACAGCTGCAGAGCAAGCTGCAACCGCAGCGGGGCTCGAAGCTTGCCGAGAGGTTTCCAACCTACTCGACTATCTCGGCGAACGGCCAGCACCGATGCTAAAAAATGGCGGGCTAGGACAACGCAGCACCAAGACAATCGCACAACGCTTAGGACTGTCAGTCCGCGATATTGCCCGCACAGTCGCCATTGCTGCGGCCGCCGGGCTCATCGGCACCGGGGAACCGAAACCGCTGCCTGCCGAAGGTGAAGGCAACTACCTCGCACCGACCCGGCGCGCCGATGATTGGCAGGAAGCAGATTTATCCACCCGCTGGTCCATGCTATTACGGGGCTTGATCGACTCTCCATGGCCGTGGTGGCAGATCGACGATGCTACTGAGCCACACCAACGCCTGTTGCATGCAGAGTTTAGTCATCATCGCCTAGCCGCCTACCGTCGTCTAGCATTGCACGCTTACGCCCGTAGCAGTGCGCAGGCTGCAATCACTGATGCGGAATTTTGGCAAGATTTGCTGTTTTTGCATCCAAAGCTGGTGACTGCTTCAACCCAATCGCTGTTTGCTCCTCTGGTACGTGAGGCTGAATGGCTTGGTGCGATCAACAATGGAGTTCTCAGCAGTCCTGCCGTGGCTTTGCTTGTCGACGAGGCCAGCCCACGAACCGAGCACACAACACGATCAGTGGGCAGTAGCACAGCGTCTACTGAACCCGACTCGAACAATGCCGGCGCTACTTTTCACGATGCTGCTGATCCTGTCATAGCCGCCACGCGCGCACTATGTCCAGAGCCAGTGAGCGAATTTATCGTGCAAGCTGATCTCACCATAATGTGCCCCGGGCCTTTGGAACCCGTGGTACGCACTGAATTGGAGCTTCTCGCCGATGTGGAATCATCCGGCTTGGCGAGTCTATACCGGGTTGATGAATCCTCACTACGCCGCAGCTTGGACGCAGGTCGCTCAGGTGCGCAAATCATAGAGTTTTTACGCGAGCACAGTCTCACCCCAGTCCCCGATGCGATGCTATCAATAATCCGAGACCTCGCCCGCCACCACGGCGGTTTACGCGGCGGCCCAGCGGTATCATATGTGCGCTGCGAAGACCCAGCCACGCTCGACGTCCTGGAGCATTCGGCAGCGGCGGCAGAGATCGCGATACACCGGGTTGCCCCCACTGTTGTGATCTCACAGCGCCCTTTGGCATTCGTGGTGCAAAAGCTCGCGCAATACGGTTTCTATGCAGTTGCTGAGGACAGTCACGGGCACGGCATCGATATTCGGCAATCCCCGGCACGGGTGCCTGCACCGCGTAACAGGCCAGCATCTAGCCCTCGCTTAGATGCCGAGAGGGTGACAAGCATCGTCGACAAGCTCACTATTGGCACACAGCCTGCAAACACTGGCACCAGCGCAGCAGAGATCAGCAATGTAATCGAACTTGCCCAGCGTAGCGGGCGCACCGTGGTGCTTGGCTATGCGACCAAGAATGGTCAGCGTAAAGAAGTGCGTGCCACAATTTTATCGATTTTTGGAGGCAACGTAGATATTCGTTTAAGCCAGGCCGGGGCTGCAGACTCGAGTGCGGCGGCGAACCCCACAACGAGCCCCACACGTTCCGAGAGCATTCGACGCATCCCTCTCCATCGAATCATCGATATCAACCACACCGATTAAGCGAGAAAGCACGGCGTTTAGCAGAATTAAGCGAGTACCATGGGACAGACTGTCTGTGTGAGAAAGGAACAATCCTGTGCCCTTAGGCGATGGCCCATTAATCGTGCAATCAGATAAGACTTGTTTGCTTGAAATCGCCCACCCGCAAGCAGATGCGGCCCGCGTTGCGCTGTCACCATTCGCGGAACTCGAAAAAGCTCCCGAGCACGTACACACCTACCGCATCACGCCATTGGCGTTGTGGAATGCCCGGGCTGCAGGTTTCGATGCCGAGCAGGTCGTCGATGTACTCGAAACCTATTCCAAGTTTCCGGTACCCCAGGCGTTGTTGGTCGATACCGCCGAAACTATGTCGCGTTACGGGCGGCTGAAACTACACAACCATCCCACTCAAGGGCTGATCTTGGAGAGCACGGAGCTACCGGTCCTCGAAGAGGTGGCGCGCCACCGCACAATCGCAAGCATGCTTGGAAGCCGCATCGACGAATCCACCTTTTCGGTGCCACCTTCCGAGCGTGGCCGGCTCAAGCAAGAGCTACTCAAGATCGGTTGGCCTGTCGAGGATCGAGCAGGCTACGTCGACGGCGAAGCACACCCAATTTCTTTATCGACGAAAGACGTCGACTGGCAACTGCGCGATTACCAACGTTATGCCACGGAATCGTTCTGGCAGGGCGGTTCTGGTGTCGTCGTCCTGCCCTGTGGCGCAGGTAAAACGATGGTCGGTGCTGCGACGATGGCGAAAGCACAAGCGACCACGTTGATCCTTGTGACCAGCACGATTGCTGGCCGACAGTGGCGCGATGAGCTGATCCGTCGCACCAGCCTCGAAGCACACGAGATTGGCGAATATTCCGGAGAGAAAAAGGAAATCAAGCCAGTCACGATCGCCACCTACCAAGTCATCACACGCAAAACGCAAGGTGAGTATCGGGCACTCGAGTTGTTTGATTCCCGTGATTGGGGGCTAATCATTTACGACGAGGTTCATCTACTGCCCGCACCCGTGTTTCGCATGGCGGCGGATCTGCAATCCCGGCGACGTCTTGGGCTCACCGCAACGCTGATCCGCGAAGATGGGCGCGAAGGCGATGTGTTTTCGCTCATCGGCCCGAAGCGCTACGACGCGCCCTGGAAAGAGCTGGAAGCACAAGGCTTTATCGCCACTGCCGAGTGCATCGAGGTGCGTGCGGACATGCCAGCAGCCGAGAAGATGGAATACGCTACCGCAGCGGCAAAAGATCGTTATCGTTTGGCCGCGTGTTCGTCGGTGAAGTATTCCGTCGTCGACAAGATTTTGGACAAACATTCTGGTAAGCAAACACTGCTCATTGGTGCATACCTGGACCAATTAAAAACGCTAGCGAACCGAATAGGTGCCCCGGTGATTGATGGGCGGACCTCTGCAGCCAAACGCGAGCGTTTGTTCGCTCAGTTCCGGGCTGGTGAAATCACCACGTTAGTCGTCTCTAAGGTCGCGAATTTCTCCATCGACCTGCCAGACACCGCAGTGGTGGTGCAGCTCTCGGGTACCTTCGGCTCACGACAAGAAGAAGCACAGCGTTTAGGGCGTTTGTTGCGCCCGAAATCCACCGGTGAAATCGCCTACTTTTACACCATTGTCACCCGCGATACGGTAGACGCGACTTTTGCATTACAC
>NZ_JAPJNQ010000094.1 GCF_030826625.1 Corynebacterium sp. | reverse complement strand
CGCAGGTGGTGCGGGGAAACGATTTGTTGTCGTCTGCAAAAATCGCACATTCGCCTTGCACTTCGCAGATTCGCCCAGCCAATCCGGCCGTCCATCCGGTTTTGGCCTCTGGGGGCTCGGAAATGGTGCCGTTTTACAAATAGTGTCTGATTTGGGCCCTGTTTTGGGTGCCTATTTGTAAAACGGCGCCACTTTCGCCGTTTATTCGTCCGTGCCCGCCCCAGATTTGGAGACAGGCCGCGGTCTGTTCTATCCTTATCGGCGGTGGCGTGTCCGAGCGGCCGAAGGTGAACGCCTCGAAAGCGTTTGTTGGGTAACCCCCAACCGCGGGTTCGAATCCCGCCGCCACCGCCATTTACAGCAGATCCTTATTTCAAGGGTCTGCTTTTTTAATACCAACACGATTTAATAGAGTTGACGGAATCAGCAACACGGCGAGCAGTGGCGTGGACGTCGGCTACACACCCCTAGACCACGCCCCAAGCAACAGTGCTCAGCAGCAACGCTCAGACGGCAACGGCTCTGTGACGGCCCGACGCCGCAAGCCGCAGCGCACAAGATGAGACAAGATGAGGTAAGGCGAAAACGTGGCAAAATTTTTATACCGGCTGGGTTTGTTCTCCTTCCGCCACAGCTGGAGCGTCATCATCGCGTGGCTGGTCATCCTCGCCGCGTCCGTCGGTGCAGCGCTGAGCCTGTCCGGCTCCTTCACCGGCGACTTCGAAATCGATGACACCCCAACGATCGACACCACCAAACGCGTCGTCGAGCTTTTCCCGGAAGACGGCAACCCGGCCGCTGCGGCAACCGTCAACCTGGTTTTCCAAGCCCCGGAGGGCGAAAAACTCAGCGACCCCGAGAACACTGCCGCGATCGACGAGGTCATCGCCAGCTTGGAAGAAAACCTCGTCATCGAAAACGAGATGCGATTCGGCAACCCCGTCATGCTGTCGCCGGAGCTGGTGGAAACCGTCGAGCGCTTGGGCGTGGAGCAGGGCCTGCCGGAAGAAACCGCCCGCCTGGATGCACAGCATCTGCGTCTGCTTAACGACGACGAAACCATCGGCTGGACCACTTTCAAATTCGATGCGCCGAACGCCTACGAGGTGCAGCCGGAACAGTACGACGCCGTCTACCAGGCCATGGATATTGGCCGTGACGCTGGGCTGACGGTGGAGGCTTCCGGCGAAGGCTTTGGTGACCCGATCGAGATCGAGTTGTCCAACGAGTGGATTGGATTATCCATCGCGTTCCTGGTGTTGGTGGTGACCTTTGGCTCGTTGATTGCGGCGATTCTGCCGATCGTCACCGCGATCGTGGCCGTGGCGATTGGCGCATTGTGGGTCATCACGGCCACCGGCTTTGCAGAGCTGAATGACATGACCCCGGTGTTGGCGCTCATGGTCGGCCTGGCTGTCGGCATTGACTATGCGCTGTTTGTGATGTCGCGTTACCGCAGCGAGCAGCAGCGTCTGCCGAATGACAAAGCCATCGCCCTGGCCTGCGGTACGGCGGGCTCGTCGGTGGTTTTCGCGGGGCTTACCAACTTCATCGCGCTGGCCATGCTTTGGGTTGCGCAGATCGAGTTCCTGACCGCGATGGGTCTGGCCGCGGCAGCGACCGTCGCGCTGGCTACCGTCGTGCCGCTAACCCTGTTGCCAGCTATTTTGGGCTTGCTTGGCGATCGCTCCTTCGGCTTCGCACTCCCCGGCATTGCTGGCCGCCCGCGTCGTAACGGCAAGGTGAAGCAGGGCCCGACGCTGGGGCGGCGCTGGGTGGGGCTCGTGCAGCGTTTCCCGGCTGTGATGTTGTTGCTGGTCGTGCTCGGAATGGGTGCGGCTGCCACGCCGTTGACGCGCCTGGAGCTCGCGTTGCCGAATGACACCACTGGTAACCCGGAAACCACGCAGCGCAAGGCCGCGGATTTGAAGGCCGAGGGGTTTGGTCCGGGCACGAATGGCCCGCTGTTGACGCTTGTCGACGCCCACACCGTCAATGAGGACGCCGCCGCGCTGCAGACGATGATCGAGCTGCAGGGTGATGCTGAAGAGCTCACTCGCGAGGACAAAGCCGCCCGCGCGAGCTACCTGTACACCGTCAACCAGATCAATACCCTGGCTGCCGTCGACCACGCCCAACTGGTTGCGCTTGCCGACGATGGTCGCGCCGCCCAGATCCTGGTCACCCCGAAAACCGGCCCGGCTGATCCCGCTACCGTCGACCTGGTGGAAAACCTGAACCGCGTCAATGCGGAGGTTGAACGCGCCACCGGAACCAGCGTCGGCCTGACGGGCCTGACCGCGGTGCAGGTGGATATCACTGAGCGCCTGGCCCAGGTCATGCCACTGTATCTGGCGGTAGTCGTCGGCGTGGCTGTGCTCTTGTTGATCATGGTTTTCCGGTCCCTGTTGGTGCCGCTGGTCGCTGGGGCCGGGTTCTTGCTTTCGGTGGGCGCGGCTTTCGGCGTTACGGTGCTGTTTTGGCAGGAAGGCCTGGGTGGCTTCGTCGACGCGCCGGGTCCGCTGATCTCGTTTATGCCGATCTTCCTCATCGGCCTGACCTTCGGCCTGGCGATGGATTATCAGATCTTTTTGGTCACCCGCATGCGGGAGGCTTTCGCCGCGACGCACGGGGATGGCCTGCAGAAATTCGCCCGCTACGACCCGGATGCGCGTGATTACAACCGGATCGACTATTCCACCATCGCTGGGTTTAGTCAGGGCGCGCGCGTCGTCACGGCGGCAGCTGTCATTATGATCGCGGTGTTCGTCGGCTTCATTGGCCAGCCGTTGCCGTTTATCAGCATTTTTGGTTTTGCGTTGGGTGTGGCGGTGCTTTTCGACGCCTTCTTCATCCGCATGACGTTTGTGCCCGCCGCGATGTTCTTGATGGGGCGCGGTAACTGGTGGTGGCCGCGTTGGCTGGACAAGGTGACCCCGCACCTGGATGTGGAAGGCACGAGCCTGGAAGATGACGAGGAGGTGCCTGCGCTGGATCGGGAAGAGCAGCAGAGTGAGCATGCCATGCGTAATGAGCAACCCAGCAAGCATCGCACGATAGACTAAACGCAGCACGGCACATTAGCCGCAGCACGATAAACTAGCGGCTATGACCGATCTGAGTTTCACCGTCAACACCCACCTGGATCTGCCGGGAATGCAAGGCCGCACGGGCACGATCACCACCCCGCATGGCCCGATTAAGACCCCGGCGTTTATCCCGGTAGCCACAAAAGCGACGGTGAAAACGCTGAGCCCGGAGCAGATTCGGCTAACCGGTGCGCAGGCGATCTTGTCCAACGCGTACCACCTGTACCTGCAGCCGGGCCATGACATTGTCGACGAGGCCGGCGGCGTCGCCAAGTTTGAAAGCTGGCATGGGCCCACCTACACCGATTCTGGTGGTTTTCAGGTGATGAGCCTGGGCGTGGGGCATAAAAAGACCATCAAGATGGACTACGAGCAGGAGATGGCGGAGTACACCCCGCGGAAGGTGAATAAGGATTCGTTGGCGATTGTCGACGAGGACGGCGTGAATTTCCGCAGCGTGTTGGACGGTTCGCGGCACCGGTTTACTCCGGAGAAGTCGCTGCAGATCCAGCACGGTTTGGGCGCGGATATCATGTTTGCGTTCGACGAGTTGACCACGCTGGTCGATACCCGCGCCTACCAGGAGGAATCGGTGGCGCGCACGCATCGCTGGGCGGAGCGCTGCCTGGTAGAGCACGACCGGTTGACACGGGAGCGTGCTCACCGGCCGAAGCAGTCGCTGTGGGGCGTGATCCAGGGGGCACAGCATGAGGATCTGCGCAGGCAGGCTACCCGCGGGCTGGTGGAGCTGTCGCGGGAAGCCGAGGCTGCTGGTCGACGTGGTTTCGGTGGCTATGGCATCGGCGGTGCGTTGGATAAAGGCATGCTGGGCACGATCGTCGGCTGGGTGTGCGATGAGCTCCCAGACGATAAACCCCGCCACTTGCTGGGCATTTCCGAGCCGGACGACGTGTTCTGGGCGATTGAAAACGGCGCGGATACCTTCGATTGCGTCTCGCCGACGCGCCTGGGCCGCCGCGGTGGTGTCTACACGCTGGATGGCCGGATGAACCTGAAGAACAAGCGCTTTGAGCGGGACTTTTCCGGTGTCGACGAGGAATTCGGTGGCTATGTGTCGCAGAATTACTCGCGCGCGTATATCCGGCACTTGCTCAAGGCCAAGGAATTTCTGGCCGGCACGTTGTGCACGATCCACAACCTGGAATTTATGATTCGCCTGGTTGATAACATCCGGCAATCGATCGACGGCGGTTATTACCGCGAGTACCGCGATGAGTTCTTGGGCCGGTACTATGCGCACACCAAATAGCGCTGCAGGGGCTAGCGCTGCTTTGGCTGCTGCAGGGGCTAGCGCTGCTGGCACCTGGGGTGTCGGCCGCTACGCGCCGTCGCCGACCGGGGACCTGCACTTTGGCAACCTGCGCACCGCGGTGGCGGCGTGGTTGTTCGCGCGTGCCGATGGTCTGGGCTTTGTGGTGCGCGTCGATGATTTAGATTCGCAGCGGTGCCGGGAACACTTCGTCGACAGCCAGTTGGCGGATCTGCAGGCGATTGGCCTGGACTGGGATGATCGCGGTGCGGAGCTGCGGCAGTCGGATCGGCAGGAGGCTTATGCCGCAGCCGTCGACAAGCTGGCAGGCCGGGGGCTGGTGTATGAGTGTTATTGCTCGCGCAAGGAGATCCAGCAGGCGGCGTCGGCGCCGCATCAGCTTCCGGGAGAGTATCCGGGTACGTGCCGGGATTTGAGCGAGGCGCAGCGCGTGAAGAAACGCGAGGAACTTGCTGGGCAGGGCCGGGTTCCGGCGTTGCGGCTGCGTGCGGGGTGCAGCGAGTTCAGCATCACTGACCGGTTGCACGGCGAATACACCGGCCGGGTGGATGATTTTATTGTGCGTCGTGGCGGCAATGTGGCACAGGCGCGTGATTATGCCTATAACCTGGCGGTTGTGGTCGATGATGCGCACCAACAGGTCACGCAGGTGGTGCGGGGAAACGATTTGTTGTCGTCTGCGCCGCGGCAGGCGTATCTGGCGCAGCTGTTAGGCCTGGCCGCGCCAGAGTATGCGCACGTTGGCTTGGTGGTCAACGCCGACGGGCAGCGGCTGGCGAAGCGCGATGGCCCGATTTCTTTGCGCACCATGCCTGCCGCTCGAGTCGTCGGAGAGATTTTCGCATCCATTGGCTGCGCTGGTGCGACGTCGTTGCACGAAGCTCTCGAGAGTTTCCGCCCGGAAGCGCTTGCCGACGACTACGCGTGGGAAGCACGCTAGTAGCGCTAGTGGTGTGGGCGGGGTTTTTCGGACCGGATGACTTAACATAGGAGACCATAACGACCGACCAGGTCAGAAAGATATGGAAACCATGAAAAAGTTCACCAAACACGCCCCAGAACAAATCGTGGCTAAATTAGAAAAAGCCACAAAACTTGCCAATGAAGGCAAAACCAACGCAGAGATCTGCCGCGACATCGGTGTTTCAGAAGCCACCTTGGCACGCTGGCGCCGTGACTACGGGCAGATCAACCGCAAAGAAGCCAAAGAACTCAAGCGTCTGCAGGATGAAAATGCACAGCTAAAAGCTCTTTTGGGTCAAGCAGAACTAGAAAAAGAAGCATTACGCGAGCTAGCTGAGAAAAAATTCTAAGCCCGCAACGCAAACACGAATCCGTGGACTATCTCACCGATAAAGGCTTTAGTACGCGGTTATCGTGTCGTGTTGTCGGGCTATCTAGATCAAGCTATCAGCGGGCGCGTAGGCAACGCGCAAAGCGTAGTGGTATCCCAAGCGCAGATCGCTACCATTTGCTGCGTGAGTGGATGAATGAGTTTGCTGATACCCATCGTCGGTGGGGTTATAGGCGTGGACTTGTTCATGCTCGCGGTGCTGGTTTCAGCGTTTCTCGGGATGTGTTTCGCAGGTTGTGGTGTGAGGAAAACTTACGGGTTTTTCCTCGTAAACAACGTAAGCAGGTGATCTCACATAATCCTGAACCCCGAAAAGGAGCAGCAGAAAAACCAGGAGAGATTTGGGCACTGGATTTCCAGTTTGATTCTGATTACACCGGCCGGGCGTTTAAGATCTGCAACGTCATCGATGAGTTTAGTCGCAAGCATGTGACTTTTAGCCTGGCTCGGTCTATTAGTGCTGCTGATGTGGTGGAAATGCTAGATGTTGCTGTGTTAGAGCATGGCTGTCCAAAGGTGTTGCGTATGGATAACGGCCCGGAGTTTATTGCGGGTAAGCTACGAGATTGGGTTGATGAGCAACAGTTAACCCAGGCGTTCATTCCCCCTGGTCAGCCGTGGCATAACGGGTTTGTGGAGTCGTTTCATAATCGTATGCGTGATGAGTTGTTGGCTGATAATGTCTTTGATAATCACACCCATGCTGCCCGGATGGTGGCGTGGTGGTCACAAAGGTATAATCAGTTGCATCCGCATTCGTCTTTGGGTTATTTAAGCCCGGATGCGTTTGTTGAGTGTTGGAAGAAAGAAAATCTCGAGGTTACCAGTTAAGGTCACTGGTCCGATATTCCAGCCCACTCCACTAGTTCTCTAAAACTTCATCGTGTTTAAGGAGCATGGAGCTGAGCGCGCCCAAGTGCTCAAATTGCGCCTGGAAGGCATGAGCATGCCCGAGAGCGCAGACAAACTCGGCTGCTCAGTCGGCACCGTCCACTGCTACGTCACCGAAGCGACAAGTCGGAAAGCTCCCCCGAGATCGCCAACTGTTGCCCGGCTGGCGACACACGCCAACCATTATTTCAAGATTTTGCTGCTCGTCTCGCTACAGCTTCCCGCCCCAATATATAAGTAGCTCCTACGAACCCGAAAAACGCGATAACCCAAAGAAGGGTCGTAAAGCCTGAGCTGGGCAACGAAGTTGCCAGGAGTAGCAGAGCGGAACTCAATAGTGCAATTAGAATACCCAGTCCTACGTTTTTACTGTTCCGAGAAGTATTCATCATAGGAAACAATCCTTTTCGTTGCTTGGGGTGTTGTCCCGGTCGGTGAACCGATCCGCACTAAGGCGCTTGGTTTCGAGAGTGGATCCATTGAATTATGGTTTGCATCACAGGCTAGTCGCACTCCAACTCTACGTCTAGGGGATTGTTGAAAGCTGAAATCATTACTACCCTATATTGGGGTGTGCCTATTTTTGCCGCCAAAAAGTTTTTGCCGAAATCGATAACTGACCGCTTCGCAGATAATCCCGAGACATCACAAATAGAGACCTGGAGGTTAGCGGCTGCGGAAGAATGAGTGTGCTGCTGTCGGTGGTTAGGTGTGGGCGTAGTGGTTTGGTGATGGTGAGCATGCAGGTGATAAGTGGCGAGTTTTCATCTGGGCTGGGTCAGGTTCCTATTAGCAGTTGAAGTATGTCACTGCCTTCGGCGGCATCACCCCCTGGATCATTGTCAGACAGGGACAGGAATAAGCCATACCGAAGCCAGCGACTAGTTCCACTGTCCT
>NZ_JAPJNQ010000093.1 GCF_030826625.1 Corynebacterium sp. | reverse complement strand
TCTGTGTGAAGGCCTCGTGACCAGGGGTATCCAGGAAGGTCAGCGTACGTTGCTTGCCTTCTGCAGTGACTTCGGTTTGGTAAGCACCAATGCCCTGGGTAATGCCGCCCGCTTCGCCTTCACCTTCGTTGGTTTTACGAATGGTATCCAGCAAGCGAGTTTTACCGTGGTCGACGTGGCCCATGACGGTGACGACTGGAGGACGCTTCGCGAGGTCTTCCTCATCGCCTTCGTCTTCACCGAACTGCAAGTCAAACGACTCGAGCAGCTCACGGTCCTCGTCTTCCGGAGAAACCACTTCGAGTTCGTAGTTGATCTCTGCGGCCAGCAGCTGCAGGGTTTCTTCGGACACGGTTGCGGTCGCAGTGACCATCTCGCCCATGTTGAACAAAGCCTGTACCAATGCAGCTGGATCAGCATTGATCTTCTCTGCGAAATCTGCGACAGAAGCGCCTCGGCGCAGACGAATGGTCTTGCCCTTGCCGTCCGGCAAGCGAACACCGCCAACTACGTTTGGTGCGTGCAGCTCCTCGTACTCGGCTTTCTTCTGCCGTTTGGACTTCTTACCACGGCGCGGTGGGCCACCTGGACGGCCGAATGCACCCGCGGTACCGCCACGACGGCCACCGCGTCCACCACGGAAGCCACCTGGAGGGCCACCACGACCTGGAGCGCCAGGACCAGTTTTGCCGCGCCCCCGGCCACTGCCGGCTTGTTTGTTTGGCATTGCTGCAGGTGTTGGGCTTGCCGGCATCATAGCTGGGGTTGGACGACGGCTACCACCGCTGCGCTCATTCGACGATCCAGAACGGTTATCCCGTGGCTTCGAGCCACCATCGCGTGCTGGTTTGCCTTGGTTCGGCTTCGCTTGGCCTGGCTTTGGTCCCTTAGAACCGCCCGGACGTGGGCCCGGTTTCGCACGGTCATCGCCTGCACCAGAAGAAAATGGGTTGTTAGCAACCTTTGGCCGACCGCCTGGTTTAGGCATTGGCCGAGGCATAGCGGTGCCTGGATTCGGAGCTCCAGGCTTCGGTGCACCGGATTTAGCTTGTCCAGGTTTCGGCTGACCCGGCTTTGGTTGACCAGGCTTTGCCGCGTTCGTTTTCGCCGTGTTCGTTTTCGCCGCAGTCGGCTTCGCTGCCTCAGGCTTTGCACCGCCTGGCTTCGGTGTGTTCACACCAGGTCGTGCTGCCTGGCGTTTGTCGGCACCAGAGACTGCACCCTTAGCACCCGGGCCGGACTGGCCGCGTTGTGCAGAAGGTTGACTCTTAGCAGGTTTCGCTGGACGTTCTTGTCCAGGCTTCGGTTGACCGGGTTTCGGTTGACCAGGCTTGGCTTGGCCTTGCTGTACCGCACCTGGTTTCGGCGCGCTTGGTTGTGCTCCAGGTTTTGCCTGTGGAGTTGATTTTTGCGCACCAGCCTTTGGCGCTTCAGCTGCACCAGCAGCGCTCGACGCATCTTGCTCATAATGCGCACGCATCTTTTTCACTACTGGTGGTTCAATTGTGGATGACGCAGTCTTGACGAATTCGCCTTTTTCTTTCAGCGTCGCAAGTAGTTCTTTACTGGTAATGCCGAGCTGTTTCGCTAGCTCGTGCACGCGTAGTTTTCCGGGCACTTGTCTCCTCTGTTGTTTACTAGAGGCCCAAGTAACCCTTGTGACCCCTAGTGTTTGCTAGTGACTTTCATCGCTGATGCAACTTCATGGTTGAGTGCTCATCAGTGTCGGTCTTCCTTACATTCTCTAGTCGGTGAAGCGGCGCGGGCTTCCAGGTACCTACGTACATGACCAGCATCCAGTTGCCTGGACGTTTTGAACGCACGCGCAAAAGCGCGGCGCTGCAGCGCCATATCGAGTGCAGACAATGTCGGTGTAATCCAAGCTCCGCGGCCGGGCAGGCTACGGGAGGGATCCGCGAGAACGCGGTTGTGATCATTGGGATCAAGCACCAGACGCAGCAGGTGGGAATCTGAGCAACGTTCGCGGGTAGCAATGCAGGTCCGAATCGGGCTTACACCTGGGGACATTGCATCCTTTCCGCTCGCGTTGGCTACATACTCGCCTGCATTCATTCTGCACGCAATAGTCCAGTCTAATAGATATTAGACGAAAGGTGAACTCAGTAATCTACCCAGAGATTACTCAAACTTATCTGTGGCCTGAACGACCGCGATCTAGACTCGCTAGACGTCTTCGCGCTCACCGCTGTCCGCGGCTGGGATAGCAGCGCCGTTATTATCATCGGCTGCGAATTCACCGTTACTGCTTTCGCCATCACCGTTTTCCCCAACAGTATTTTGACCGTCTTGGTTTTCACCGTCGTACTTTTCATTGGCGTAGGTCGAAGCTTGCGCTTGAATGCGACTACGAACCTGTTCGAGCGGCTCCAGTTTTTCGGTATCCGAGTGGATATCAATCTTCCACCCGGTTAGACGTGCAGCCAACCGAGCATTTTGCCCTTCTTTACCGATCGCGAGCGAGAGCTGGTAATCGGGCACGACGACGCGAGCTTGTTGTTCTTGTTCATCGAGCACTTCAGCTTTGACAACTTTCGATGGCGCGAGAGCATTGCCAACATAAACCGCCGGGTTGTCGGAATAGCCGATGATGTCGATTTTTTCACCGCCCAACTCGCGCAGGACATTGTTCACGCGTTGGCCACCCGGCCCGATGCATGCCCCCTTTGGATTCAGTCCCTTCGCATTCGCACGCACCGCGATCTTCGTACGATGACCGGCCTCACGGGCAATAGCTAAAATTTCCACGCTGCCATCGGCAACCTCTGGAACCTCAAGTTCAAACAAACCACGAACGAGCTCGGGGTGAGTGCGCGAAAGGTTGACCTGCACATTAGTGTTTTGCCGATTCACGCCAACCACATAAGCCTTGACGCGATCGCCGTGCTTGAGTTTTTCTCCCGGGACTTGCTCGGCTGGCAGCAGAATGCCGTCCTGGGCATCAATCTCGGTACCCAATTCAACGACAACGATGCCACGAGCATTCGCTCGCGCGTCAGCCTGCACGATGCCAGAAACTACTCGCCCTTCGGTCTCGGAATACGTCTCAAAGGTACGACCGGCTTCAGCCTCACGCAGCTTGTGCACGATTGCGTTTCGGACTGCTGGGGCACCGATTCTCGCAAAGTTAATAGGGGTGTCGTCATATTCAGACTCGACTTCACCAGCAGCATCAAGCTCTTGAACGATCACCGCTGCCGTGCCGGTATCGGTGTCGATATCGACACGAGCACGATCTGTTGGGCCAGTTTCACCTGCAGCTGCCGCCCGCGCACGGTTAGCTTTGCCCGCGCCAGACAAGTCTTCTTCCATCCCGCGATGTTCCCGGTAAGCACCGAGTAATGCGCGGGCGATAGTCTCTAGCAGCTCCTCAACGGGGATACCTTTTTCTGTTTCAATACTGCGTAGTGCGTTGAGATCAATATTCACTTGTGGTCGTCCTAGTCTCTGCGTTCCGTGTCAATGTTTGCAATGTCGTTGCTCGTAATCTCAGTGCTTGTCATATCGTCAGCCGTCGCATGTTTGGCTGTGATCTCTGAGGTTGATCACTCCATGGTTGTGGAATCCGGCGAGCTTTTCTCCGGCGAGATTGTCGCCGACGAAATTGTCTCAGCGATTTCCACGCGAGCAAACGACTGCTCCGTCACCTCGAGTTCAGCACGTGGCGGCTGCGAGAATTCAATTTCTACCACCGCATGTACCGAAGAAGCCAATTCCAAGGCCACTGGATCCCGACGTTTCCGGGCACTCGCTTGCCCACCGGATTTTTTGTTCCCAGATCCAGCCGGGCCCACACCCGATTGTTTAGTTGGAACCAAAATCACCGCCGTCTCATCATCGGCAAGCGCTCCAATACGCCAGATCTCCGGTGTGCCCTGTCCATCCAACTGCACAGCGACCAAGCGGTGGCGGTTTCGTCGCCAGTGACGCGGCGCGCTTAACGGCATGTCCAGCCCCGGCGTCGAAACCTCCAGGGTGTAACCCGGCCCGAAGCTCATGTCGCCGACGTCCTCTCGCGCATCTAGTTCTTCTCCGATGTGCTGCGCGAGTTTTTCTAGCAGATCAGAATCTGGACGCTGGTCGCCATCCAGATAGATGCCAACCTGAGATTTCTTTCCAGCGCGGGTAACTTTTATGTGTTCAATATCAAGCTGGAACGCACTCACGATGGGCTCTAGTGCTTCTTGCAATTGTGTCGTCGACGGGAATGCCATAACCACCAGCCTAACCGTCGGCGGTAGTGTATTCGCTGTGAACCCCATGCGAGTATTCACCCGATTGTCATTCCGAGTAACCAAAATCACTGGTGTGAGAAGTTCTGCTCGCACTCGTCGTCCAGAAATCTCTGAGCAGCCGCGCTACCGTCGTCGCGCAGGTCTTGGCCTTAGCCTAGCTGCAACTAGCCTAGTGATTGCCGGATGCGATTTGTCCTGGAGCAACACACTCGACGGGATAGCCCAGCATTTCGGCCCAGCGCCAGAGCAGTCGTTAGTAAGCTTGGCTTTCAGCGCCGAAGACGAAGCAGCCTCTTTTGCTGCAACAGATCCTGTTCTCTCTGAGCTTCGCGCCCAGCAAGCAGGGGCGCTTTTCGACGAAATCGCGCGGGTTTGCGGCCACTACCCGGACGGTACAGCCCCAGCTACCTGCGCAATCGACCGCACTGAACGCAGCGGTTACGATGGCGAACATGCCGTTGCCGAATCCGCAGAACAGGCCTTAGACCAACTGCTGGGTTCACTAACCGACGCACCAGAAGACTCACATGCGCTACTCATCGAACAAGCTGTGGTACTCGCACAACACGTGCCGGAGCTAGAGAAGGCAATAACTGCCGCTCGCGATAACCTCATCTCACAGAACGCGAAAGCCCCAGATTCCTGGTCCGAAATGGCCGATTGGGAATACCGTTTGGGCTTTGGATTGGAATCTGCCCGTGCCTTCCGCAACGGCGAGGAAGCAATCGCCACTGAGAGTGCCGCGGCACAGTCAGATGCCCGCTTGGCCACCTTGCGTCAGCTTGGCATAGCAATGCCGGAACGTGCACTGTCCTATCACGCAGGCCAGCCCAACCCAGAGTTCCCTGGAGTTGCTCCCGAGCTCAACGACGACAACGCAGCTGAATTCGTCGAAACTGCCCTGCAGCAGACCGCACAACAGTGGAAGCTCGTCGCTCTCGGCGCCAAAGACACTGAATGGCGTAAATTAGCTGTGCTTTTTGCTGCCGAAACTAACCGCGTTCTTGGTTAGACTGGCGGCATGGCTAACCATGACACCCATGACACTTCTGTCCGTGACAATTCTGTCCGTGACAATTCTGCCCGTAACACTTCTGTTCAAGACACAACCACGCATGAATTTCTACAACTAGACGTTTTCAGCACCGGTCCGTTCAGCGGAAACCCGTTGGCTGTCATCAACGATGCGGATGATCTCAGCGATCAGCAAATGCAGAATATTGCGCGTTGGACAGGCCTTTCAGAGACTGCATTTCTGTGTTCACCCGACAACGCCAGCAATGCAGACTACAAGGTGCGTATCTTCAGCCCGGATCGTGAGCTCCCCTTCGCTGGCCACCCTACACTCGGGGCAGCCTTCGCCTGGCGCGAGTTCAATGGCCGAGAAAGCCACGATAAAGCAGAAATTACCCAGCAATGCCAAGCAGGGATCGTCACTGTGCGTGAAGAAGACGGCAAACTCTACTTCGCCGCTCCTGAGCTACGGCGCACTGGTCCATTGGACGATAACACCATTGGAACCATCGTGCGTGCGCTCGGAATTTCACATTACGACATCATCGACCACGCCTGGGGCGACAACGGCCCCGGCTGGGCATTGATTCAGCTGAAAAATGCCGATGCTGTGCGCCGCATTAAGGCACGCACCCATGGGCACGTGAATATGGCGATTTTTGGATTTGAAGAAGCCGTCACCCATAAGGACGTCGAACCACTCGTCGGCGCCACGGATGAAGAATTCGTCGCGGACGCAGGACATGCTGCCGAAGGCGAAGCCATCCTGGAGGTGCGAGCAGTGCATGGTTCACACGAGGACCCTGTAACCGGATCCGCAAATGCGGCGATCGCGCAATTTCTCCACGCGAAAAATGCAGTGCCTAAGCGCTATCGTGCAAAACAAGGCTCCCGCATCGGCTTCAATGGGGAGATTGATGTCAACATTGATTCCGAAATTTGGGTCGGTGGCAAGGTCACGCGAATTATCCGCGGCAGCATTGAGATTTAACACCGCCGCGGTGCCCAGCTCGTCGGGCTAGTCCGGAGGGCTAACGGGTGGTTTGTGCTTGTCGGTCGTTGCCAAGGATCTGGATAATCTTGGCGACGATTTCTTCCTCGGCGACTTCTACAGTGTCGCCACCGCGGATACGCAGCTCTAGTTTTCCATCGGAATACGCACGGCCAACCACCGCGATCAGCGGCATGCCCAAAAGCTCGGCGTCTTTGAAGCGCACACCGGGACTAACCTTGGCTCGGTCGTCGTACAGCACATCGATACCATGATCGGACAAACTGGTGGCGAGACGATCACCAGCTTGTTGCGCCTGCTCCCCCTTAGCCGCAACAGCGACGTGCACCTGATATGGCGCCGCAGACACGGGCCAGCACAAGCCCTTATCGTCATGGTTTTGTTCCGCCAATACCGCCAGCATGCGCGAGACACCAATGCCATAAGAGCCCATGGTGGGCACGACTTGCTTGCCGTTTTCGTCGAGGATTGCGACATTGAATGCCTCGGTGTATTTCCGACCCAACTGGAAAATGTGTCCCAGTTCGATACCGCGCTGGATACTCAACACTTCCCCATTGGGGGCGATGTCGCCGTCTTTAACTTCAGCAGCTTCGATCGTGGCCGAAACCTCGAAATCGCGTCCGGCGACCAAGCCAACGACGTGATGCTCAGGCTTATCCGCGCCAGCGATCCAGGTGGTACCACGCACCACGCGAGGGTCCGCCAACGTGCGAAGCCCGGCTTCAGCCAGCCCGCGGGGGCCCACATAACCGCGCACCAAGTTGTGCTTAGCGAGATCTTGCGGGGTTGCCAATTCCACCGTCGCTGGTTCCAAAGCTGCTTCCAGGCGTTTCATGTCCACACCCCGGTCGCCGGGTATGAGTACGCCAACGATTTCTGCTTCAGAATCCGCAGGCTGCTGGATTTTCATCACTACGGTCTTCAGAGCATCAGCAGCGCTGACCTCATGTCCGTTGATCTCCACACCGGCACCATGCGCCCATTCCACCAACGCCTCGATGGTTTCCGCTTTCGGCGTCTCGTACTCTTGCCCCGCCGGGTGTGCCTGCGGATCAGATTCCTTGCCCGGACGAGTGCTCACAGCCTCGACGTTGGCAGTGTAGTCACCGGCGCTGACGAAAGTGTCTTCTCCGTTGGGGGAAATCGCCAAAAACTCTTCCGAAGCCGAGCCGCCCATGGCGCCTGAGGTTGCCTGGCAGATGGCATAGTCGATTCCCACCCGGTCGAAAATACGACGGTAGGCATCGCGG
>NZ_JAPJNQ010000005.1:42411-55999 GCF_030826625.1 Corynebacterium sp. | reverse complement strand
TTGGGCTGGAAGCTGGCGGAGAGCACACTCTGGATACCTACGACGGCGGCACAGATCCCGTGGTTATTGTTGTTGGCTCGGAAGGCAAGGGCATTTCGCGATTGGTTCGCGAAAACTGTGATGTGTTGATGTCTATTCCGACCGTCGGGTGGGTGGAATCACTGAACGCCTCGGTGGCAGCCGGTGCGGTCTTGAGTGAGTTCGCGCGTCAGCGCCGCGTCGGCTAGTTAGTCTGCTTTTTAGTCTGTTTTGGCAGGGGCGGCAGGCTTGTTGCCGCCTCGTCTTGTTTGGCCATTCCCGTTGTTTGTGGCCTGTTGGCTTAGCTGGATTACTAGCTAGCTGGCGGGTGTGTCGTGGTTAGAGACCAATTGCGGGCTTGCCCTTAAAGTGTGATGTGGGTATCGTCATTCCCTGTAATGTATGTTGACTCACAAGGGGAGCGAGCCACGATGATGTATCAGTTGAACATTGGATAAAGTCATCCTAAATGCATCTTTTTAGAGGTAGTGGCGGCGAAGGATTTCGTTCAGTTTATCCTTTGGTCGCCATCTATTTTTTGCTGGCCCTGTGTGGGGCAATGACCAGCTTGTCAATTTCACTCCACTTCGCTGCTCTTAACCAGGGTGAACTCTTAGTAGCAAGCATTTTTGTCTCTGCAGCCTGCGCCCAGGTTTTTCTGGTCCCGCTTCTGAGTCCACTCTTCAACAAATTCAGCAGTTATCACATAGCACTTTCTGCTCTCTTTTTGGATCTGCTGGCCCTAATAGCAATGGCTGCTTACCCAGAGCCGTTGATTCTCATCCTTGGAAATCTTGTCACCGCATGTTTAACCGGACTGTCAATTCCATCTATTTTCACCATCGCCGACTCTCAGGTCAGCGAAGAGCAGCAAGCGAAAGCCTTCTCTCTTTTGGATACAGCACGTCTTGGTGGCGGGTTCATTGGGCCGCCGCTAGGAGGGTTACTTCTTGACCAAAAAAACCTGCAGACAGCGCTTTTGGTAGAAGCTTGCGCTGTAGTGATCTCACTAGTTGTCTTTCTGTCCCTTTGCAAAACTGCGACGCAGGACGAATCCTCACAGGCGCACAACAAACAAACTTCGTCGAGCTTTTTTCACAAGGTACTCGAAGCGCCTTCTCTCTTATTGAAAAATAGAAGTTCTCGCTTTGCGATAACTAGCATTTGGGGTGCAATCATCTGCACGTCAATTTTCAACATTGCTCTTGTCTTTTATGCGACGAGAACGCTTCAAGTAAGCGGTACGGTATATGCAATTATTGCCCAGGCTTTTATCGTGGGCCGTATCTTTGGGGCGCGGTTTTCAGCTCGTCTTGGTTCACACAACGCCAAGAAAGCGCTGACCGGAGCAGGTGTCGCTATGGGTTGTTTCATAGCCTTACCTGGTCTAATTCCGTCATTGTGGCTCTGTATACCATGTTTTTTCCTCGGCGGAGTCTGTAATGCTGTCCAAGTGGCCGCTCTGCGCATTATCGTAGTTGGAACCGTATCTGGTGAGGTTAAGCCCAAAGCCCTTTCTACAATGGGCTCAATAAATAGCTCTGCAATGCTTATTGGATACATTGTCGGAGCGCCCGTTGTCAGTGCGCTCGGCCCGGCTGCGGCACTTGTCGTATCTGGAATTGGGACTTCGGTGCTCACAATAGGGCCAGTCCTGAAGCATCGTCTGCAAAAATAACCGTATACGTAATTATCGAAGGGTTTCACCGCGAGCTAGAATCGCATTCATGTTCGAATGGTGTGCTACCTGACTGCTACGCTTGTGAGCATGACACATAAGCCAATAGAACTTGCCCCACGGGTTTTATCGTGGGCCAGCATTATTGATCAGAACACCTCAGACCAAGCCGCTGGGTTGGGACGGCTGGATTTTGTTTCTCCACATATCGCGTTGATGCCCGACGCACACAGCGGCAAGGGCACAGCCATCGGCACGGTTATTCCCACTAAGGGGGCTGTGATTCCGGCTGCTGTCGGGGTGGATATTGGTTGTGGAATGGCTGCAGTGCGCACCATTTTTACTGCCGACGACATCGCGCAGATTTCCCTGGAGCAGCTGCGCGACCAGATTGAGCGTTCCATTCCGCTTTCGCCGGGAAATTACAATAAGAAGATCCACCGCGAGCACACTAAGGCTCGTATTCAGGAACTCGAGGAATTAGCCGAGCGTGACGACGTCGACCTGTCGCATTCCCCGAAGTGGCGCGAACAGCTAGGCAGCTTGGGTGGTGGCAACCACTTCATTGAGTTGTGCCTGGATGGCGATAATAATGTCTGGTGTTTCCTGCACTCGGGTTCGCGCGGGGTGGGGAATAAGATCGCACAAAAGCACATTAAGATCGCGACGCGAGAAATCGCAGAAGCGGGTATTGAGCTTGCAGAACAGGATCACGCGTACCTGCGTGAGGGGACCGAGTCCTTCGATACTTACTTGCGGGAACTCGCTTGGGCGCAACGGTTTGCACGGCTGAACCGCGATGAGATGATGGATCGCTTCGTTGATCAGCTGGCCCGCATGATGCGCCAGGCGCATGACGACGGGCGTATTTCCATGGAGGTGCCTGCAGATAGTGCGGATACCGAGGTGGAACGGGTGAACTGCCACCACAACTACACCGAAAAGGTGACCATAGATGATCAGCCCGTGTGGCTTACCCGCAAGGGTGCGATTGATGCCAGCGTCGGCAAGTTTGGGTTGATTCCCGGTTCGATGGGCGCGCGATCATATGTGGTGCGCGGTCGCGGTAACGCTGCGGGCCTGAATTCTGCGCCGCACGGGGCGGGGCGAGTGATGTCGCGTCGGCAAGCAAAGAAGCAGTACACCGCGGAAGATTTGGCGAGTCGCATGGGCGATATCGTGTACCGGCCAGGTGAGCAATGGGTGGATGAAATTCCGGACGCGTATAAGCCGATTGACCAGGTGATGGCTGATGCCGCAGATCTCGTAGAGGTGGTCACGGAACTGCGGCAGGTGCTTAACGTTAAGGGTACATAGGCGATCCCGGCGCATCATCTGTGGGAGCATTCCCCAGGCGAATAGGTGACATGGCCACAAACCAGCTAGACTGGGGCTATGACTGTCATCAGAGATATTTTCTTGCTCATCGCCCGCATCATTCTGGGCGGTGTGCTCATCGCACACGGCTGGCAGAAGCTTAATGAGTGGACCATTGATGGTACCGCAAGCTCCTTCCAGGAAATGGGTGTGCCTTCCCCAGAGATTTCCGCACAGATTGCTACCTGGTTTGAAATTGGTGGTGGCGCAGCCCTGATTCTCGGCCTGCTGGTGCGCCTGGTCGGCCCGGTACTGTTCGTGCAGATGGCCGGTGCTGCGTGGTTTGCGCACCGCGATTCCGGCATCTTTGTTTCCGACGGCGGCTGGGAGTTTGTTGCCGTAATCGGCGCCGCAGGTCTGGCGCTGGCTGCTGCCGGTGCTGGTCGGGTCTCGCTGGATCACCTGTTTATCGCACCGTTCCGTAAGCGCAAGGACGAAAAAGAAGCCGCTGCTAACCAGCAGGCTGTCGGCGCTGGCGCTGGTTTTGCCGGTGCTGGTGTTGCTGGCTCCGGCGCTGCCGGCGCTGAGCAGAACTTTGGTGCTGAGCAGAACCTGGGCGGCGAGAACTTCTCTAGCCAGAATTCCGCCCAGAACTCTGTCCAGAATTTCGGCCAGAGCTCCGGGCAGGAATACTCTGACGACCAAGACTTTTCTACCCCGAACCTCGATAACGCAGCTGGCAACAACTCCACCGCTGATGGTGTAGATGCCAACGCAGAAACCACCCAGTGGAGCACCGATAACCAGTGGGACAACGGGAAGAAGTAAAAACCCGCCCTAAGCGATAACCACTACGCCCTAGGTACCGCCACGCCTTAGGCGATAACTCATCGGGAATGACAACCGGGGCTTGCAGTCACCACCAGCACCAGCTGGCAGGCTGCAAGCCCCGGTTTTGTGTTGTTTTATTGCCCGCTAGCCGCACCGAGCCCGTTTCGCTAGCTCAGCTCCCGGCCAGCTTTTCCTTCGCCGCCAGCATCCTGCGCGACGTGGTGGTGCGGATTCACAGTGGCATCGTTTCCCGTACCTAGTGCTTTGACGCGGCGTGCATAAGCGACCTCATCGCGGGAGGTCTTGCGGCTACGCAAATTCCCAATAATCCGGCAGACCAAATAAATCACAAACGAAATCGTCGTCACGAACACAGAGACCGGCAGCCCCGGAGCCAGAGACGCAACCAAACCGCCGACGGCAGCGACCTCAGCGAAAATCACCGAAAGCACCACGGATTTCACCGGTGAGGAAGTCACCTGCACCGCGGCTGCACCTGGGGTAATCAGCAGAGCCATCACCAGCAACGCACCGACGATCTGCACGGATTGCGCGGCGGTCAAACCCACCATCACCGCGAACAACACGGCCAGCCCACGCACCGGAACCCCAGCTGCCTGTGCCATCAGCGGATCCACCGAGGCAAACAGCAGCGGGCGCCACAGCACGATGATCAGCACGGTAATCACTGCCGTCGTTGCCGCCAGCATCCATGTTGATGCGCCGGAGACACCGACGATCTGCCCGGTCAGCAGCGACATCGCCGTCGTCGTGTTGCCTGGGTAGAGGTGGATGAACAGCACGGATAGGCCTAATCCGAAGCTCATGACCACACCGATCGCAGAATCTTGGTTACCCCGCAGCCCGAGTACCGCCAGGATCACCGCCGCGGTAATCGAGCCGATGATCGCGCCGAAGCCGATATTGATGCCGAATAATAACGCGGCCGCCGCACCCATCAGTGCCAGCTCCGAGGTCGCGTGCACGGAAAACGACATGTGCCGCAGCACGATCAAACTGGTGATCACACCGGATAAAACCCCCAGCAGGGCAGAGGCAATCAGCGCCTGCTGCACAAAGCCCACCGAGAGCAAATAGGCGGTATCTTCCCAATAACTCACTAGACCACCACCAGCTTCCCGTTGACGGTTGCCACTTCTACATGCGTGCCGTACAGCTCGCTGAGCACCTGGGTTTGCATAACTTCGTCAATTGTTCCCAGCATGTGCCCGCGGGGTGCCAGGTACAGCACGCGGTCGACGACATCCAGGATTGGGTTGATGCCGTGGGTGACAAACAACACCGCCGCGCGGTGTTTATGCAGCCGGGCGACGGTATCGTGCTCGCGGGCCATGTCTAGCGAGAGCAGGGGCTCGTCGGCAAGCACCACGTCCGGGTCCGTGCCAAAGGCTTGGGCCTGGCGGATCAGCTGCTGTTGGCCACCGGATAGCGTGCCGACGGAACGGTCCGCGATGCCTTCTGCGCCGACGTAGGCCAGTGCCTCGTCGACGGCGTGTTTGCTCGGCCGACGCCCCGAAAACACCCCGTGGCCGAGAGACAGCGACACCAAGTCGCGGGCACGAACCGGCAGGTGTTTATCAAACATGTGCTGTTGCGGGATGTATCCGATGCGCCCGTTGACGCGCACGGAGCCAGTAGTCAACGTGCGGGTTCCCAGGACTGTATTCAGCAGCGTCGATTTGCCGGAACCGTTAGGGCCCAAAATGGCGATGAATTCGCCGGGTTGTACGTCCAAGTCCAGCCCGCTCCAGAGCGGGTCCACACCGGCGTTGGAAAACTGAATCGGCATCGCGGTTTATGCGCTCGCCTTTGCCGCAGCCGCTTCCAAGTCATCGACGACGGAGTGGAAGTATTCCAGGAAGTTTTCGCCGTTGAGTGGGGTTTCACCGACCGGAACCATCGGGATGTCTTTGGCTTCGGCGGCTTCGCGGATGCGTTTGGTCAGATCCGTTTCGGTCTGCGGGTTGTAGATGAGCACATCGAGCTTGTCGTTCTCGATCAGCTCGAGGAATGAGGCCAGGTCGGCAGCGGCGGCATCGCTGTGGTTCAGCGTGGCGTGCCGGTATGACTCTGGGGTGACCTCGTCCATCTTTGTGTGGGTGAGGATGTAGTCGGCGATCGGGTGCGTTTGCGCGATGTTGATGGCCGGTAGGGCCTTGATTTGTGCGGCGATCTCATCCAGCTCGGCGTTGAGTTCGTCGATTTTCAGTGGCGCATCTGGGTGGGTTTCTTTGATGCGGTCGGCAACGCCGTTGGCCACGGTGGATAGGGCCTTGGTGTCGAACCAGACGTGTTCGTTGTTGGCGACGTCGAAGGTGTCGTTGTCGCCGTAGTACTGGGCGTGCGCCTCGGTGCCTTCTGGTTTTTCGCTGCCGGAGTTGTGCTCGTGCGGGGTTAGCGGCAGGGCGTGGATGACGATGTCTTCGTCGAGGGGTTCGTAGAGCCAGGCGTCGTATCCGCCGCCACCGGCGACGACGACGTCGGCTTCGTTGGCGCGTGCCAGGTCGGCTGCGGTGGGTTCGAAGTGGTGGGGGTCGATGTTGGTGTCGCTGATGATGGTGCGGATATTCGCGACGGATTCGTCGTCGATGGCGGCTTTGGTGAGATCGCCCCACACGCTGGTCGAGGCTACGATTTCGATGGTGCCTTCCCCGCCTGCGGCCCCGTCGCCGTTGCTTGTCGACGTGGCAGCGTCCCCGGAGCCTCCTGTTTCTCCCGATGAGCAGGCTGCCAGGAACATCATGGCAGCGGTGGCGGTTGCGGTTAAGACTCCTCGACGTTTCGTGATCATAGTTAACACTATGGTCATGCTGAAAACAGTTGTCAATTGAAAATGTAGTGAAAATCAGCAGCTTGACGACGTCTTCCTGGCCTGTAGCGGGCCGCAAAACCCGGAGTGTTCGCTCGTCGTTCAGGTCGTAAAGATCGGCCTTCGCCCAAGCCCGGTAGAATCAGCCGCATGGCACCGCGATCACGGGCTGGGCTCAGCAAAGGAACTTTGGCATCGATTGCCGCCGATCTGGGCGTATCCCGAACGACGGTTTCTAACGCCTACAACCGGCCGGATCAGCTTTCTACCGCCACCCGTGAGCGCATCATGGCTGCCGCCAAAGCCCGTGGTTACCCGGGGCCAGACCCGACCGCGCGTTCGCTGCGCACCAAACATGCGGGTTCCTGGGGTGTGGTACTGACCGAACATCTTTCCTATGCTTTCGAGGATATGGCCTCGGTGGATTTTTTGGCCGGAATTGCCGAGTCCACCCACGGCACCGATTTTTCGCTGACTTTAATTCCCGCGGGCCCGGACACGCTTGCCGACGCCACCACTAACGCAGCCACCACAGCCGTGAACCAGGCCGGGGTGGATGGTTTCATTATCTATTCGGTGGCTGCGAACGATCCCTATTTGCGGGCTGCCCGTGCACGTGGGTTGCCGGTAGTGGTGTGTGACCAGCCGACGGATTCGGGCGCACCGTTTGTGGGCATTGACGACGAAGCCGCAATCCGCCCGGCTGCTCGCGCCGTGTTGGAGGCGGGCCACCGGCGCATCGGTGTGCTTGCGATTCGTTTATTCCAGCAGCGTGTTGATGGGGCAGTGGCTGCCGCCGACATTCCAGCCGCAGACATGCACGTGCAGCGCGGGCGCGTATCCGGTGTATTGGATGAGTGTCGGCGCGCCGGGCTGGATCCCGCGCAGATCCCGGTGATTACTCGCCACATTAACGACGCCGTGAACGCGCGCAGTGCCGCCCGCGAGATGCTGGATACGCACCCAGAACTGACCGCGATTGTCTGCACCACGGATTCTATGGCTTTGGCGGTGTTAAATGAGGCCCGGGAGCGCGGGATTTCGGTTCCGGAACAGCTTTCTGTCACCGGTTTCGACGGTATCGCGGAAGCTCGGCATGCTGGTTTGACGACGATCATCCAGCCGAACAAAGCCAAGGGGGCTGCTGCTGGGCGTGTGCTGCGCGGTCTGATTGACGAGCCGGATAGTGCGCCTGCGCACAGGATTTTGGCAACTTCGTTGCACGCCGGTTCCACGGTGGCCCCACCGCATAATTAGAACATGAGTGCTATGGATATTGCGCAGAATCTGTAGTTATGTGAGCGGTAGAAGGCAGAATATCGACATGATGGAAAGGAGGAAATGATGGTTGCGCCACTCGTTTGGTATGAACCTGAGGAAGCTTTGGAAAAGCTCAAGCTGCTTGAAGCAAGCGTTGAAGGTGGTATCGAAAGATTTGAAGAAAGGGCGTGCGCGTACGACCTGTCACCAAAAGAAGCTGCCGTTTGGCAGGATATTCGTGAATTAAGGTGGCTGGTTGGCCGTGACTGACAAGTACCCAGATTCAAATAATGATTCAAACAATTTGTTGCATGCTGCGCATGAGTTCGCCGAAGAGCTGACGCAAGCGCTGCAGTTTTTTGAAGAAAATCCGCCAAAAATACTGCTTAGTGCAACCCGCCTGAAAGGCAGGCAAGTGGTTGCAATGCGGTTTGCGAAGAATGAAGGCTCACTTGGTGTGCTTAATCTACGTTCTAAGGAATGGCCAGTTCTTGGATTGATCATCGAATTTCATTGCGGCTGGGATTCTCACCGAAGGTACCTTGCAGTGGAAAAATCTTCTCTTACTGTGACTCCCCATGGCCGAGAAAATGCGGATCCGTTGTTTCGTGTGGAATATGTCAAGGAGCAGGATTCTCACCGCCCGAGTTCGCACATTCATGTCCATGCGCATCGTGATGAATTCACGCATCTCATGGGCTTTGCTTCCAAATTTGATGTTGAGCGGACAAAGAAAGTGCGTAATTATTTTCGGCGGGGCACGCGGTTATCAGAATTGCATTTTCCTACTGGTGGGCATCGCTTTCGGCCATGCTTGGAAGACGTCTTGGAAATGCTGCGCGTGGAGTTCAAGCTTGATGTTGACAACGGTAAATGGCAGCAACACCTACGTACAGCGCGTGAAAACTGGCGCAGAACACAGTTGGCTGCAGCGGTAAGGGACTGCCCGGATGAGGCACTCCGTGTACTTGTCGACGAATACGGGATGCCGGAACCAATCGGTTGGACATTGCCGGAATTCGACACGGCTTGGCAGAAAAAGTTTGCCCGCAGCTAAGCGTCTGCGCGTAGCAGATTGCATAAAGTTGCCGTGTCAACTGCATTTTCCTAGCTTGTGATTTCTTATTGAAAATTGCACCCAGCCCCAGTGCGTTGTGCTTCTTAGAATCGGGATTCTGCGCAAAGCAGGAACCCAACCATGACTAGGAGAGTGCACACATATGCGCGCTGTGACCATCCATGCCGCCGGCGATATCCGTGTTGAAAATGTCGCTGCTGCGCAACTAGAAAAACCTACCGATGCCGTCATTAAAGTTGCGGCAGCTTGCGTGTGCGGTTCGGATCTGTGGCCTTACCGTAGTGACGAAGAGGTGGACCCAGGTGCTCGCATGGGCCACGAATACGTTGGCCAAGTCACCGAAATCGGTGCGGATGTCCAGGATATTCAGGTCGGGGACTGGGTTGTCGGTTCTTTCGTTGCTAGCTGCGGTAAATGCGAGATCTGCCAGGCGGGCTGCCCCTCTGGCTGCTTAAACCGGGAATTTATGGGTGGGGTGGGCACCCAGGCTGAGTATGCCCGTATTCCGCTTGCCGACGGCACCCTGGTGAAATTGCCTGCCGAACCAAATGAGGAGCAACTGCGTCACGTGCTGGCTGCCTCTGATGTGTTGGGTACTGGCTGGTATGGCGCCGATGTTGCCGGTGCTGGTGCAGGCAAGGTTATTGGCGTGGTCGGCGACGGTGCCGTCGGCCTGTCCGCGGTTTTGGCTGCTAAGCAGATGGGTGCGGAGCGCATCGTGGTCTCTTCCCGCCATGAAACCCGTCAGGAGCTGGCGAAGAAATTCGGTGCCACGGACATCATCGCCGAGCGTGGTGAGGAGTTTATTGAAAAAGTAAAAGAACTGACCGACGGTGTGGGCCTGCACGGTTGCGTCGAGGCCGTGGGCACGGACGGTTCGATGAAACAAGCCGTTGGTGCTACCCGCCGTGGCGGCAATGTGGGCTTCGTCGGTGTCAGTCACGGGGTAGAACTCGATGGCCAGGAGTTGTTCTTCTCGCAGGTTGCGCTGGAAGGCGGCCCGGCTCCAGTGCGGAAATACCTGCCCGAATTGGTCGATTTAATCTATGCGGGCAAGATCACACCTGGTGATGTTTTCGATAAGACTCTGTCGCTGAGTGATGCTGCCGCAGGTTATGCGGCTATGGACCGTCGTGAAGCCATCAAGGTCATGCTCAAACCGTAAACGGTGTCATTTTCATTAACATCTGCTTGTTGAAAATCTACCGACAATGATGTTTAATGAAAATGTACTGAAAACGAGGCGGAAAGGATGTCAGAAAAATGACTCACGCAATCCACGAAGAGCACACCCACCAGCACGGCCCAAACTGCGGTCACGTTGCCGTTCCACATGAGGATCACGTTGACTACGTGCACGATGGTCACCTGCACCGCGAGCACGAGGGCCACTGGGATGAGTGCGAGACCAACGAGCACCAGCCGCACGAAGCTCACGAGCACGAGCATGGCCCAAACTGCGGCCACGTCGCCGTCCCTCACGATGACCACGTGGATTACATCCACGATGGCCACCGCCACGCATCCCACGATGGCCACTGGGACGAGCACTAATTTCGCCGGGCAGGCTTGGCCCTACCCGGGCCGCTTAAGCCCTAAGCCTTAAGCGAGATACCTGCCGCGCCGGGCCGCTAGGTCCTGCAATACTTTCGCCACCTCGTCAATATCTGCGACCCGGTGGCTTGCGCAGGTTTCGCCTTCGCCGACTTTGATCCCCACACCACCGGGGCCGAGGACGGCGAAGGCGTTTTCGTCGGTAACATCATCGCCGATAAACACCACGGCATCTGCCTGTAAGCGCTGTTTTTGCTGCTGCAGCCAGGTGCCTTTTGTGATGGTCAGGGCAGAAAATTCCACCAAGTTCTTTCCGGGGGTGACGGGGAAGCCGTGCGCATCCATTTCTCGTGCCTGCGCTAGTACTTCTGCAGCTGCTGTCGGATCATCTTCTGCCAGGTAGGCGACATGAAACACCCTCTGGAAAGGCTTGTTTTCCACATAGGTGCCGGGATGTTGCGCAGCCAGTTGCTCTAATTGCCCACCAATGGCATCCAGAAAGTTCTGTTGCGCAGAAGTTAAGGCCACCGTGTGTCCATCGCGATCTTCCGCGCCGTGCGAGCCAACCATTAACACCGGTGCTTGCAACGGGCAGACGCGCTGTAATCCGGCGACGTGCCTGCCAGAAAGCACCGCGACTGTTGTGCCGGCTAGCGCTGCCAGATCGCGCAGGGCCTGTATCGAATCCGGGTGCGCAGAAACCGCGTAGGGGTCTGCTGCAAAACCAGCCAGGGTGCCATCAAAATCAGAGACCACCAGCAGCCGGCCAGCTTCGGCCGCAGCCGCATAATCGGGGTGGTTGAGTAGATTCAACGTGCTCATGTCCCCGAATCTTAGCGGGGCAGTGGCTTGCTGTTAGAACCGAAAGCTGACCGCTAAATCTGAAAGCTAAAGCCAGCTGATCGCTAGAGCACGAACATGCGCAGCGCGGGGGAGTTGACCGGGTGGCCGTCGTCGAGCCTTAACACCAGCTCACCGTGCGCATCGAAGTCCAGGGCAAAGCGGTTGCCTGTTTGCAGCAGATCCGAAATATGACCGTGCACCCACGAGGCGGTGCCGGTGCAGTCGACATCATCGGCGATCTCGTCGGTGATGACCTCATTGAGCTGCACAAATTCCGCCTCGCCCGCGGCGGCCGAAGCGCCATCCGCGTCGCTGAAGCTCACCTGTGCCTGCAGCGGTGCGCAGCCGGTATAACCTGCCATGCTGTTTTGGCTAAACCCGAGCCGCGGCACACCCGCTAATTCTGCAGGCACCTCGGTGGGATCTTCCGGGGAAGAATAGATATGCGTGATCTGCCAGGTGGAATCAAGCAGCGTGCCAGTAGATTCATCAGCGCACGCGGCTAGGCCAGTGGTGGCAGCCGCGAGAGACACCAATGCTGTTGCTTGCCGACGCCCGATCATGCGAAGCCATCCAAGTTCGATAAAAAAGACTGTGCCCAGTGTGCAACATCAAATTCCTGCACGTGCTCGTGCATCTGTTGCATGCGCTGGCTCATGCGCTCTGGATGGTCGCGCAGGCCGGTCGCCGCGGTGACCATCGCTGCTTTGATGGATTCCATATCGAAAGGATTGCACAGTACCGCTTGCTGCAATTCAATGGCTGCACCCGCGAACTCTGAAAGCACCAGCGCACCTGCGCCGTCATCGTGGCAGGCAACGTATTCCTTGGCCACCAGGTTCATGCCATCTTTAAAGGGCGTGACCACCATGACATCCGCCAGCCGGTAATAGCGCTGCAGGACGCGTTTGGGCACGCTCGTGTGCTGGTAGTGCACCACTGGGTGGCCGAGCGTAGAAAAGCGCCCGTTGATGCGCCCGACGGTTTCTTCGACCACCGAGCGCGTCTTACGGTAGTGCTCGATGCGCTCGCGCGAAGGCGTCGCCAGCTGCACGAATGAGACCTCGCGGGGGTCAAAGACTCCGGATTCCAGCAGTTCTTCAAATGCTTGCAGGCGTTCGACGATGCCCTTGGTGTAATCCAGCCGGTCTACCCCCAAAAACACCGTCTGTGGGTTGCCCAGCGCCGCCCGCAGTTGCGCGATTTCGTGTTCATCACCCGCACTGAATTCCGCCTGGGCGCCCGCATCCAAGGAAATGGGGAAGGAGGCCACACCCACGGTGCGTTGATCCGGAGTGGTGATGCGCGCGGTGATTTCGCGCAGGCTCGCAGTGCCGGTGACGTGGAATTGTTGTTGTTCCGAGGTGTCGGTCACCGAGCCATAAGCATCATGATCCGAAGCACCAAAACCAGAGGCAACTAGTTCGAGGAAGTGGTTGGCATCTGCAACCAACTGGAAGCCCACCACGTCTGCGCCCAAAAGCCCGCGAATGATCTCGTGTCGCCACGGCAGTTGTCGGAAAATATCGGGGTGTGGGAACGGGATGTGAGCGAAAAACCCGATGCGCACATCGGGGCGCAGTTGCCGCAGAATGCCTGGCACCAATTGCAGCTGATAATCCTGCACCCACACGGTGGCACCTGGGGCGGCGACTGCCGCGGCGTGTTCGGCAAAGCGGTGGTTAACATCGCGATACGCCGCCCACCATTCACGGTGATAGGTCGGCGGCACAATGAGGTCGTGGTACAGCGGCCATAGGGTGGCGTTGGAAAAGCCTTCATAAAAGGCCGTGAAATCATATTCTGAAAGCTCCACCGGATAGAGCAGTGCACCAGCGTCGTTATGAAAAGGCTCCGGAGCAGCATCGGGCACGCCGGGCCAGCCGATCCAGCAGCCTTGGCGGGCTTCCAGGATAGGCGAGAGGGCAGAGACTAACCCGCCGGGCGAGGCCTTCCATTCCGTGTGCGAGCTGCCATCGTCGGCAGCGACCAGATCGACCGGCAGCCGGTTGGCGACCACCACGAAATCATGCCCGCCGGCATCGTGAGCGAAATTCACCAGACCACCCAGCAAGCTAGCTTATTCAGCCGATTTCTTGGCCGTGGACTTTTTGGTGGCCTTCTTGCTGGTCTTTTTGGCAGACTTTTTAGCAGTCTTTTTCGTCGACTTCTTTGAGGC
>NZ_JAPJNQ010000005.1:37982-42401 GCF_030826625.1 Corynebacterium sp. | reverse complement strand
CTTTGATGCCTTCTTGGAAGCTTTCTTCGTGGTTTTCTTTGCGCCAGCTTCGTCTTCTTCAGCTGGCTGCGGGTTTTGTTCGGCTAAGACCTTGGAGTGCACCAGACCTTCGGGTTCTACGCCCAGCATGCACATCAGGGTCACGCCATCCATGAAGTCCTCGGCGTAGGTGGCAACGATGCGCCGCGCAGACGATGCGGTTTGCTCTTCGACTGCCTGTTCTTGCTCTACGTCGGGGTGCTTGTCAGTGACCTTTGGTGGCATGGAGTGCTTCCTCCTGGAGCGATGTCATACGGATCTGGTATTGCCTTGTTGCCTTCAACTGCGCCATTCTACGCTATTTCTCGGGCTCGTTGCGTGCCGAGGTGCTTGTCGACGGCCCCTTGCTCGCAAGCTCGCTTCCTCCCCGTGGAATTCGCCGTGCCGCAGAGCTGCCTTTGGCGGCCGCGCGTGCAGCCTGGCGGTAGGAGAACCGTCCGGCGCGTTGCACGGCGGCGTAGGCGCGGTAGGAGCGTGGGCGGCGCAGATTGCGGGCGACTTTTTCGCCAAAGACCACACCTGCTGCTAGGGCTGCGGAAATTGCGATGGCGCCACCGGCATTGGAAAAACCGACGATGGCTTGGTCGTTGATCATTGCGTACATGCCACGGTAGAGCATGAGGCCAGGAAGCATCGGGGTATAGCCACAGACGGCGACGATCAACGGTGGGATTTCATACCGGCGAGCCAGCAAGCCACCGGCCAAGCCGATGATGCCTGCTGTCACCCCCGAAGCCAGCACGACGCCGGCGCCGAGGGGCACCATGATGCCGTAATAAAAGACCATGCCTGCACCAGCGGTGGCCCCTGCGACCGCCACAGCGGAACGGCGTGCTTGGCAGGCGAAGGCGAATCCGGCAGACGACAGCGCACCGAGCACGATGCGCAGCGGGATTTCATGCGCGTTTGGTGGGCTGGTGTGCTCTAGTGGGGGAAGTTGCCAGCCGACGAGGATCGCGAACTGGATGCCCAGTGCCACACCGCCGACAATCGCGCCCGTCATGAGCATCGCTTCGAAAAGCCGGGCTGCCGATGAGACCGGCGCGCCGGTAATGCCGTCGACGAAACACTGCACCAGGGTAAGACCTGCCACCAGCACGATGATGCCGGATGCAATCAGATAGGACGGCGAGAACGTCCAGCCGATATAGCTGGCGAAGGTATAAAACCCAGCTGCGGGCACCGTGGCGATGAACCCGCCCACCACGTTTTGGTAGAACGCGGGCAGCCGGAATTTCGACAACCAGGAGTTGGTGGCCATGATCGCAAACGAGATGATGAACGCCAGGATTCCCACTCCGGCATCGCCACCGAGCATCACGGATACGCCGCCGCCCAGCATGCCCCATCCGACGTTGACCATCTTCGGCGAGTGTGGCGGCGTTTCAGCCATGATGTCGTCGAGGATCTGCTCGGCGCGCTCTGGCGGGGTGGCACCGGATTGGATGGAGCGGATTAGCCGGTCCACGGCGGTGAGTTTGGAGAAGTCCACCGTCAGGTCTGGTGCTACGCGGAAGACGTTGACGGGGATGCGCTCGTTGATGGTGCCGATATTGGCGTGGATGGTGATCGTTTTTGTGGTGATATCCACGTGTGCCTGGTACAGGCCGTAGGCGCTGAGCACCGAGTGGATCTGTGCGCGCACGTCTGAGTTGGAGTTGCCGGAGGAGATCAGGATTTCCCCGATGCGGGCGGCGATCTCCATCACGCCGGTCAAGTGCGCGGGGTTGGTGAGATCCACCGGCGCCAGCGGCGATGGCGGTGGAGCGGCTTTGGCGGCGTCGACGGTGGATATCTTGGAGCCGGTGCCCCGCAGGTTTGTTTTCAGGTTGTTCAACCAAGACACAGTGGCTATACCTCATATCGCGCGGTTGCTGGGGTGGTCAGTACAGTCTGTGGGGATTTTACATGCTTTGGCGGTGAGGTTTTCTGTCCGGAAGAGTGCCCTGGCTGGCGGGGTAATTTTTCTCTTGCCGACGCCTGGGCTAAAATGTTTTCTCGTGCCCCGCGCATATCGCATTGCTGTGTAGATACAGTAATGGTTGCGAGGAATGGGTGCACGGTGCTGGAGTGGCGCAATTGGTAGCGCAACGCACTTGTAATGCGTCGGTTGCGAGTTCGAGTCTCGTCTCCAGCTCATTATTCCCCTGGCGGGCTTGATTTCCGCCACGGGAATTTCCGTTATTCGCCCTCGTATAGTAATTCATCCCCGCGCCTTGCGAGTACCTATTTGTGGTTTTGCTGATTCGATGGCGTTACAGGAATGTAATTTTTCTCATCAAGCATAAAGATTTTTGTTCTATTGTTGTTCAACAGTTTTCGGGAAACGAACAGCTAAGAGCTCTCTATTGTTCGATAGGGTACGGAATTTTACCGCGAAAACCAAGGTATGCTGCTAGGTTTCAGCCGAATTAGGCTTGCCGATCCCTGAAAGAAGCCTGTATCTTGTCGGTAGCAAGCTTGTTGTTCAGCTTGAATTTCCCTGACCCCAAAGATGGGGCGACGTCTGATTCCCGGAAGGAATTACTTTGAATAACCAAATTCCCATGAACAAGGCTGTGCGCCGTAAAGGCGTTACCATCGCGGCCGCTGCTCTTTCGGTGGCGCTGGTTGCACCATTCGCGCAGTCCGTTGCCTACCCCGAGATTTCGGCTCCTGCGCAGGCGCAGGAGAATAACAATAATGAACCTGTAAAGCTTAAGAAGAACCCGCCAACTTTTTATGCAAATCAACAAGCGGGTCTTGAAACAAACAGAGAGCAGGGTGCCCGGACAGTTCGTAGTACCGGAATTCTTGCAGGTACTTTCTTCCCAGAAGGAACTAAATTTGAACTGCAGAATCCTGATTGGACTTTTAATACGGGGATTCGCGCAATAGGTGGCCAACGGCTAGGTTGGTACGGATTTTCGCGCTCAGATGATAACGATCCGAAAAGCCTGAACTATGGTAATGCGGGGACGCAGCTTGTGCAGCCGCTTGGTAGTGACAACCACCCGTATGTGGTTGAAAACACTGGACAAATCCTGTTCGGTCTATCTAACAGCGCTGATGGAAAAACGCGTTCGGTTCCAATGCGCGCCCGCTGGACTGATCCGAACACTGGAAAACAGCATGTCTGGCTATTCGAGCAGGAAATCCAAGTTGGGCCTTCTCTCGCCCAACGGGCTGATCAGTGTAAACCCGGCCAAAAATTTGTTAACCCAACTAACCAGCGTGAGCTGTTTCAGTTTGGTAATACGATGTCCCGCGCCACCACGACTTTCGTCGCAGAAACGTCGGATCTAGACAACACCAGTCTCCTTCAGACACAACAGATTACCAACGAAACTAAAGAGCTTCGAGGAAACGGTGAAAACCGTGCGGAGATTCGTGTTTCGGGGCTCAACCCTGACGGAACTGTGAAGTGGACAGAGACTACAAATGCTGGTCCGGCGGGAAATTGGAGACTAAGCATCCCAGACAACCGGTTGACGGAAAACACGATTGTTTCTGTCACACAACTAAAAGATGGTGTTGAGTCATTGCCGGTTCGCGTTACTGTGGGAGATGCTAAGGCGCCGGTCGTTCCCCCAAGTGTGAACCCAGTGACAGTCAAGACTGGGACTGACGCAAGCGAAGGGGCTAAGATTTCAGGCAGGGGTAAAGTACCTGCGCCAGTGACCGTCCAGGTTGCTGGCTACGACAAGCTATTTACCACTAAGGTTCAGCCGAATGGCGAGTGGTCCTTAACTCTGCCTGCAGACATTAAGTTGACTGCTGGACAAGAGATCCGTGTCACACAAGAACATGGCGGCGTCATTCTTGGCAGCACCGATTTGAGTACAACTTCGGCTCAAAACTTTGGACTATATCCGCAGCGAATGGGAGACGTTGGGGAATGTATCGCAAAAGAAGATATTCCAAAGGAATTTGCTTCGTCACAGCCGACGGATGACTTGGGATACCCAGACGAGCCTGTCAAAATCGCATCATCTGACTCGGGCGACCAGAGGACTAAAGACAGCGGAGAACCAACGTTACCAGCACCACTTCAAAAGCGTGATGGAGATGTCTTCCGCTTCCCGAAAGAATTGCCTGATGGCTTAGTCCCGCAGATCGGTGACAACACGCAGCTTGCATTTAACGGCGAGACTCCGGATGATCCATCTGACGATATATATCTATCGATTGACCCTTCCACCGGAAATGTCACGGTGAAAGGTGGCAAAAACGCTAATACCGATGGGCTTCGTGAGGTTCCAGTCGAATTAGTATCCGCTTCTGGAGTGCCAAAAGGGCGAGATAATGTCAGCATCCAGGTAGAACCAGAATCTGACACTCCTAAGCCTTCGATTTCTGGTGATGCTACTGCTAGTGGCAATGAGGTTCCTGAGGGTAAGC
>NZ_JAPJNQ010000005.1:0-37882 GCF_030826625.1 Corynebacterium sp. | reverse complement strand
ACTGATGCTGAGGGCAACAATGTTGGTGGTCCGATTGATGCGAAGGTGACTAAGGGGGATGCTCCTTCGATTTCTGGTGATGCTACTGCTAGTGGCAATGAGGTTCCTGAGGGTAAGCCGACTAAGATTGGTCAGAAGGTAGAAAACCCTACTGCTGGTATGGGTGGGACTGTCACTGATGAAGATGGTCAGCCTATCGAGGGTGCGAAGGTAGTTGTTGATCCGGAGACTGGTGAGATCACTGTTGAGGTTCCTAAGGGAACTTTGGGTGATGGTGTTTCTGAGAAGCCTGTGAAGGTTCAGATCACTGATGCTGAGGGCAACAATGTTGGTGGTCCGATTGATGCGAAGGTGACTAAGGACATCTCTGAGGTAGTCGATCCAAATTGGAACGACACCAACCTTCCAGATGATGGTTCACGCGTAAACGTCCCTAACACCGGCGATGAGATTCCTCATGACACCGATGTTGACCTGTTGGTTGGCTATGGTGAACACAACAAGGGCGAACAAGACTGGACCGTACGCCTGGAAGAAGACGGATCAATTACCGTTATCCCAGGTGGCGATGCAGCGCCAGGGGATTCCATCGAAGTACACGTGGAACTGACCTATGCAGACGGCTCCACCGAGACTAAGACATTCACTGTCAAAGTCCCTCTAACCTTTGAAGGATTCTTCCCAGAAAATCTCGGCGAGCCAGACTATCCAAATAGTGAAGGTTCCGATCGTCCGAATACGCCTAACACAACCCACGGCGAGTTCGGTCCAATCACAGGTGAGGATTCCGGTGACATCACTGCAGGAGATGTCTTCGACCAAGCCGATCGTTTTGACCCAGAATGGAACGATACCGACACCCCTGAGGATGGTTCTGCTGTCACCGTTAACAACACCGGTGATGATTTGCCGAACGGCACCACAGTTGAACTTGGCTGGGGTCACGGAACTCACAACAAGGGCACGCAAGACTGGGATGTCGAACTGGAAGAAAATGGCGCCATCACCGTCACTCCAGGTGCTGATGCTGAACACGGTGACTCTGTCCTGGTCCAGGCGGTAATCACTTACGCCGATGGTTCAACGGAGACTAAAGAATTCATCGTTCAGGTACCAGTTTCCGGTGAAGAGTACGTACCAGGAAACTTCGGCGAGTTCGGCCCATTGTTGCAGTCCGAAGAAACCGAACTCACTGCTGAGGAAGCTTTCGGTCAAGCTGAGATGATCGAGCCTAACTGGGCTGATACCAGCACCCCTGAAGATGGCTCACCTGTCACGGTTAAGAACACCGGTGATGCGTTGCCTCACGGCACTAAGGTAGACCTCGGCTGGGGACACGGAACCCACAACAAGGGTACGCAAGACTGGGACGTTGACCTGGAAGAAAACGGCGACATCACCGTCAAGCCAGGCGCTGATGCTCAGCCAGGCGATTCCATCTTGGTTGAGGTAGAAATCACCTACCCAGATGGAACCAAAGAAACCAAGTCCTTCGTCACCCAAGTACCAGTTACTGGCGAAGAGTTCGTACCAGAAAACTTCGGAGAGCTTCCAGTACTGACTGGTGATGATAACGACGACCTCACCGCAGGTGATGTCTTCACTGAAGCACCAACGGTTAACCCAGTAAACCCAGGTGACAACATCATCACCGGTACCGGTAAACCAGGCGCCACCATCACGGTCACCGGACCTAACGGCTTCTCCACCACCACAACGGTGCACGAGAATGGCAACTGGTCTGTCGATGTCCCTGGTGGAGCAGCCCCAGAATCGCAATACATCGTTTCGCAGAACGATGGCGACAAGGCTGAATCTGACCAGGTTATCGTGACTGTCGGTAAGGGCAGCGAGACTCTGCCAAACCCAGGATCCTCCTTGGGTTCCAGCAACTTCGACATTCCACGACACCTGCAGTGTGCAGTGTTCGCCGGTGGCATGACCGCAATCCCACTGATTCTGCTCTCGCCACTGCACAACATGTACGAGCTGATGATGAACCCACACCTGGCCGGCCTGCGTGAGCAGTTCAACCGCGAAATCCACGCGATTGACCAGCAAGTGCGTCGTAGCCTGGGAGTTGAAGGACACCCAGCACTACAGGTTCTGGATCACATCAACGGCCGCGTACACCAGTTCAACCAGCAGCTGGGCCAATTCGCTCACGAAAACCGCCACATCGGCTTGGCAGCAGCTGCCATCGCCGTAGCCGGCCTGAGCTACCAGCACTGCATGAACACCCAGGCCAACCAGTCCTCCTCGGCCACTGGTTCCTCGGTCGACCTGTCCTCTTCCTCCAGCGAGCAAGAAGAATCCCGCGGAATCGTCGGCTGGTTCCAAGGACTGTTCAACCGCAACAAATAAAGCGGAAGTCCCAGCACAAAGCTAGGACAAGGTAAAACCCCGGCCTAGGCCGGGGGATACCAGACGCGTAGCCCAGGCAACCGGGCACCACGCGCGAACAATGCCCAAACCAAACGGGGCATCTAGTGTGAATGCACTCTCAACAAGTGCACATCACACCGGATGCCCCGTTTTGCCATTACCAAAGCGCCCAAAAACGCTAAAGACTACGCCTTCCTGTCATAAGCCCGCACAGCCAACGGACAAAAGACCACAAAGAACAACGCAGCGCCAATCAACACCAACGCAACCGGATTCTGCAAAGACCACACATCCGGAGTCTCCAGCGCACCATTATTGCCAAACAAATCACGCAATGCCTGCACCAGAGCAGACAACGGATTCCACTCCGCAAAAACCCGCAACGGAGTCGGCATCGTCTCCTGCGGCACAAAAGCATTAGACAAAAACGTCAACGGAAACAACGTAATAAACGTCGCCGAGTTCATCGCCTCAGGCCGCGGAACTACCAAGCCCAACGTGACCATCAACCAAGAAAACGCCCACACAAACACCAACAACAACAAATAACCCTGCAAAAAGCCCCAGAAAGACTCCGGGCGCCAACCAATCGCCAAACCAGTCAACACCATCACCAACAGAGTCAAACTAGCCAAGAAAATATCGGCCACCGTGCGGCCAAAAACCACCGCAGAACGCGCCATCGGCAACGTCTTATAACGGCTAATCAAACCGTCCTTTTTATCATTCGCGATGAAAAGACCCGAGGTAGTGGAACCGAAAATCGCCGATTGCACAAAAATGCCCGGCATCAAGAAATTCTCATAACTCGTGCCCGGCACATTGATCGCACCACCAAAAACCTGTGAAAACAACAGCACGAACATGATCGGCTGCAACACCGTGAAAACAATGATGTCCGGCGAGCGGCGCATCCGTATCAAATTACGAATCACAACAGCGCGGACATCTGCAAGCCACATCGCCGGGGTTGAATTAGTAGTAGACATTAGTTGCTTGCCCCTTTCTGGCCGGTGAGATCCAAAAAGACTTCATCCAAACTCGGCCGTGACATTCCGACATCATGCACTGCAATTTCACGTTCACGCAGATTGCCCACGACCTGCTCCAGCGCAGCCGGGCCATCGTGTACAGAAACACTCAACTCGTTGCCATCAATGGTGACGGTACCTGCGTTGGCGGCGACGTCCTCAAGCAATTGTTCGACTGCTTCATGGTCAGCGCGATCTACAGGCACCACGGAAATCCGCTGCCCGCCAACCGAAGACTTCAACTCATCCGCGCTTCCCTCAGCAATAACCTTGCCCTGATCGATCACACTAATGCGGTCAGCCAAATAGTCGGCTTCCTCCAAATACTGCGTGGTCAACAGCAAGGTTGTGCCGGAGCGCACCCGCTGCTTAATAACCTCCCACAACGACAAGCGCGCGGCAGGATCCAACCCGGTGGTCGGCTCATCGAGGAACAAGATGCGCGGGTCATTGACCAAAGAGGCCGCGAGGTCAGCGCGGCGGCGCATACCACCAGAAAAACCCTTGATCGGGCGGTTCGCTGCATGCTGCAGGTTAAAAATCTCCAGCAATTCGTCGGCACGCTTCTTCGCACCCTTATCACCAAGGTGGAACAGCCTGCCCACCAACATGAGGTTTTCGCGAGCAGTGAGCTCTTCGTCGATGGTGGCGTTTTGCCCCGATACCCCGATTCGGTTGCGCACCTCGTGGCCGTTGCGCACAACGTCCAAACCATCGATGGTCACTTCGCCGGATGTTGGCCGCGTCAACGTTGTGAGAACCTTGACGGTCGTGGTTTTGCCAGCGCCATTCGGGCCCAAAAGGCCGCGCACCGTGCCTTCAGGCACGTCCAGATTCAACCCGTCCAACGCATGGACCGTCCCGGATTTCGCTGAATATTGTTTGCGCACATCGCGCATGCGTATCAACGCATCATCAGTCGTGGATGTCATAACTGCACATTAACACCGGTAGGTGATGCCTCATATAAGTGAAACCTGATGCGCGCCTCACAGACTCTATTCAGTTCCCGGTCAGTATGGTGCAAGATGGTGGCAGTAATAATGAAAGAACAGTGAGATTTAATCTCCAGAATTAAACCTCCAGAATTAATTATGAGGCGCACCAGAATCGAGAAAGAGGTCAGTGAAAGCCATGGATGATTCCACCCATAACGATCCCGTCAAGGTTCTCGTTGTCGACGACGAGGCCAACATCGTCGAATTATTAACCGTGTCGTTGAAGTTCCAAGGCTTCGACGTCCGCAGCGCGAATTCCGGCGTCGATGCCCTACGCGTGGCCCGCGAATTCCGCCCGGACGCCTACATCCTGGACGTCATGATGCCCGGCATGGACGGCTACGAGCTGCTGCAAAAGCTGCGCGCCGAAGGCCTGGAGGGCCCGGTGCTGTATCTGACCGCGAAAGACGGTGTGGAATCGCGCATCCATGGTCTGACCATTGGTGCGGACGATTACATCACCAAACCGTTCAGTTTAGAAGAAGTAATCACCCGCCTGCGGGTCGTGCTGCGCCGCGGCAATGTACAAGAAGACGCCAGCGAAGAATCCGCAATCAGCTACGCGGACCTGACCTTGAACGATGACACCCACGAGGTCACCAAAGGCGGCGAGCTGATCGAGCTTTCACCGACCGAGTTCAACCTGCTGCGCTTTTTGATGCTCAACAAAGAAGTCGTGCTGTCTAAGGCGAAGATTCTGGACAACGTCTGGCACTACGATTTCGGCGGCGACGGCAACGTCGTCGAATCCTATATCTCTTACCTGCGCCGCAAGATTGATACCGGCGATATGCCACTGATCCACACCGTGCGCGGTGTCGGCTACGTGCTGCGCAAACCACGCTGCTAAACTGCCTGGGCTAGAATGCGGGCGAGAATGCGGGCTAGAATTACGCAAATGGCTCCGGCGCACAACACCCCCGAAGAAACGGCAAAAGCTCAACGCCGCTACTCCTACCGCACCCACCGGCCACTGCGGCTACGCACCTGGCTGGTGGTATTGACGGTGCTGGTATCGGCCTTCGGGCTGTTCGCCAGTTCGTTCGCGGTTTATTCCGTGATGCGGGGAGTTTTCTACGAGCGCGTCGACGACGACCTGGTGCAATCCATGAACGGCTGGGCACAGAACTCCGAGCTGTTTTCCGGAAATCTCTCGGCCAGCCCACCGACGGATTATGCCGTCATCCACATCTTCCCGGATGGATCATCGCGGGTGTATAACGACCGCGATACTCTGCCACAAATCAACAATCTCGTCATCGGTGATCCGCCACGCAGCGTGCCCAGCATAGAAGGGCAACAGCAAGCAGGTTGGCGGGCACTGGCTAGCCAGCGCGACGGCGTGGTCACTATCGTCGCCAAGAACCTAGAGCGCGAAGACGGCTTATTGCGGGGCTTGGCGATGCTACAGGCGGGAATCAGCCTGTTCATGTTGTTCTTCGTGGCGTTGTTGTCGTTCGCGGTGATTAGGCAGACCCTGAAGCCGTTGCAGATTGTGGAACGCACCGCCAGCGATATTGCCGAAGGTGATCTGGACCGGCGTGTGCCGCAATGGCCACTGAACACTGAAGTTGGCCAGCTCTCTGCTGCGCTGAACACGATGCTGGAGCGGCTACAAGAATCGATCGAAACCGCGCAATCAAAAGAAGCACAAATGCGCCGCTTCGTCGGGGATGCCTCACACGAATTACGCACCCCGTTGACTTCCTTGCGCGGTTATGTCGAGCTCTACCGATCCGGGGCCACCGATGATGTCGACCATGTTTTTGACACCATTGATGTGGAATCCGGCCGAATGAAACTGCTGGTGGAAGACTTACTCGCGCTGACCCGCGCCGAAGGCTCCCGGCTGGATAAACGCACCGTCGATGTACTGGAGCTTTCGATCGCAGTGGTGGGATCGGCACGGGCGGCGTATCCAGATCGCATCATCCGCGTGGAAAATAAAACCCCAGGCATTCCCGTGGTCTCTGGTGACCCTGACCGCCTGCACCAAGTGCTGCTGAACCTGATCACCAACGGTTTGAACCACGGCGGCCCGGAGGCCTCGGTGACGGTGACGCTGCGCCAGGAAATCCTTGCTGAAGATCCTAGCGCTAGCGCTGGGACTGGGGGTGGCGCTGGTTCGGGCATGGGATCGGGTGCTAGCGCTGGCACTGGGACACGCACAGTCGAGGAGAACAACGGAAAGGCCGATTACATCTGCATTGATGTGACTGACGACGGCCGCGGCATGGACAAAGAAGTAGCCGGGCTGATCTTCGAGCGCTTCTACCGGGAAGACCCCTCACGCGCCCGAGGTGCCGGTGGTGGTTCTGGGCTGGGGCTGGCGATCGTGAAATCGCTCGTCGACCAGCACGATGGCGAAATCACCGTTGAAAGTGCTCCGGGCGAAGGCTCAACCTTCACGGTGCGCATCCCAGCGCTAGAGCAGCCGTCGACAAGCAACGAAGAAAGCTTCGAAGACTCCTAAGCCCGCCCCGGCAGGCGCCCACCCTGGCTGGCCCGGACACCCGGCCCGCAGGCTGCCTAAGCTAAATCTTGTTGCCCTCGGCGTCGGTGCCCAACTGTGCGCGCAACTTCTCGGCGGCCTCATCCATCTTCGCGTCATCGGTTTGATCCGCCGGGGTGACATTCGCGAAATTGAAATCATCCATGCTGTGAGCAGGGAAGACGTGGATGTGCGCGTGCGGGACCTCAAAACCAGCGATGACATTACCTGCACGCGGGGCATCGAAAGCCCCGACCACGGCATTACCGACCTCGAAGGCAACCGCATTGAGACGGGCCCACAGCTCGGGGGCGATATCGGTCCACTTATCGACTTCCTCAACCGGCACCACCAGCACGTGGCCATAGGCGAGCGGCTCAATGCTCAAAAACGCCACCACATCTGAGCTGCGGTAGACGAAGCGGCCAGGAAGTTCACCATTGATAACTTTGCTAAATACTGTGCTCATGCCACCACATTACCGGGGCCGGTACATGAGCGGGGCTCTCATGCCACCAGGATCGTCGCACGCGCTACCAGGATCGTCGCAGCAAACGCGTGCACATATAGGGTGCGCATATAGGATATAAGCCATGCGTATTCTCGTACTCGGAACTGGCGGCCGCGAACACGCCCTGCTGCAGGGCCTTTCCCGCGATAGCCGCAAAGAAAGTGCCCAGGACACCGCCCACGAACTGCACGTATGCCCAGGAAACCCAGGAATGGAAACCCTGGCCACCCGGCATACCGATGCAGGCAGCGCCGACGATGCCGCAGCCATGGTGGCGCTGGCGCAAAAACTCGACGCAGAGCTCGTGGTTATCGGCCCCGAAGCCCCGCTGGTGGCAGGCGTCGCCGATGCGCTGCGCGAGACCGGGTTCGCCGTATTTGGCCCGAACAAAGACGCCGCGCGCATCGAAGGCTCGAAGGCGTTTGCCAAGGACGTGATGGCCGCCGCCGGTGTGGCCACCGCGCGTGCCGAGCAGCTTCAACCCGGTGCTAGCGAGGAAGAAATCGCGGCAGTACTGGAGAACTTCGGCCCGAATTACGTCGTCAAAGATGACGGCCTGGCTGGCGGCAAAGGTGTGGTGGTGACCCAGGATTACGACGAAGCCGTCGCACACATCCACGCCGTGCACGAGGGCGGAAACCCAGTGTTGCTGGAATCGTTCTTGTCCGGCCCGGAAATCTCGCTGTTTTGCCTGGTTGACGGCGAAGACGTGGTGCCGCTGTTGCCGGCGCAAGACCACAAGCGCGCCTATGACGACGACGAAGGCCCGAACACCGGCGGTATGGGTGCCTACACCCCGTTGCCGTGGCTGCCAGAAGATGGCGTGCAGCGCATCGTCGATGAAGTCTGCCGCCCGGTAGCCAAAGAACTCGCTGCGCGCGGCTGCGCTTATTCCGGCCTGCTGTATGCCGGTTTGGCCTGGGGCGAAGACGGCCCGGCGGTGGTGGAATTCAACTGCCGATTCGGCGACCCAGAAACCCAGGCGGTGCTTTCGCTGCTGCAGTCTCCACTCGCACCAGCGTTGGCAGCCTGTGCGAATGGCACGCTCGGCGAGCTTGCGCCGCTGGAGTGGGAAGACGGCTCGGCAGTCACCGTCGTGCTGGCCGCGCAGGGCTACCCAGCCAGCCCGCGCAAGGGCGATCGGATTGCCTCGGAGGATCTGGAAAACCCAGAAAAGATCCTGCATGGCGGTACCAGCCGCGAAGCTGGCGAGTACTATTCCAACGGCGGGCGTGTGCTGAATGTGATCGGCAAGGGCGCCGATTTGGATGCTGCGCGGGAGGCGGCTTACCAGACCATCGGTGGCATTCAGATGGCCGGTGGCTTCTACCGCCGCGATATTGGTGCTAAAGCCGCACGCGGCGAGATCAGCATTTAGCTGGCGACTAGAGCCGACCTGCACGCGGCGGCTGGCTGCCGTCGACAAGCATAAGAGGTAGCTAATGCGGGGGGCTGCCGACAAGCGTTGTCGCCACAGTGAAATTCGTGTGATAATACACTGTGTGACGCAACAAAAAATGCCGATGAGCAATGTCCTCGCTTCCCGTTATGGCTCCGCAGACCTGGTGAATCTGTGGAGCCCACACAACAAGGTGATCTATGAACGTCAGCTGTGGATCGCCGTGATGCGTGCCCAGCGCTCGTTGGGCATCGATATTCCCGCAGACATCATCGCGGATTACGAAAAAGTCATTGACCAGGTTGATCTGGAATCCATTGCGCAGCGCGAGCGCTCCACCCGCCACGATGTGAAGGCCCGGATTGAAGAATTCAATGCGCTGGCCGGCCACGAGCACATCCACAAAGGAATGACCTCGCGTGATCTCACCGAGAACGTCGAGCAGCTACAGATTTATAGCTCGTTGCAGATCATCCGCGATAAAGCCATCGCGGTGGTTTCCCGGGTCAGTGAGCACGCCGCGAATTACCAGTCGCTGGTGATGGCCGGGCGTTCCCACAACGTTGCCGCCCAAGCCACCACGCTGGGCAAGCGCTTCGCCAGCGCCGCCGAAGAGATCCTGTTGGCGATTGATCGCATCAACGAGTTGCTCACCCGCTATCCGCTGCGCGGAATCAAAGGGCCGATGGGCACCAGCCAGGACATGCTGGATCTGCTGGGCGGTTCGCACGATAAGCTCGCCAGCCTGGAAACCGAAATTGCTGATTACCTGGGCTTTGCGCACCTGTTCCACTCCGTCGGGCAGGTCTACCCGCGCAGCCTGGACTTTGATGCCGTGTCCGCGCTGGTGCAGCTAGGTGCGGGGCCGTCCTCGCTGGCATCGACCATCCGCCTGATGGCGGGCAACGAGATCGTCACCGAAGGTTTCAAAGAAGGCCAGGTTGGTTCTTCGGCCATGCCGCACAAGATGAACGCGCGCTCCTGCGAGCGAGTATCCGGCCTGCAGGTGGTGTTGCGCGGCTACCTGACGATGGTTAGCGACCTGGCCGGCACGCAGTGGAACGAAGGCGATGTGTCCTGTTCCGTGGTGCGCCGCGTTGCGTTGCCAGATGCTTTCTTCGCCATCGACGGCATGATCGAGACTTTCCTGACGGTGCTGGAAGAATTCGGTGCTTTCCCCGCGATGATCGACCGCGAGCTCGAGCGCTACCTGCCATTTTTGGCCACCACGCGCATCCTCATGGCCGCGGTGCGCGCCGGGGTGGGCCGCGAGACTGCCCACGAGATCATTAAGAAACACGCCGTGGCCGTCGCGTTGAATATGCGTGAAAACGGTGCAGACCAGGACTTGGTCGAGCGCTTGGCTGCCGACGACGCTTTGCCGTTGAGCCAGCAGGACCTGGAAGCCGCACTGGGGGATAAGCACGCCTTCATCGGTGCTGCTGAATCCCAGGTGAAACGCGTGCTCGCGCGGGTCAGTGCACTGCGCAGTGAGCACCCCGATGCCGCCAACTACCGCCCCGGCGAGATTCTCTAAAGCTGCCAGCGGCGGAGGTGCTCGCACCCGCCGCAGTAAGTCTCTCGCACCCAACCGTTGAAGAAAGGCCCCGCTGTACCCATGCGCCCTGAACTTTCTGCCTACACCCCAATCGCGACTGGCAAGGTGCGCGATATTTACCGCATCGACGATGCCACGCTGCTGATTGTCGCCTCTGATCGCATCTCGGCCTATGATTACGCCCTGGAACCAGCCATCCCGGATAAAGGCCGCGTGCTCACCGCGATCTCGGCGTACTTCTTCGACGAGCTGGCTTCCCGCATGGGCGTGCGTAACCACCTGGCGGGCCCGCTTGACGACGAGCGCATCCCGGAATCTGTGCTCGGCCGCGCGATGGTCTGCCACGAGCTAGAGATGCTGCCCTTCGAATGCGTCGCCCGTGGTTACCTGACCGGTTCCGGTTTGAAGGAATACAAGCGCTCCGGCGAGGTCTGCGGGGTAGAGCTTCCCGACGGTCTGGTAGAGGCCTCCAAGCTAGAAACCCCGATTTTCACCCCGGCAACGAAAGCCGAGCAGGGCGAGCACGACGAAAACGTCAGCTTTGACGTGATTGCTGCGTCGCTGGGCGACGAGCGCGCGGAGCAACTGTGCCGCGCCACCGTAGAGATTTTCGCTTGTGCGCAGGAATTGGCAGCGCAGCGCGGCATAATCTTGGCGGATACCAAATTCGAATTCGGCCTGGATGCCGACGGTGAACTGGTGCTGGGCGATGAAGTGCTTACCCCGGATTCCTCCCGCTACTGGCCTGCGGATTCCTACGCCGAAGGCAAGGTGCAACCCAGCTTCGATAAGCAATACGTGCGTAACTGGTTGACCAGCGATGCTTCCGGATGGGATGGCGAATCGATCCCGCCGCAGCTGCCAGATGATGTCGTCGCTGCCACCCGCGCCCGCTATATCGAGGCCTATGAGCGCCTGAGTGGTGCGAAGTTCAGCGAGTGGTTGGGAAACTAAGCTAGCTCGAGCTAACTCGCGCCTCAGCCGGTCAGTGCACGTCGCACCAGCGCACCTGGTTAAACGTCGGGTGTGCTGTGGAGGCAGTATCATGTTGCGGTATGGATAACACTGGTTCCCGTACTCCGTACACCCCAGCGCCGGCACAAGCCCCGGTTGCCGCGAAACACCCGGTGACGCGCAGCTTCCACGGCCACGACTTCACCGATAACTACGAGTGGTTGCGTGAGAAAGAAGCAGAAGAAACGCTTGCTTATCTCAAAGCAGAAAACGCTTATACCCAGGCGCAGACCGAACACTTGACCGGCCTGCGGGATAATATCTATTCCGAGATCACCTCGCGCATCAAACAAACTGATATGTCCGTGCCCACCCGCGCGGGCGATTATTGGTACTACGGGCGCACCGAAGAGGGCAAAGATTACGGCTATTCCTGCCGCATCCCCGTCGAAGAAGGCACCGACCCGTGGACGCCACCCGCGATCCCAGAAGACGGGCCCGTCGACGGCGAAGAAATCCTGCTAGACCTCAACGCGTTGGCCGAAGGCCACGAGTTTTTCTCCCTCGGCGCTTCGACGGTGACTACCAGCGGGCGCTATTTGGCGTATTCGGTGGACACCGCCGGCGACGAGCGCTTTCACCTTTATGTCAAAGACCTGCAGACCGGCGAATACCTTGCCGACGAACTCACCGGAATCTTTTACGGCGCCAGCTGGGTAGGAGAGGAATACATCTTCTACCAGCGCGTCGATGAAGCTTGGCGCCCCGATACCGTCTGGCGCCACCGCATCGGCACCCCGCAATCGGAAGACGTGCTGGTGTTTCAGGAAAAAGACGAGCGCTACAACGTTGGCGTCGGAGCCACGCGTTCCGAGAAATACCTGATGATCATCACTTCCTCGAAGATCACCTCGGAAGTCTGGGTTTTGGACTACAACAACCCCGAGGGTGAATTTGAATGCTTGTGGCAGCGCGAGCCGGGCGTGGAATACGAAGTCGATCATGCGATCGTCGCCGGGCAGGACTACTGGATCGTCACACACAACACCGCGGGCGCGAACTTCGCGGTTTCCCCGGTGCCGGTGCCGGAAGACTGTGGTGTTGGTAACGGAAACGCTGCGGGTGCGGCGTCGACAAACAACCTGCCTGCTTTACGCGACTTGCCGTTTTTGGTTGCCCATGACGATGAAACCCGCATCGAAGACGTCGATGCTTACCGCGACTTCCTGGTGCTTTCCTACCGCAAAGGCGCCATCCCGCGCGCGGCGATCATGATGCTGGACGCAATCACCGACGCCAGCGGCGATTGGGGCAGTTTTGAAGAAATCGAATTCACCGAAGAGCTCTATACCGTCGGTGTCGCCGGAAACCCAGAATGGGATGCGCCGGTGATCCGCTTGGGCTACACCTCGTTCATTCAACCAAGCCACCTGTACGATTATCGCCCCGCAACCGGCGTGTTTACGCTGCTGAAGCGTCAAGAAGTGCTCGGCGGTTACGAGGCCAGCAACTACACCGCCTATCGTTTGTGGACCACCGCGCGGGATGGCACGCAGATTCCGGTATCCGTGATCCACCACGCCGACCTGGATACCTCCACGCCGACGCCGACCTTGTTGTATGGCTATGGCTCCTATGAGGCCAGCATGGACCCAGGATTTTCGGTCTCGCGGCTCTCGCTGCTGGATCGCGGCATGATCTTCGCCATCGCGCACGTGCGCGGCGGGGGAGAGATGGGCCGTGGCTGGTACGACGACGGCAAGATGGACAAGAAGAAAAACACCTTCTTTGACTTCATCGACGTGGCCGACGATCTGGTGGCCCGTGGGCTCTCCGCACCGGAGACGATGGTCGCTGAAGGAGGTTCGGCCGGTGGCATGCTGATGGGTGCTATCGCGAACATGGCACCGGATCGCTTCGCGGGTATCGCGGCGATCGTGCCATTCGTCGACCCGCTGACCTCCATGCTGAAACCAGAGCTGCCACTGACGGTGATCGAATGGGACGAGTGGGGCGATCCCTTCCATGACCCCGACTACTACGACTACATGGCCTCCTACGCGCCGTACGAGAACATCACTGACCAGCACTACCCGGACATCTTGGCGGTGACCTCGCTGAACGACACCCGTGTGCTGTACGTCGAGCCTGCCAAATGGATCGCGAAGCTGCGCGATACTGCCGGTGGCGGCGAGTTTTTGTTGCAGACTGAGATGGCTGCCGGCCACGGTGGCGTATCTGGTCGTTACGGCAAGTGGAAGCAGACTGCCTTCGAATACGCGTGGACGATCAACAAGGCGACGGGGATTACGGAATAAAAACCTCCGGTGGCCGAATAGCTCGGTGGGGTAGGAGTGACTGCTGAGGGGTTCGCTGAGGCGTGAGTGGCTGCTGAGTATTTATGTGAAAGCTGATAACTTAGTGACATCATGACTACATCAGCCTCCACGAGAGTCTCCACGAGCTCCCCACGGCGGGCCCGCCATCGGAAGCCCGAATTTGCGACGGATTCTTCGGCCATCGTGCGCTGGTATCACCACGTCACCGGGTTACTTTTCGGCGCGGTCGTTACGCTCCTGGTGCGTGGGGCACAAAACCCAGGCGACCTCGGCTCACTGTGGATCGCTGGTTTGCTGGTGGGGAAAGGCGACACCGAAAACCTCTACGCCATCCACGAATCTGACTTCGCCCTCATCACGGGCGAAGCCTGGATCAACACCTACGAACAATCCGATGTTTCAACCTACCCGCACCCATTCGTGCACACCCCGTTTGTTGCCCAGGTGATGTCCTGGCTTACCAAGCTGTTGAGCTTTGATTCTGCGGTATTTTGGATCACCGTTTTGTCCGGTTGGGCCCTAGTAGTACTCATTGTGTCAGCGTGGCGGTTCTGGTTCGAAGATGAAATCCCGCCAGGGTATTTGGCCTTAGGCCTTGTATTGGGCTGGGTAGCCACGTCTTTTCAATCTTCTCTGTATCTGGGGCAAACCACTCCGTTTATTTTCGCTGGGGTGGCCTATGGACTCGCAGCAGCACGCATACACCCGGTTCGCGCCGGGCTGACTCTCGGCGCGGTAGCCGTCGTCAAGCTCACTCCGGTGGTGCTGGTTATCATCTGCTTGTTTTTCCCCCGCGCACGCAAAGCCGGGGTGGCCGGGCTGCTTTTTGGTATTACTGCGGTGGTGGTTTCCATTGTTTCCCTGGGCTTTGCCACGTTCCGCACCTGGGTGGAAACCCTGCAAGAACTCAACGCTGCGGCATTAGTCGCGCCCGTTAATGGTGCTTTTTCCTCCCTGATTAATGTTGGCGCCGTGGAGGACCCCGACGCCCTGGTTTCCATCGTGGAAGATCCACCGTTGGTCACCAGCTTGGTGCCGCGCTTGCTGGCGTTAGCTTTGATCGCCGTGGTGGTCTGCATCGCTTGGCGCTCGAGCGAACCGTGGAAGCTCACCACAGTGGGAATTTTTAGCACGCTCACCGCCACCAGCGGCATCCTGTGGGACCACTACGTTTTGTTGATCGTACTGCCCTTATTAGGCGTTTTAGCCCGTGGCCAAGGTTGGGTGCTGTATTCAACTCCCGTCTGTGCACTGTTTGCCTTCCCGCCCCTGGCAGCCTGGGAATCCGACCGCTGGTTACCCTGGGCGGCGTTCACCGCGCTGGTGGGCTCTGTGGTTGCGCTATGCCTGGCAGAGTTTTTGCGCGACGAACCCCGGCCAGAACGCAAGCCCGTGCATTTATCTTTTAGACATTCACGCTAGACTGGCAACGAAAACGGTGGCATGCCCACATGCCGTGGCACGCCCACACTCCGAGTCGCTAAAGGAAGTGCAATGCCCAGAGTCGTAGTCAATGTCATGCCCAAACCCGAAATTCTCGACCCACAAGGCAAAGCAGTATTGCAAGCCCTGGGTCGCATCGGCGTCACGGGTGCTAGCCAGGTGCGTCAGGGCAAGCGTTTCGAGCTCGATGTCGACGAGACAGTCACCGAAACCGAAATCCAGGCGGTAGCGGAAAAGCTGCTGGCTAACACGGTGATTGAGGATTTCGAGATCGTTATCGAAGAGCGCGATGCCGAAGCTGCCAGCGCCGAAGTTGCCTCCGCCGCTGCTGACCGGGGTGAGCGTTAATGAGCCTAACCATCGGTGTCATTACCTTTCCAGGTTCGCTTGATGACGTCGACGCTGCCCGCGCTGCCCGCCTGGCCGGTGCCAACGTGGTCGAGCTGTGGCACGACGACAATGACCTGCACAACGTCGATGGCGTGATCGTTCCCGGTGGCTTCAGCTACGGCGACTACCTGCGCTCTGGTGCGATTTCTGCCCTGTCACCAGTCATGCAAGCCGTCATCCCGGCAGCTCGCGAAGGCATGCCGACGCTTGGCATCTGCAACGGTTTTCAGATCCTCACTGAATCTGGTCTGCTACCAGGTGCGCTGACCCGCAACCAGCACCTGCACTTCCACTGTGTGGATACCTACCTGGAAGTCGTCAACGCCAACACTGCCTGGACCAGCGAATACGAACAGGGCGAGAAGATTTTGATTCCCGCCAAGCACGGGGAAGGCCGCTTCCAGGCTGATGCCGCCACCATCGCGGAACTCGAAGAGCAAGGCCGCGTGGTTTTCCGCTACACAGACAATTTCAACGGCTCGATCAATGCCATCGCCGGCATCACCAACGAGGCCGGAAACGTCGTCGGCCTGATGCCGCACCCGGAGCATGCCGTAGAAGCCTTGACTGGGCCTTCTGTCGACGGCCTGGGCATTTTCCGTTCCGCACTCAATGCTTTGAGCACCGAGAAGCTCTAAGGAGAGACACCCATGGCCCATGTCGCCAACGGCGCCGCTAACAAAGTCGTCAACGATACCGTCGAACAAGCCCAGCAAAACCCCGAACAGGAACAGCCTTATGCTGCGCTGGGTTTGAAAGACGACGAATACGCGCGCATCAAAGAAATCCTCGGCCGTCGCCCGACTGATGCCGAGCTCACCATGTACTCCGTGATGTGGTCGGAGCACTGCTCGTATAAATCCTCCAAGGCGCACCTGCGCTACTTCGGCGAGACGATGACCGAGCAGATGGCAGAAAAGATCCTCGCCGGCATCGGTGAAAATGCTGGTGTCGTCGATGTCGGTGATGGCAACGCGGTGACTTTCCGCGTGGAATCGCACAACCACCCTTCCTACGTTGAGCCTTATCAGGGCGCTGCCACGGGTGTGGGCGGCATCGTCCGCGACATCATGGCGATGGGTGCACGTCCAATCGCGGTGATGGACCAGCTGCGCTTCGGTCCGGCGGAGGCGCCGGATACCTCCCGTGTGTTGCCCGGAGTGGTGCACGGCATCGGCGGATACGGTAACTCGCTGGGCTTGCCAAACATCGGCGGCGAGACCGTTTTCGATGAATCCTATGCGGCTAACCCACTGGTCAACGCGCTGTGCGTCGGCAAGCTGAAAGTCGAAGACCTGAAACTCGCCTTTGCCTCGGGCAAGGGCAACAAAGTGATGCTGTTCGGTTCCCGCACCGGATTGGACGGTATCGGTGGTGTCTCCGTGCTGGCCTCGGAGTCTTTCGACGAAGGCGCAGAGCGCAAGCTGCCCGCTGTGCAGGTGGGCGACCCGTTTGCCGAAAAGGTTCTGATTGAATGCTGTCTGGAGCTTTATCACGCCGGAACCGTCGTGGGTATCCAGGACTTGGGCGGTGCTGGCTTGGCCTGTGCCACCTCTGAGCTGGCTGCTGCTGGTGATGGCGGCATGGAAGTCAACCTGGATGCGGTGCCGCTGCGTGCAGAAAACATGACTGCTGCAGAGATTTTGGCATCGGAATCCCAGGAGCGCATGTGTGCCGTCGTGGCGCCAGAAAACGTCGATCGCTTCCGCGAAATCTGTGCGAAGTGGGACGTGACCTGCGCGGAAATCGGTGAGGTCGTCGATGGCAAGCACCTGGTGATCCGCCACAACGGCGAGATCGTCGTCGATGCGCCGGCCTACACCATGGCCGATGAAGGCCCGGTTTACGAGCGCCCGTACGCCCGCCCAGAATGGCAGGATGAGCTGCAGCAGTTCGGCGGCGTCGACAAGCCCACCGGCGCGCAGCTGTTGGAAGGCTGGAAGAAGATGCTGGCCTCACCGGCACTGTGCTCGCGCGATTTCATCACCGAGCAATATGACCGCTACGTGCGCGGCAACACCGTCGATGCGCTGCACTCGGATGCCGGCGTGCTGCGGATCGACGAAGAAACCCACCGTGGCGTGGCTGTTTCTGCAGACTGCTCTGGCCGCTACACCAAACTGGACCCGAACATGGGTGCGCGCCTGGCTCTGGCGGAGGCCTACCGCAACGTCGTCGCCAAGGGTGCGAGCCCAGTGGCGATCACCAACTGCCTGAACTTTGGCTCGCCGGAAAACACCGACGTCATGTGGCAATTCCGCGAAGCCGTGCATGGGCTTGCCGACGGCGCGGTGGAGCTGAAGCTGCCGGTTTCTGGCGGAAACGTCTCGTTCTACAACCAGACTGGCGAGGAGCCAATCTTGCCGACGCCCGTCGTCGGCGTGCTGGGTGTATTTGATGACGTGCGCAAGTCCGTTGGGCACCGTCCGGAGGCTGAACAAAAGCTGGTTCTGTTGGGCGAGACCAAGGAAGAATTCGGCGGTTCGATCTGGCAACAGGTTACGGGCGCTGGTTTGAATGGTCTGCCGCCGCAGGTGGACCTGGCCAACGAAGAGCGCCTGGGTGCGGTTATGAGCAACGCAGAAGCTGCCGGTATTACCGCAGCCCACGACCTTTCCGAAGGCGGGCTGGGGCAAACGCTGGCAGAGATGTGCTTTGACGGCAATGTCGGTGCCACGGTGGATCTGTCCGCTGTGCACGCCGATGCTGCCACCGCGCTGTTTTCTGAATCGGCCTCGCGCATCTTGGTGGCCACCAACGACGTTGCCGCTACCTTGGAAGCCGCGCAGAAAGCTGGCGTTCCTGCCACAGAGATCGGGCAGACCACCGCGGAGCAAACGCTCAAAGTCGCCGAGGATATTTCGGTATCGGTCGACGAGCTGCGCACCGTGTGGGCTGCCACGCTGCCTGGCCTCTTCGGAAACGCCACGGGAGCGAACTCAGTCATCGACTAGAGCAAACCTAGTCTTCGACCGCGCAAGCGCGTCGTTCCCGGCTGTAACCCCGCCACGGATTGTGTTGTGCAGCGATCGCACAAACTTTCCGCGGCGGGATTTTTCAATCTAAAATAAGGGGCGTGATGAACAACGCCTCTTCTGTTGCACGATCGGCTGACGGGGACCGACTGGTCCAGCGCAGTTTTTTCATGGTTGATCGCGGCCCCCGTCCGGTCACTCGCGGCTGGTTCCACACCGTCGCGGCTATCCTTATGCTGGCGGCCGCCAGTGTTCTCACCACGTTTTCTTGGATGCGCCTGGAATGGTGGGAAGCGATCGGTGTGACCGTGTATGGCTGCGGCCTGATCGCACTGTTTGCAGTTTCTGCGCTCTACCACCGTATTCCATGGGGCAGGCAGAAAACCGTGCAGGCCTGGCGTCGCGCTGATCACGCCATGATCGCGGTGTTCATTGCCTCGACCTACACCCCGTTTTGTTTGATCGTGCTGCCAGAAGCCTGGTGGCTGTTAGCCATCGTTTGGGGCGGTGCGATAACCAGTGCGGTGATGAAATTCTTGTGGCTTTCGCGCCCACGCTGGGTGGATGTCGCCATTTACATCACCTTGGGCTGGCTGATCGTGCCGCTGATCTCGCAACTCTGGACCAACGCCGGGCCAGCCGTGGTGTGGCTGTTGCTGGCAGGCGGCATCGTCTACACCGTTGGCGCGGTGGCTTATGGTCTGAAATGGCCGGGCCGGAACGCGCGGATTTATGGCTATCACGAACACTTCCACACCGCGACGATTATCGCCGCGATCTTCCACTTGGTGGCAGTGTGGATCATCGTCGCCAGTGCTTAGCCTACAATTCGCCAGTGCGTAGCGCACATTTTGAAGTAATTGCTCCGGATTGCTAATGTTCTTGATATAAACACAGCCTCCACCTCATGCATTAGCAAGACCATGCATGTTGGGGCTGTTTTCTTTTTCGGGTTAAACGACAAAAGTGTGTCTGGTCGGGGTGTCGACCAGAATATTGTGTCTTTTTTACAAATAGGCCACCTGAAACCGGCCTTTTTCGTCCACTATTTGTAAAAAAGACACCATAGATATGATTACCCGCAGACATGATCACCGGCAGACATGATTGCCGGCGACTCGTATCAAAGCATTAAGATTCGCAAGAAAGCTAAAAGAAAGCTTTTGAGGTCAAACTCTGTGAAAAAACCTGACCCTGCCAAAGCCCGCGCGGCAGTACTTGCGATCGCGGATTGGATCGCTGCCGATTCCCCTGAGGCCGCACGTGCAACTGGAGTGGCCCAACCCAGCCGTTCCCAGCTTGCCGACGCTGTGCGCCACACCGCGCGTCTACTCGCCGCCGATGCTCCCGGGCATAGCGTGGAACTGCGCGTGCCACCGTTCGTCGCTGTGCAGTGCATTGACGGCCCGCGCCACACCAGGGGAGTGCCACCAAACGTCGTCGAGGCCAGCCCGCATACTTGGTTGCGTTTGGCGACCGGACACATCGGCTGGGACGAGTTGGTGGGCGCGCCAGAAACGACAGCGTCGGGCACTCGTGCCGGAGAGATTGCGCAGTGGATGCCCGTCGTCAAGCTCTAAAGTGGTGCAGCGATTAGATACAGCAATGAGACGGCGCGATTACATACGGCAATCAGATAGAGCGATCAGACAAAGAGATCAAACAGCGATGAGCACGCGCCTGGCCCCGGCGGCGGTGGCGAAAAATTACCCCTGCTGGCAGATGTTAGCGGTTTATCCCAGCAACCGTTAAGATGAACTGCGTGGTAGCCAAAACATTTACTGACCATGCTAATCATGATGATTTCGATGATCACGGCGAAACCAAACCACGCGAAGAATGCGGCGTATTTGGAGTGTGGGCGCCGGGGCAAGAAGTCTCGAAGCTAACTTACTTTGGCCTCTACGCCATCCAGCATCGTGGCCAAGAAGCCGCTGGCATGGCTGTCGGTGGGGAAGACCGCCTGCTCGTGTTCAAAGACATGGGGCTGGTCTCGAATGTTTTTGATGAATCCCTGCTGGAATCCCTCCAAGGCGACGTTGCTATCGGCCACAACCGCTATTCGACGGCCGGCGGTAAAGAATGGGCCAACGTGCAGCCTATGTTCGGTACCTCGAAAAACGGCACCGACGTCGCTCTGGCACACAACGGCAACCTGACCAATTACCTGGAACTTCGCACCATGGCCGAAGAGCGTGGTGTGATCACTGAGGGGGATACCTCCTCGGATACGGCCGTGATGTCGGCGTTGCTTGCCGACGATGTCAGCGAAGAAAAATCAGTTTTGGAATCCGCCGCGCAGCTTCTGCCGAAGGTACAAGGCGCGTTTTCGCTGACGTTCACTGATGGCAAAACCTTATATGCTGCTCGTGATCCGCATGGCGTGCGCCCGCTGGTGCTGGGGCGTTTGGAGCGCGGCTGGGTTGTGGCCTCGGAAACCTGCGCGTTGGATATTGTCGGCGCGCAGTTCATCCGCGAGATCGAACCGGGCGAGTTGATCGCTATCGATGAAGCCGGTGTGCGTACCCAGCGCTTCGCGGAAACCACGCACAAAGGTTGCGTTTTTGAATACGTTTACCTGGCACGCCCAGATTCCACGATTCGTGGACGCAACGTTAACGCCACTCGTCTGGAGATTGGTAAGCGTCTGGCGCAGACCCACCCGGCGGATGGCGATTTGGTGATCCCGGTGCCGGAATCCGGCACCCCCGCTGCGGTGGGCTATGCCCGCGAATCTGGCATTCCTTTCGGCCAGGGTCTGGTGAAAAACGCCTACGTGCAGCGCACCTTCATCCAGCCGACGCAAACGCTACGGCAGTTGGGTATCCGTTTGAAGTTGAACCCGCTGCGCGAGGTCATTGAGGGCCAGCGGTTGGTGGTGGTGGATGATTCCATCGTCCGCGGTAACACCCAGCGCGCACTGATCAAGATGTTGCGTGAGGCCGGCGCTGCCGAGGTGCACGTGCGGATTGCCTCGCCACCGGTGAAGTGGCCATGCTTCTACGGGATCGACTTCGCCACCCCGGCCGAGTTGATCGCGAACATCGGCGGGGACGATTCGCTGGAGGGCATGACTGAAACCATCCGCACGGCCATCGGCGCGGATAGCTTGGGCTTTGTCTCTATCGACGAGATGGTGGCGGCCACGGAGCAGCCGGCGCAGCAACTGTGCACGGCGTGCTTCGACGGTAAATACCCACTGGGGCTTCCAGAAGGCAACAGCAATGCCGACGCAGTGCGCACCCTGTTGGGCAACCCGGCAATGCCGAATTCGACGGCTTCGGCGGCTTCGACGCGCAGTACAAACTCGTAGAGCTCGGCGGAAATTCAACCAAACGGAATTTCAACTAGCCGGGATTTCAACCAAACGGCATACGATTAAACGAAAATACAAGGACAACACACAATTATGACGAATTCTCCTCAGCCTGGTGCACAACCGGATTCCCCAACTTATGCCGATGCTGGCGTGAGTGTTGAAGCCGGTGAGCAAGCCGTCGAGCTGATTAAACCGCACGCCAAGCGTGCCACCCGCCCGGAGGTCCGCGGCGACCTCGGTGGCTTTGCTGGTCTGTTCGCGTTGGGTAAATACCGCGAGCCACTACTAGCATCTGGTTCGGATGGCGTGGGCACGAAATTAGCTGTTGCCCAGGCGATGGATAAACACGACACCATCGGCATCGACCTGGTGGCGATGTGCGTGGATGACCTGATCTGCTGCGGTGCCGAGCCACTGTTTTTGCAGGACTACCTGGCCATCGGCAAGGTATACCCGGAGAAAGTCGCCGATATTGTCGGTGGCATCGCTGAAGGCTGCGTTACCGCGGGATGCGCACTGTTGGGCGGAGAAACCGCTGAACACCCAGGCGTGATGGGGGAAAACGAATACGACGTTTCTGCCACCGCCGTCGGCGTCGTCGAGGCTGACGAAGTGCTCGGGCCAGAAAAAGTCAACGAGGATGATGTGGTGATCGCCATGGCATCGTCCGGCCTGCACTCCAATGGTTATTCGCTGGCCCGCCACGTCTTACTGGAACAAGCCCAGCTGCCACTGGATGGCCATATTGAAGAATTCGGCCGCACCCTCGGCGAAGAATTGTTGGAGCCGACCCGCATTTATGCCAAAGACTGCCTCGAGCTAATGTCCGAGTGCAAGGTCTCGGTGTTCTGCCACGTCACCGGTGGTGGATTGGCGAAAAACCTGGAGCGGGTAATCCCAGCAGGGTTAGCTGCCGACGTTTACCGCACCACCTGGACTCCGGGCCCGATTTTCCGCAAGATCGCCGAAACCGGCAACGTCAGCCTCGAAGCCATGGAAGAAACCTTCAACATGGGTGTGGGAATGATCGCCGTCGTCGCACCGGAGGACCGCGACCGTGCGCTGGCAGTATTGACCGCTCGCCACATCGACGCCTGGGAGTTGGGCACTGTTCGCGCAGTTGAAGACGCTGCGGATGCGCCACGCGTCGTCATGCACGGTGAACACCCACAGTTCTAGCCGGTCACGGGGCTGGCTGGCCGCGACCTTCCGTGGCCCTGCGGGAGTTCTGGTCTAGTCCCGGGCTTGCAGTATCCCCAGGCTTGCAATATCCACACAACTACCCCTTCCGGAAATGCAGGTGGTTTTCCTGCTATATCCGGAAGGGGTGTAAACGGGGTAGAAAAACTACAGCCCAGCTACCGCGGTTTCGCGGGAAGCCGAATGGCTAGTCTTCGTAGCGATCCGAGTCGTAGTCATCATCGGAATCATCCGACCAGCCACGTCCCGGTGGTTGTGAGGCGAGCTCTTTCTGGAGCGAGTCCAGATCCATTGCTGGGGAGTTGTACTTCAGCTCCCGGGCAACTTTAGTCTGCTTTGCCTTTTGGCGTCCTCGACCCATAGCCATGACCCCCTTTGGGTTAAGGGCAATCCAGGGAATTCGGATGCCCCATCTGCTTTTTATTCGTCCTGTGTTACAGGATAGAGCAAAACCGCAAAAAATTCTGCACCGGGGGATAATTAACGTCCGCGCAGCTTGTTAATTGCCGCGCGACCTGCCTTTTCTCCCTCTTCTACCGGGATAGATTCTGCGTCGATGCTCGCTGCAACATCACCGATGTTGACCTGTCCTGCATCCAGTGCGGAGCGCTTGACCACACCCAGAGCGATCGGGCCATAATCACAATCGTCGATCACCGTACCCAGCTTGCCGACGCGACGACCATTCGCTTGAATCTCTGCACCCGGGCTGGGCATCGTCGGCGCCGAACCATCCAGGTGCAGCAAAACCAGAAGTCGCGGGCTGCGCCCCAGGTTTTCTACCCGGGCGACGGTTTCTTGCCCGCGGTAGCACCCTTTTTCTAGGTGAACTGCACCAACGCGTTCGCCGCGGCCGATCCAATGTGGGATCTCATGCGGGATGGATTTTTCGTCCAGATCTACTGATTCCGCTTCCAAGGCTTTGACGCGCTCGGCGGTATAGGCCATCAAGCCAGCCAGTTGCAGCCCGGAATTTTCCAGCTCCGCGGTGGCAGTCTCGAGTTCTGCGCGGGGCACCGCGATATCGGTGCGGCTGGTTGCCCACAGGCCGGTAGTGGTCACAGAACCGGAAGCAGCGGCGGTTGCACTAGCGGCACCAGCGGCACCAGCGGTTGCACTAGCGGCACCAGCGGTGCGTTTTGTCGAAACCTTGCGCGAATACATAGTCTGCGATGGCAGCGTGAGTTCGGCAGGCCCGCCCAGTACTGTCAGGATCGCGAGCTCGGCCTCGTCGATCGTGACTTTGGACCAGAAGATCATCTTCTGCAAGAAATCCCGCAGCGAATCAAACTGGCTGGCCTCACAGTCCAGATAAAATGCCAGCTCGCCGCCGTCGTCGTCACTAGAATCGTCGCTGTTCACCGCGATATCCATGGTGTGCACGATGCGCCCCTGGGTATCTAAGTCCAAAGCGGAGCCAGACCAGCCAGCGCTGACGTCGTCAAGCTTTTGCGAAAGCAGGTTATGCAAGAACGCGGCGGCTTCCGGGCCGGTTACTTTTAATACTCGTCGATGCGAGCGGTCGATGATCGCGCCGGTGGATTCTATCGCCCGTTGCTCGTTCAGAGGCTCACCATAATGCCAGGCCACCCCGGCTACATCCGCGTGTGGGGGATCTTCCTGATAAGCCATCGCGTTCGGGCGCTGGAGCAGTACAGAACGGTATTGCGTAGTCACACCACCATGGTAGCGCCAGATCCTTGGCATAATCCATGACATGTGTGAGCAGTCTCCAGCGACCCGTGCCCAGCCCATCGTCTACACCCTGGATGTGCAGGCCGAAGCCTTCCAGCGCCACGATCCTAGCCAGCCCGTGGTGTTCTGGGACGACGCCGCGGTTACTCGCGGGGAAGCCGTTTTTGAATCGGTGCTGGTGCGCGCGGGGCATGCCGCGAATTTGCGACGCCATCTGGATCGGTTGCAGCGTTCGGCGCAGCGATTGGATTTGCCGGTCCCGCAACGTGATTTGTGGCAGGAGGTGACCGCGGTGGCCGTCGCGGATTGGCAGCAGCAGTTTCCGGCGGGTGCACAGGTGCCGGATGCGAAATGCACCTGGACGTATTCGCGTGGCCGGCAGCATGTGGGGCCGTATGCGGGGCAGCAGGTGGTCCAGGACGGCCAGCCGTATGCCGGAGAGCAGCATGTGGGGCCGACTCCGACGGCCTGGTTAGTGATCATCCCGGTGCCAGATTCTGTGCTCCAGCAACGCCGTGATGGCGTGCGCGCACAGTTAGCACCGCGCGGCTGGTCGACGACAGTCGGGGCGAAAACCGTGAACTACGCGGCCACGATGTCCGCGCTGCGCCAAGCCCGCGGCTTCGACGACGTGATTTTCGTGGAGCCTGCAAGCGACGCGTTGGCAAGCGACGCGTCGGCAAGCGCTGCTCGCGTGCTGGAAGGCGCAACGTCGACGGTGCTGCTGGTGGTGTGCGACCCTGCGAGCGGGAAGCGCAGTATGGTCACCCCAGATGGCGACGTGCTGGCTGGTACCACCGTCGCTGCTGTATTCGACTATGCGCGCGACCAGGGGTGGGCATGCGAAAACCGCCCGGTTACAGTCGCGGAACTGTACCAGGCGGAATCGGTGTGGTTGGTCTCTTCGGTGCGCATCGCGGTGCGAGTGATCGACCTCGGTGGCACGGCGTTGCCCGAACCTGCCAACCACGAAGAAATTCGGGAACTCATTGTCCGCGCGCTGAGCGTCTAGCCCAGCCACGCGCAATTGCGGGGCTCAGCGGGTCAAGCAAGTAACCGGCTACGTGCAATGAGCCAGCCGCGCGCTTTACAGCTGCGTGCAATTAACCTGCGACGCGTTGCAGCTGCGCTGACATGTATGGAGCTAGCTCGCCGTCGGTGACGCGCTCGTCAACCCAGCCCAGATCATTATTCGGCATCAGGCCGTAGAGACGCTTGCCGGGGCCGAGCGTCTTCGGGCCGGTTTCGGTGACCATGGTCGAAGCCGATTCCAGCTCCCAGGAACGCTCGTTGTGTGGCTGGCCGTACATGATCTCCACGATGCCGTCGGAGGAGGTATAGGTCAGCTCCATGGCATCCTTGCCGTCGATACGCAGGTAGCCAGTTTCGCGTCGGGAAGCACCGGCTGGCTTGCCATCTTCGTCGATGATCCAGGTGCGGGAATCGTATTTCACGTGGTTTTCGCCGTTGTGGGAGAACGTGATCTCCTGGCCAAAGGTGTGCTGGCCATCGGCAGTAATCGCCTGGCCTTCGCCACGCCACACACCAATCAGTGGCAGCACTCCCAACAAACCGTCGTTGAGGTTAGGGCCGTAACGCAGGTTCGCGGTGTCATCCGGGACTGGCAGCGCGCCCAAGCCCGTCTGCGGGATGTTCTTGTGGGCGGTCTTTTTCGCCTGCTGCTCGGCCAGGTTGACGGCTTCGTTGCCATCCAGGCGCATATTTGGGTTTACCTGGTCTTTCGGGTTGTTCTGCTCCTCGGAAGTCATAATTGTAAATTCTACCGTGGCCTGCCCCCGCGTGTAATGGGCTGAATATGCCCAGAATGTGCCCAGGTGGTGGCTGTCATGGGCTAACCTAGTCATTCGTGCGCATTTTGTTAATTGCTAATCCGAATTCGACCTCGCAAACCAACGAGTTGTTCCGACGCATCATCCCTTTGGTGCGCAGCATCGATGACTCGCATTTGATCACCAAGTTCACCCATTATGCAGGGCACGCAGAAGATATGACGCGCGGGCTTAGCCGGGATGATTACGACGTTGTGATCGCCGTCGGTGGCGACGGCACGGTCAATGAGGTCGTTAACGGTTTGTTGGGCAAGGTTGGCGATGATCGTCGTAAAGCATCGGAGGTGCCAGCTCTTGCAGTGATTCCCACCGGTTCGGCGAACGTCTTCGTGCGCGCGCTGGGCTACCCGCTCGATGCGGTGCACACTACAGAGCTGCTGGTCAACCACATTAAGAAGAATCTGCGGCGCCGCATTCGTCTCGGCACCTGGAATGATCGCTGGTTCGCCATCAACGCCGGAATTGGCATCGACGCGGACGTGTTGCACAGCATCGACCGCCTGCGGGAACAAGGCTTTGCGGCCACTCCGCTGCGGTATTTGCGCATCTCGTATCAGGCTTGGCGACGCATTCTGAACGCCCCACCGAAAATCACCGCGGAGGCAGAATCTGCCGACGGACAAACCCAGCGCATCGACGAAGCCCCGCTGGTATTCGCCTCGAATACGAATCCGTGGACGTTTTTGGGCCCACTGCCGGTGGTCACGAACCCGCGCAATTCCTTCGATAAGGGGCTGGGTACCTTTGGGCTCACCGACCTGCGTGGTTTCGGTGGATTCGTTGGGCTACTGCACCTGTTCGGGGCAGATAGCGCAGGCCGGTTGAATAAGTTCACCGATGCTCGCACGCTGCGTTTCGACGACGCCACCCGCATCACCCTGGAATGTGAGGATGAACTGCGCTTTCAGGCCGACGGCGAAACCCAGGGCAAGCTGAAATCCGTGGAGCTGAACAGCATTCCGGATGCGATCGAGGTGTTCTCGCCGGAAGAGATCATCCCCGTCCAACAGCGCGGTGTGTGGGCGGTACTGCGCGACTTGTTCCGGATCTAGTTATAGCTTCCAGTGGGTCTTTTAGCCGTGCTCAGTGGGTTTTCTAGCCGCGCTGCCCGGCTGCGCAGCGTTGCCAACCGGGGAGAGGTGTTCCGGCTGTACGATGACGTTGTTGCGCACGGCCTCGAAGACGATCGAACCGCCTTCTAGGTAGACGGCATCCGCAGCCCTATCCAGTGGCAGTTGCGTGGTATCGACGGTGAGATCGAATGCGGCCAGGGCATCGTCGTCGGCATCCTCCGGGTGCACCGAGGATTGCACGATCTTGGTTGGCCGCAGCTGAAATTCATCGCCGACCAGCCGCAGCGTCGTCAAGACCGATACCGGCTCGTGAAACCCCGGTGGACGCCCCTGGAATACGGCTTCGGTCGCGGTGCCACCGCCAGGCGAGATGTTTTTCGGGTGCGAGATCGTCAGATCGCTCATGCCCAGCCATTGCCCCATGGCCACGCCATCAAGACGCAGCGTGCGTCGCATAGATTGTGCGTTCGAGCCGACGAAATCACCAGACCACACCTGGTTGGCCTCAGCTTTGACCCCCTGCAGCGTCACGCCCGTGTTCACCATGCCCACGCCATCAACCTCGACATCCAGCGCGGAAACCCCCACCACGGGCACTTGCGAAGACAGCAGCGCCTGCAAATACGGGATTCCCCCGACATACACCGAGGGGGCGGTTTCTAGCGCGGTCCCTGCCTGTGGAGCATAAGTTTCATGCACCGCATCGGAAATTTGACGCTCTACATTGGCGGCCACTGCGGTATCACCCACCCAGGCAAGCCCGACGACACCGGCGATACCCAGGGCCCCGGCTGTGATGCGGGCGGTTTTGCGCTTGACGACGATCGACGACACTCCTCATTCATACCGTATTAGGGTGGGGGCATGGCTAATTGTGAACAATTGCGTTTTCAGCACACCGACCTCGCAGGCAGCGAGGCGAACCCGAAGACCGTCGCCGCGGCAGAAGAGATCTTGCGGCAGGCAGAATCTGCCGACGGTTTCGCTGCGCTGTCTGAGCAGTTCGTCGCAGGGCTGACTGATCCACGGGTTGGGCACCAGCATGTGCTGGTTTTTAACGGCGACGAACTCGTTGGGTTTGCCGGGCTCGAGGAATCCGCTGGGGAGATCTCCGCGGAGCTGGTGATCGCGCCGGGGCACCGTCGGCAGGGCTATGGCAACTGCTTGTACGAGCACCTGGCAGAAGCCGTCGACAAGCAAGGCAAAAAGCTGCAGGTATGGGCGCATGGGCAGCTGCCAGCGGCGCAAGCGATTGCAGAACAGCGTGGTTTGGCGATCGTGCGGCACTTGTTGGTGATGTCAGTGACCGGTCAGGCGCTGGAGAAGGCAGGACAGCCGGGGGAAGGCCCGGGCGGTTATGTGACGAAGAATTATCGCGAATCGGTGGAGGCCTTTGGCACCGAGCACGTCGAAGAAAGCTGGATTGCGGCGAATAACCAGGCGTTTTCCTGGCATCCAGAACAAGGCGGTTGGGATCGCGACCGGTTGCACCGCTCGATGGAAGCCGAGTGGTTTGATCCGCAGGACGTGATTTTTCTGTGGGATGTCGGTACTGCTGGTGCTGGTGCTGGTGCGGCTGGTGCTAGCGCTGGTGAGGCCGACGCTCCAGACGCAGCCGTCGACAAGCGCCCTGTTCTGGCGGGTTTTCACTGGACGAAATGGCATGGCGCTGCCGAAGACTCCGCGAAAGCCGTCGGTGAGGTCTACGTGATCGCGTTGGCTAGCGCGTATCAAGGCCGTGGTTTGTCTGGGCACCTGCTGCGCCTGGGAATTAAACAAATGGTGAATAAAGGCGCAACAGAAGTCATCCTGTATGTCGAAAAAGATAATGAATCTGCGGTGCGGGTTTATGAAAAATCTGGTTTCGACATCGCGGAAAACCACGTGGTTTATGCCGCAAACAGCAAAAACGACGCTGCATAAACTCTGCTGACGCTGCATAAACTCTGTGGCTCGCCGGTACTAGCCGCCCGAGTTCATCGACTCCGCACCAGCGAGCGCGCGGGCATCATCTTGTGGATCATCCAACCAGCCATCCGGCAGCGCCACCTTCGATGGGGAGCCTTGGCGGCCACGAGCGCCATCGGCGTCGTCGGCAAGCGCGGGCGAATCTGCCCACGGCGCGAGCTCGTCGGCAAGCTCTGCCAGTGACGAGACCTTTGCCAGGCGAGCGCGCACCTCGCTGCCGACTGGGTAACCGCGCAGATACCAGCCCATGTGTTTGCGCAGGTCGCGGCAGGCACGGTCTTCGCCTTGGTGTTCGGCAAGAAGTTCCGCGTGGCGGGTGATGATACCGGTCAGTTCGCCTAGCGTCGGCGGGCTCGGGATCTCCTCGCCGCGCAGGTGGGCAGACAACTCGGCGAAAAGCCACGGCCGGCCCAGGCAGCCGCGGCCGATGACCACACCATCGCAGCCGGTGGCATCCATCATTGCGGAGGCGTCGGAGGCTTTGAAGATATCGCCGTTTCCCAACACCGGAATGCCGGTGTGCGCGAGGTGTTGTTTGAGCGCGGCGATCTGTTCCCAGTCCGCAGTGCCGGAATAACGCTGCGCGGCGGTGCGCCCATGCAAAGCGACAGCCTGGGCGCCTTCGTCGACGGCGATGCGCCCGGCGTCCAAATGCGTGTGGTGTGCATCGTCGATGCCGATGCGGAACTTCACCGTGACCGGAATATCAGTGCCTTCGGTTGCCTTGACGGCTGCTGCCACGATCTCACCGAACAAGCGGCGTTTATACGGCAAGGCAGCGCCGCCACCGCGTCTGGTGACCTTCGGTACCGGGCAGCCGAAATTCATATCGATATGATCGGCCATATTTTGCTCGACGATCATCTTCGCGGCCTTGAAAGTCCACTCGGGATCCACCGTATAAAGCTGCAATGAGCGCGGGGATTCCTCTGGCGCGAAGGTGGTCATGTGCAGCGTTTTTTCGTTGCGCTCTGCCAGCGCGCGGGCAGTGACCATCTCGCAGACATACAAGCCAGAGACGGTGCCGGTCTTCGTGATTTCTTGTTCCCGGCACAGGCGTCGGAAAGCAACGTTAGTCACCCCGGCCATGGGGGCCAGGACGACGGGGGAAGACAGCTGGTGGGGGCCGATCGTTAAGCTCACAGGCCTATTGTCGCTAACGACGGTGAATCCACCAAACGCAGGCGCTTGTGTGCAGGCACATGTGGTGTGAGCGTGCTGTGGCTATGACCTGGATTAGTATTCAGCATGAACACAATCACAGTGACCTCCGCTATACTGTGATTGCAGAAGCGCTACGCAGAAATTGCGTCCTGGGTCCCATGAGTGGTCTCGGTTCGGATGCAACTGCACGGCGTGCCTAGAAAACGAACGAGAAGTTCCGAACAAGGAGAGATAACGTGGCTGACCGTATCCTTAACGAATTCTTTAAAGACAAGATCACTACCGCGGAACAAGCTGCGGCGCACGTCAACAATGGCGACAAGATCGGTATGTCTGGCTTTACTGGCGCCGGCTACCCAAAGGCGCTGCCTACCGCGATCGCTAACAAGGCGAAGGCTGCCCACGACAAGGGCGAAGAATTCAAGATCGACCTGTTCACTGGTGCTTCCACCGCTCCTGAGTGTGATGGTGTGCTGGCAGAAGCCAACGCGATTAACTACCGCACCCCTTATAACTCTGATCCAAACCTGCGTAATCAATTCAACGCCGGTGAGGCTAAGTACCAGGACATTCACCTGTCCCACTTGGGCCTGCAGGTAGAGCAGGGCTTCTTCGGTCGCTTCCAGGTTGCCATCATTGAGGCCACCAAGATCACCGAAGACGGCAAGATCGTGCCATCCTCGGCAGTGGGTAACAACCTGGAGTGGATCGACAACGCCGATAAGGTCATCATCGAGGTCAACTCTTGGCAGTCCGAAAACCTCGAGGGCATGCACGACATCTACCAGATCCCACGCAAGCCGAACCGTACTCCAGTGCCGATCGTCAACGTGGGTGACCGTATTGGTTCCCCATACATCGAGATCGACAAGGAAAAGGTCGTCGCTGTTGTCAAAACCGATTCGGCAGACCGCAACGCACCATTTAGCGAACCCGACGAGATCTCTGAGAAGATCGCCGCGAACTTCCTGAAGTTCCTTGAGGCTGAGGTCGAAGCGGGACGCCTGGAATACGACCAGTTCATCCTGCAATCCGGCGTCGGTAACGTGCCAAACGCTGTGATGGCGGGTCTGCTGGACTCCAAGTTCGAAAACATCACTGCCTACACCGAGGTTATCCAGGACGGCATGCTGGACCTGATCGATGCCGGCAAGATGACCGTTGCCTCGGCTACCTCGTTCGCTCTGTCGCCAGAGTATGCAGAGAAGATGAACGACCAGGCAGAGAAGTACCGCGAGCACATCATCCTGCGCCCACAGCAGATCTCTAACCACCCAGAGGTCATCCGCCGCATGGGCCTGATCTCGTCGAACGGTGCGATTGAGGCCGACATTTACGGCAACATCAACTCCACCAACGTCATGGGCTCGCGTGTGATGAACGGCATCGGTGGTTCCGGTGACTTCACCCGTAACGCCTACATTTCGACGTTTATCTCCCCATCCCAGGCTAAGGGGGGCGCGATTTCCGCGATCGTTCCTTTCGCTTCGCACATCGACCACACCGAGCACGACACCATGGTGTTCATCACCGAGTACGGCTACGCCGACCTGCGTGGTCTCACCCCACGTGACCGTGCCGAGAAGATGATTGCGATCGCACACCCTGATTACCGCGATGAGCTGCAGGCTTACTTCGACCGCGCGATGAAGCAGCAGCACGTACACACCCCGGTTGATCTGGAAACTGCGTTCAACTTCCAGCGCAACTTCGAAGAGTACGGCGATATGCGTGGTAAGCAGGACTAATCCCTGAACCAAGCTGAGCTTTTGCTCGACACCCCTGCTGGTGTGTGCGCACCTGGTGGGGGTGACAGTTTCTAGGCTGGCGTGATAGCTCGACACCCCTGCTGGTGCAGTTTCTGCACCTGGCCGGGGTGATTTTTATTTATGTTTGCTTTGTATTACGATGGTGAGCTGTTGGGCCTTTAGCTCAGTTGGTAGAGCTGCGGACTTTTAATCCGAAGGTCGCGGGTTCGACCCCCGCAGGGCCCACAAAACAGTTAAACCCCCTGGTCAAGAAATTGATCAGGGGGTTTGCTGTATCTGCTTTGCTCTTGATCGAGGTTATGGGGATGTGCGGCAAAATGTGCGCGTCTCCAAAAGTGTGTCTGGTTGGGGCGTCGCCCAGAGTATGGTCCTGTTTTGCAAATAGTGAGCGAAAAAGTCCGGTTTCAGGGGGCTTATTTGCAAAACGGGACCACAGACATGACGACCGGCAGACATGACGACCGGCAGACATGATTACCGGCGACGGGTTAAGCGGGCTCGGCACCGACGAGTGCGGGCTAGGCACTCACGTCGGCATCTGCGGTGGACTCGAATCCACGCAAGCGCAGGCTGTTGCTGACCACGAACACGCTCGACAGCGCCATCGCGGCACCTGCCAGCATTGGGTTCAGCAAGCCGAGAGCAGCCAAGGGGATAGCAGCGGTGTTATAGGCAAAAGCCCAGAACAGATTGCCTTTGATGGTGCCGAGCGTGCGGCGGGAAAGCCGGATGGCGTCGGTGGCTGCCCGCAGATCGCCGCGCACCAGGGTGATGTCGGCGGATTCCATAGCCACATCGGTGCCGGTGCCCATCGCCATGCCCAGATCCGCTTGCGCCAGGGCAGGGGCATCGTTGATGCCGTCGCCGACCATTGCCACCTTGTATCCGTGCGCCTGAAAACCCTCGATCACCGCGACCTTGTCTTCCGGCATGACCTCGGCTTTCACGTGGTCGATCCCGACTTCACGTGCCACGGTCTCCGCCACCGCCTGGTTATCGCCGGTCAGCAGCATCGTCTCAATGCCGAGCTCGCGGAACTGCTTGATCGCCGCAGCGCTGGTGTCTTTGACCCGATCGGCGACGGTGAACACGGCGACGGGGGCGCCGTCGACAAGCACGGCTAGCGCGGTGTGTCCCTGCTTCTGCGCCTGCACGAACGGCTGCTGCAGCACACCCAGGTCTTCGTTGTCTGCCAGACTCGGCTTGCCGACGGCTACCGTGCGCCCGTCCACCACCCCGCGCACGCCGGCACTGCGGATGGACTCGAAATCGCTGACCTCGCTCAGCGTGGCATCGTCGCGGTTGTTTATGGCTGCGCGGGCGATCGCGCGGCCAATCGGGTGCTCGGATTCGTGCTCTAGGCTGCCGGCTAGGTGGAGGATGTCGTCGCGCGTCAGGTCGTCGCGGTCGATGCCTTCGGCGGTGATGACGTCGGCAAGCTCCATGACACCCGTGGTGACGGTGCCGGTTTTATCTAGGACAACGCGATCAATACCGCGGGACTGTTCGAGTACCTCCGGGCCTTTGATCAGCACACCCATCTGCGCGCCACGGCCGGTACCCACCAGCAAGGCAGTGGGGGTTGCCAGACCCAGCGCGCACGGGCAGGCGATGATCAGCACAGCGACGGCTGCAGTGAACGCCGCGGCCGGGTCTCCGTCGATGACAAGCCAGGCAAGCAGCGTGATCACCGCGACCACGATGACGACGGGGACGAAAATGCCGGCGATTTTATCGGCGAGACGCTGCGCGGAAGCCTTGCCTGACTGGGCGTCTTCGACCATCTGCGCCATCTGAGCCAGCTGGGTGTCTTTCCCGACTTTGCTTGCGCGCACCACCAGCTTGCCGCCGCCGACGTTGATGGTGGCGCCGGCGACGGTATCGTCCGGGCCGGCTTCCACCGGAACGGATTCGCCACTGAGCATTGAGGTATCAATGGTGCTGTGGCCGGATACGATCACGCCGTCGGTGGCAATCTTTTCGCCATCGCGGACGACGAATTCATCGCCGACGGTCAGCTCATCGATGCTGATGGTTGTCTCTTTGCCATCGCGCAGCACCGTGACTTCACTGGCACCCAGATCCAGCAGCGCACGCAGGGCGGAACCAGCGCTGCGCTTCGAACGCTTTTCAAAATAACGTCCCAGCAGGATGAACGTGATAACGCCAGCGGCGACTTCGAGGTAGATGTGGCTGAGCCCGTCGCCACGGGAGATGGTGAAATCGAAGCCGTGGCGCATCCCGGCCGCACCCGCGGAACCGAAAACCAGCGCGACAATCGACCATGCCAGTGCCGAGGAGGTGCCCAGCGAGATCAGCGTATCCATGGTCACGCTGCCGTGTTTGAGGTTTTGCCACGTCGCCTTATGGAACGGCCGCCCGGCCCACAGCACGACTGGGAGAGTCAACGCCAGGGAGACCCAGCCCCAGTAGTCGAACTGCCAGGCCGGGACCATGGCCAGCGCGATGACGGGCACCGACAGCACCGCTGAGACGATGAGGCGGCGTCGTAAAGAATCCAGCTCGGCTTCGGCCATCGCATCCTGCGGGGCCTGCGAGCCCGGCGTAGTGGTATCCGGGATGAGTTCTGCGCCGTAGCCGGTCTTTTCGACGGTGGCGATCAGCGCGTCGGCGTCTAGGGTGTTTGCGGCGCCGGTGATGGTGGCTTTTTCCGTGGCGTAGTTGACCTGTGCCTGCACGCCGTCATGCTTGTTGAGTTTCTTTTCGACGCGTGCCGCGCAGGATGCGCATGTCATGCCGGAAATATTCAGCTCGATAGTGGCCGCAGAGCTGGCTGAGGCTGTAGCGCTGGCTCTGGACGCAGCGTTGATCGGGGACGGTGACGATGGTGTCGGAGTGGGCATAGTGGGACATGCTCCTTTGCGCGCATTGTTTTCGTATCGTTTGCGTGTTGCTTTCGCATGGTTTGCGCATTGTTTTCGCGGTGTCGAGTGCGCAGTTTTATGTGCAGTGTTATGCGCGTTCGGCGGTGTAGCCGGCTTCATCGACAGCGGCGATAATGTCCTGATCAGTAGCAGGGTTTTCTGCGCCTTCGTGGAAGTGCACTGTGAGTACGCCACTGGCGGAGCTGACATCTAAGCCGGAAACTCCGGACAGTTGGGATACTTCTTCGCGCACGGCTTTTTCGCAATGCTCGCAGCTCATTCCGGTGACTTTGTAGGTTGCTGCTGGATTGGATGCGTTCTTGGTCGACATTGTGAGCCTTTCTGTTGGAACAATCTTTATGGGGACTCTATACGTCCCATGTTATACCCCTATGGGGTATACGGCAACGGTGGGTGGTGGTCTATATTGCTGGTTATGACAAAACCACGCCGCGCACAGCGGCCTTCATGCAAAAAGCGGCCATATGTGCTGCTCATCGCACTGGGATTGAGCTTCAGTTTTGGACTTGGATCTGGTGTAAATCCGGTAGCAGCCCACGCGCAATCATCATTCGGTTCCTCCAATGGAGGTGGGCAAGGTAGCAGGCCAGCTCCACAACCGGCACCGCAGCCGGGTCCGGTACCACAGCCAGAACGCCCGGAACAGCCTGGTCAGCCGGGGCAACCAGGGCAACCGGGTCAGCCGGAACAGCCGCATAAGCCACGTCAAGATTTCAACGTCACGATGTTGGGTGATCTGCTCGGCGTCGGCAAGTCCGATGCCGCCGGTTTTTATTCCGGTGACCTGGGGATCATGCGTGAAATCACCCCAGGTAAGAAATTTGCGGTGGTATTTGGCGATTCTTTCCGTGGCCAGCGTTTTGGGCAAGGCGAATGGATGAGCCCGGTTGGTGTCGTCGCCCAGAAAACCCCGGACGGCCGCATTGAAATCCTGAAGCCACTGAATGACGGCGCCAAAGCTGAACAGCTGATTCAATATTCCCACGGCAATAACGGTCTGACCGTGATCCCATCCGATCTGCTCAACCTCAATGGCACCCTGTACATGCAAGGTATGTGGAATAAACCATTGGGAAATGTCACGCACACACAAATCTGGAAATCCGTCGACCACGGCGCGACCTGGCAATCCGTCGGTACGATCGAAGGCGGCTACAAGGGTGGGCTAATGCAGCTGCTGTCCTGGGAGCAAGGCCCGGATGGCTGGATCTATCAGGTGTCGACGAAATTTGGCCGCAAGCACGACGTGTACCTGAGCCGCATGCAGCCTGGCGAGCTGACCAACCCGCGCGCCTGGCAACATTTCAACCCGCGGACGGGGCAGTGGGAGTTGGCGTCGACAAGAACCCTGCACCCGGTGCTCAGCGAGCCTGTACAGGCCGGAGAAATGTCTTTGCGCTATATCCAAGGTCATTGGGTGCTGGCAATGTTCAACGAGCAGACATTGGCCGTGGAGGTCCGTATTTCCCGCGAGCTGGCGACCGACTGGAACCGTGTGCCGGTGGCGACCATCGTGCGCAACGGGCCGTGGAGTCAGCCACAGGGGCCGGATAACTTCTCGCAGCCGTATGGTGGCTACATCACGCCCGGTTCGACCCTGGATAACCTGGATTTGGTGATCTCGCAATGGAACACCTCGGACAATTCGCGCTATAACTCCACGCAATTCAATGTGCGCGGGCTGGATAAATTCTTTGGTATTAACGGCGTTGAGGGTGCTGACGGTACTGAGGGTGCTCACACAATGCAGCCTCGTGCGCTGCGCTCGGCACCGGTACCAGATGTTGACGTTAGGCCGTTCGATGCGGAAGTCCTGGATGTTACCGAGGTGGCTCCAGACGACGCCGCGATACCGCAACTGACCACTGATGAGACCGCCACGATCGTCGAACTTGACGACGCCGAAGCTGTCGCGCTGTTGAACTAGCTAGCTCTTTACGATCTTGCGGATGGCCTTCATGGCCTCGTCCAGTGTGGCTTCTGCCTGCGGCCCGGATTGGGTCGCGGCATCGGCCACGCACGAATGGATGTGGTCGTTGAGCAGATCCAGCGAGACATTCTCTAGTGCAGAGGTGATCGCGGAGATCTGGGTGATGATGTCGATGCAGTACTGATCCTCGTCGATCATGCGTTGGATGCCGCGGGCTTGACCTTCGATGCGGCGCAAACGCGAGAGATAGCGCGGCTTGTCGACGCTATAGCCATGTTCGTGATGGGTGCATGGGCAGTTTTCGTCGGATTGTTGTGCTGCAGGCTTCGCGGCGTTCATGATGTGTAGATTACTGCTTGCTATAACGTACATACAAGCCGCGAAAAACTGCCTTCTGCCTGCTGTTTTGTGTAACATCAAGACATGTATTAATGTATTGCAAGTCGCCGACACCAAGGAAACAAGGTGTTGAACACGCTAGCCCCCATCGTCTAGCGGCCTAGGACACTGCCCTTTCACGGCAGCGGCACGGGT